>CAVHFE010000008.1:0-68964 GCA_963635145.1 Oscillospiraceae bacterium
CCAGGGTGTCGCCTTCGTAGCGGACGGTGAGTTCGCCGAAGTCGGATTCGCCAAGAAGGCGCTCGAGGAACAGGTGGTCGCCTTCCCAGAGGTTCAGGCCGAGCACCTTTTCTTTTGGGATCCAATGAAGCGTGCCTTCGTTGCATTCGGGCAGGGGAGGCTCTTGCTCGTGGGAAAAGCATTGCTTGCCCGTTGAGCGATCGGTCCAGCTAAAATCGGTGGAGGTGTAGAGGTACATATCCTCGTCTTCCCAGGTGTCGGAGATGAAGTGCACCACACCATGGAAGTGCGCTGCCTCAAGGGTGAAGCCCGTTTCCTCCAGCACCTCGCGCGCGAAGCACTCGAGCGCGCCCTCGTCGGGCAGGAACTTGCCGCCCACGCCCAGCCATTTGCCTTCGCTTTGGTCGTTTTCCTTCTTGTTGCGCAGCATCATGAGCCAATGGCTATCATGCTCAAGGTATCCCAGCGTCGTCTTCTTCATTGCCTGCCTTTCGTTTTGCATAAGTGTAGCTAAGTGCGTGAGCTTGAGCTCACGCAGCAGGGCTTTCTTTGCGGAAGTGGCTTTGGTTGTGGGGCGTTGAAGGGTTGTCGGGCGTCGTGATTTCGATCGCAGGGTTGAGGAAGGGGCTTTGACCATGGGCGTCGAAGAGAGCCGAGCACGCGTTGTTTTTGATGCGGGAACCTCGAAGCGTTGAGGGCACGCTGTCTCAGCCCAGCCCCACTCTCAGCGCTAAGAGCAACTAAATCGGCGTAATGTGTGCACCTTGTAAAGCCGGGGTAATCTTATGCGTGCGCGCCGTTTTCTCGTAAATGGTTATCCCAAAATGTGATATACCTATCACACTACATGATAGAAAGAGCCCGTTATGAATATGATTTTTGACCGTAAGCTGCCCATCCCCATGGAAACCAAGGAGATGTACCCGCTTACCCACGAAATGGCCGAGACCATCGAGAAACGCCGCGCCGAGTTGGAGCGCATTTTCACCGGCGAGGACCCGCGCACCGTGCTGATCATCGGCCCCTGCTCCGCCGACAACGAGGATAGTGTCATGGATTACGTGAGCCGCCTTGTCCCGGTGCAGGAAAAGGTCAAAGACAAAATCATGATTATCCCGCGCATCTACACCAACAAGCCGCGCACCACGGGCAAGGGCTACAAGGGCTTGGTTCATCAGCCCGACCCAACGGGCAAGCCCGACGCCTTCGCCGGCATCATCGCCGTGCGCGAGCTGCATATGCGCGCCGTGGCCGAAACCGGTTTCACTTGCGCCGACGAGATGCTTTACCCGCAAAATTACAAGTACCTTGACGACTTGCTGGGCTACGTTGCCGTGGGTGCTCGCTCGGTCGAAAATCAGGAGCATCGTCTGGTCTCAAGCGGCATCGAGGTCCCCGTTGGCATGAAGAACCCCACGTCGGGCGACCTTAACGTCACGCTGAACAGCGTTGTTGCGGCGCAGTCGCAGCATGATTTCATCTATCGCGGTTGGGCGGCGCACTCGCAGGGCAACCCCTTCGCGCACGTTATCATGCGCGGCTACACCGACGAGTACGGCTCGGCCCGCCCCAACTACCACTACGAGGACATCCTGCGCGTGCGCGACCATTACGCCGAGCATCCCGAGTTGGCCAACCCGGCCGTCGTCATCGATTGCAACCATAGCAACTCGCGCAAGAACCCCTTCGAGCAGCCCCGCATCGTCAAGGAGGTGCTCAATTACAGTACCTATAACGAAAGCCTGAAAGGTCTGATCAAGGGCTTTATGATCGAGTCCTACATCGAGGACGGCAACCAGCCGGTTGACGGTGGCGTGTACGGCAAATCCATTACCGATGCCTGCCTGGGCTGGGAAAAGTCCGAGCGCCTTATCTACGAGATCGCCGACTTGCTCTAAGCTGCCGGCACCACGCACCGCGTGCAGCTGTTTGGCAGAAACCCGGCTTCGTTTAGCGCTTCCTTTGATGCTCTGCCCCAAGTGGTTTTGCTTGGGGCAGGGCATTGCTTTGTTTTGCCCCATCGCGGCGCGGTTTCCTCTTTGCCTCAAGGTGCGGCCTTCCTGCTCGGGCTGTGGAACTTTACCGTTTCTTTGCATATTCTTCGTGTTCAATGGACGTTTGCAAGATAGATTAAGCGCGTATGGATAAGAAGAATGAAAAGAATGAAAGGGTCTGCATGACAGCAAAGACCGAAATCTGGAGCATCGTCGACATGGGCTCGAACACAATTCGTTTGTGCGTATACCTCGTAAGGCTCGGCGACGGCAGCTACAAGAAGCTCCTTGATGCCCGCGAAACCGTGGGCTTGTCCTCCTACGTTGAGGAGGGAATGATGACCAAGGACGGCGTCCGCGCCGCTTCCAAGGCACTGAAGAAACTCCTGCGCACCGCCGAGCTCGTCGGCTGCAAGCGCAATTTCGTGTTCGCCACCGCGGCTATCCGCAACTGCAAGAACTCCGACGAGGTGGTTGCCTCGATCCAAGATCGCACTTGCTGCAGGATCGAGGTCATCTCGGGCAAGGAGGAGGCCCGCCTGAGCGTCCGCGGCGCGCTTGAGACCGTGGACGTGGAGTCCGGTTTGTTCTTCGACATCGGCGGCGGTTCCACCGAGCTTGCCATGATCGACGGCAAAAACTATGTGTTCGGCCAAAGCCTGCCTTACGGCTCGCTTTCCACCTGGCATGAGTTTGTCGACGAGGTTATGCCCACCACCGAGGAGCTTGAAAAGGTTGCGGCGTGCATCCGTGGCGCCCTGAAGGAAAGCGCGGCCGACCTCACCATCGCAAACGAGATGTGCGGCATCGGCGGCACCATGCGCATGGCGCGCAAGGTCGCAGCCGAGCTGGGCGCCGAGCCTGCGGGCAAGCGCCTTCTAACGCTCGCCGACATCAACCTGATTATGAGCACCTTCCAAAACGACGAGGCCACTCTGCAGCGCATCATGCTCGAGATCAACCCCTCCCGCATGCACACCTTTCTGCCCGGTTGCGTTATCGCGCGCGAGATCATGCTCGCCTCGCATATCGACACGGCGGTAATCGCCAAGTCGGGCGTGCGCGAGGGTTACCTTCTTTCCAAGATGAAGAAGCTCGCCTAGCGTGCGGCGCAGGCTTTGGCAACTGGTAGCTGGCTTGAAAAGGCACTAAACTTATACTCATGATTTACTACGTTGAAGATGACACTAACGTTCGCGAGCTTGCCATCTATGCGCTCAAGCAGGCAGGTTTGGAGGCCAAGGGCTTTGCCGAGGCCTCTTCGTTTCGCGCTGCGCTGACCACCGAGCTGCCCGACCTCATCTTGCTTGACATCATGATGCCCGGCACCGATGGCATGACGCTTCTGCGCGAGCTGCGCGCCGATCGTCGCACCGCGCAGCTGCCCATCATGATGCTCACCGCCAAGGGCACCGAGTTCGACAAGGTGCAGGGTCTTGATGCCGGCGCCGACGATTACCTGGCCAAGCCCTTCGGCATGATGGAGCTGGTCAGTCGCTGCAACGCGCTTTTGCGTCGCGCCAATTTCAACGACCAGGTAGAGGGCCGCGTGCTGCAATGCGGCGTCGTCCGCCTGGACGAATCGGCTCACGAGGCATGGTCGGCAGGCGAGCTTTTGGACCTTACCCCCAAGGAGTTCGAGCTCCTGCATACCCTTATGGCCAACCAGGGCCGCGCCCTTTCGCGTGCTCAGCTGCTCGAAGACGTGTGGAACACCTCGTTTGTGGGGGAGACGCGCACGGTCGACGCCCACGTGCAGACCCTACGCCGCAAGCTCAACCAGGCAAGCGAGGGCGCCGGCGACTACATTCAGACGGTTCGCGGGGTCGGCTATCGCATCAAAGCCTTCGAGGCTTAAATGGAATTCCTGCGCCGCAACACCCTTTTCAGCAAGATCTTCGTGGTCTTGTTCGCAATCTCGTTTGCGGTGATGGCGCTATCGACCCTTGCGGCCACCTTCGCCTCCTTTTCCTCCTACGAAAACGAGGCTGAAAGCACCCTTCTTGCTCAGACGGAATCCTGTGCCAAGCTCCTTAAAGGCAAATCGGCTGCCGAGATTGAGGAATCCTTGCAGGGCTATCCCTTGGCCGACCTGCGCGTGACCTTGATTCAAAAGGACGGCACCGTCCTGTACGACAACTGGGCAAACGCCTCCACCATGGAAAACCACTCCCAGCGTGAGGAATTCATCGAAGCTCAGGAATCGGGCACGGCGAGCTTGATGCGCCGTTCCGAAACCATCGGTAGCGATACCCTGTATGCAGCGGTGAGCCTTGACGACGGCATGGTGCTCCGTCTGGCCGAAACGCGCACCTCGATGGGTTCCTTCCTGAGCGGCATGACGCTTCAGCTGGGGATTTGCCTCGGAATCATCATTTGTTTGTCTTTCGCGTTATCGCGTCTGCTCACCCGCCGCATTACGCGCCCGCTTAAAGAAGTTGACCTTACCAATCCGCTCGACAACGACGTTTACGAGGAAATGCGCCCGATGCTCTACCGCGTTGACGAGCAGCGCCGCGAGCTTAAGCGACAGAATGCCGAGCTGGAGCGCGCGGTTGAGGCGCGCCGTGAGTTCACGGGCAACGTGAGCCACGAGATGAAAACGCCCTTGCAGGTGATTGGCGGCTATGCCGAGCTGATGGAGTACGGCGCAACCAAACCCGAGGACAATGCGCGTTTTGCGGCGCTTATCCGCAAGGAGGCCGCCCACATGCGCGGCTTGATAGACGACGTTTTAACCTTGTCTCGCCTGGACGAGCAGGGCGACCAAAGCCACGACCCCATCGATTTGTCGGGCGTGTGCCGCAACGTCATATCTAGGCTCGAGTCCACCGCCTCCGAGCGCCGGATCAGCTTCTCCGTGAACATCGAGGAAGGCCTTGTGATTTACGGCGCCGAGTCCTTGGCGCAGCAGCTTGTATACAACCTCATCGATAACGCCGTGCGCTACAACCGCGATGGCGGAGTGGTGAGCGTTGACCTGCGCAAGGCTAAGGACGAGGCAGTGTTCACCGTGTCCGACCAAGGCAAGGGCATCCCCGAGGAATATCGCGAGCGCATTTTCGAGCGCTTCTACCGTGTGGACGCCAGCCATTCGCGCGAAACGGGCGGCACGGGCCTGGGCCTTGCCATCGTGAAGCACTCGGTCGCCTCGCTCGGCGGAACCGTGACGGTGGGGGATGCCCCCGGCGGCGGCGCGAAATTCACCGTCACCTTCCCTTGCTAGCTTCTTTTATAAGTCCAGGTAAACCACCAAAAATTCATTTGTAAAGATTTCTTTGCAAAGCGCGTGCCGACTTTGCCGTTCCTTTTCGTTGGTATCGAAAAGCTCTGACCTTGCCCTCCTAAAGTTGTCCGAGTTGTTATCTAGGAAAAAGGAACGAAAATGGACATTGCCACTTTGGTCATCGTCGGGCTCGTTATCGTCGTTGCTCTGACGTTTGACTTCACGAATGGATTCCATGACACCGCAAATGCCATGGCTACCTCCATCGCAACGGGCGCGCTTAAGCCCAAGACCGCGGTCATCGCCGCGGGCACCCTTAACCTTGTGGGTGCATTCCTCTCCACCGAGGTTGCCAAGACCATCTCGGGCGGTTTGATCAACGAGGAAGCCGTATCAATCGGTGCGGAGTTCATCTTGGCGGGCTTGATAGGCGCCATCCTGTGGAACTTGATCACATGGCTGGTCGGCCTGCCCTCGTCTTCTTCCCATGCCCTGTTCGGCGGCCTGGTTGGCGCCGTCATCATCGGCGCGGGCGTTGAGGGCGTGAACTTCGGCGTGGTCGTCTCGAAGATTTTGATCCCCGCGCTGGTTTCGCCCATCGTCGCCGGTTTGGCAGCCTTCGTGGCGTGCAAGTTGATATTCTTCGTCGTTCGCAAGATGGACGAGAAGCAGATGATCGACGGCTTCCGCCACGGCCAGACCAT
The DNA here is from genome assembly GCA_963635145.1 of Oscillospiraceae bacterium. GTDB lineage: Bacteria > Actinomycetota > Coriobacteriia > Coriobacteriales > Eggerthellaceae > Anaerotardibacter. Next base: position 5,925 of record CAVHFE010000008.1, read on the forward strand.
CACCGCTTGCCTGGTTGCCCTTTCTCACGGCACCAACGACGCTCAGAAGACCATGGGCATCATCACCCTTACCCTGATTTCCACCGGCCTGCAGACCTCCGGCACCGGCCCGCAGCTTTGGGTTGTCGCAGTATGCGGCCTGGCCATCGCGCTTGGCACCTATATGGGCGGTTGGCGCGTCATCCGCACCCTGGGCAAGGGTCTGACCGAGATCACCACACCTCAGGGCTTCGCCGCCGAGGCAGCTTCCGCCACCACCATCTTGGTTTCGTCTCACTTGGGCTTCGCGCTTTCCACCACGCAGGTGTGCTCCGGCTCCATCATCGGCTCCGGCTTGGGCAAGAAGGGCAACGAGGTTTCCTGGGCTACCGCCGCTCGTATGCTCGTGACCTGGTTCATCACCTTCCCCTGCGCCGGCGTGATCGGTGCCATCGCCTGTGCCATCACCAAGTTCGGCATGTACGGAACCATCGGCCTGTTCATCGCCTTCCTGCTTCTGGCGCTGGTTATCTTCCGCCTGTCCCGCAGGAACCCCGTTACCGCAACTAACGTCAACGACAGCAAGGACGTTAGGCTCAATCCCATCGCAACCCAGACCAACGCCCCCGTTGGCCAAGCAGCCTAAAAGGAGAAAACATGGATGTCTTAATGAACTTCGTCGTTGTGTTGGCTGTTGCCGTTGGCGTGGCCGGGGCAATCGGTGTGCTCTACGCTTCGGGATTGCGCCTGTGGGCGGCCGGCACTCTCGACAGCGCTGGCAACGCGCACCTTGGCTATCGGATCGTCTCGGTCCTGTGCTTCAGCGCCTGCGTGGCAATCGTGCTCTTCGCGCTGTGGCTCATGATTCCCGTGTTCCACTGACGACGGCTGCGGCTCGCGTTGCCGTGCACTAAGGGCGGCGCATCTTGCTCACCTTCCCTAAAGAAAGGATTTCGGTCTTATGACTCGTTATCTTGTTGGCATCGATGGCAGCGTTCAGGGTAAGCGCGCTGCTCATTGGTCGGCCTATCAGGCCAATCTAACCGGGGGCGTCGTCTCGCTTTTCAGCGTCGTCGACCCCGTTACCGCAGCCGGCTTGGGCTTCGATTCCGAAACCTTCAGCCGCGCTGCACAGGAATCGCTCGACGATGTGGTCGAGTACATCAAAACCAAGTACCCGGACGTGTGCGTGAACACCAAAATCGTCATCGGCTCCGTTGTCGAGTGCTTGGTTGATGAATCGATCGATCACGACATCATCGTTGTGGGCTCGCATCATGGCTTTGCCGGTGGGCGTGCCTTCGGCAACGCAACGGGTTTGAAGGTCTCGGTTATGGCGAGCGTCCCCACTGCGGTTATTCCGAGCGACTGGCGCCCCGAGAACGCCGGCGAGGGAATTGCCGTGGGCATCGGCCCCGACAAGTCGGCTACCCAGGCCATCCAGTACGGCGTTCAGCGCGCTCTTGCCACCAAGCAGCGCCTGAAGCTTGTTTCCGGCTGGGGCTTGCCCGCTTTCCTGCAGCGTCCTGCCGAGATCATGGGCGGCGGCATCGCTCCTGTGGGCGAGCAATTCCAGAACACGCTCGACAAGCTGGTGGCCGACCTTAAAGCCGAGAACCCCGGGCTCGAGGTCAAGGGCGTGTGCGAGGAAAGCTCTTCCACCGCACGTGCCATTTTGGGTGCCACGCGTCACAACAACATGCTCGTCCTGGGCACGCATTCCTACGGTGCGCTTGGTCGTGCGATGTTCGGATCTACCACCTACAGCGTTCTGAACAACCTGCTCATCCCCACCGTTATCGTTCCTATGAAATAGCCTTGCGGGCGTTTTGCCTGCGACAGTGCTCGCAGCTGCAAGGCGCCGGTAGCTGAGCTGCGGCTTGCTTGGAGCTGAACCTTTGCGCTTGAGTCTGTCGAGCTCAAGTTAGCTTAGCGTTCGTTCGCCTCTCAAGCGCATGGCATGGGCGAACATGCGAAACGCCTCCCTTTCCATTTCAGGAAGGGGAGGCGTTTTTCGTTGTTGGCGCTTCTTGTTCGTTGCGGTTGTCGGTGGCATGCCGTCAAACGTGCAACCGAGGCGTCCTGTGCGAGCCAGCTTCGGTGCTTAGTCTTCGCGCTTCTTGCCCCAGAAGAACAAGGCAACGGTGCCGGGGCCCGTGTGCGAGCCGATGGTGGTGCCGATGCTGTTGATGGTGATCTTGCCTTTGGTGCCGGGCATCGCCTCGGTAATGAGCTGCGCCAGATGCTCGGCATCCTCGGCGCAGGCGGCGTTGGCGATGAATACCTTGCCGTCGTAGGCGGCGCCCCCGTCGGCGCGCTCGAGCATCACTTCAACGGTGCGCTTCATCGTCTTCTTTTTGGAGCGAATCTTCTCGCGAGGGATGAGCTTGCCCTCGTAATCGACGTTGAGCAAGGGGCAGATGCGCAGCGCATTGCCGACGAAGCCGGAAACCGGGGACACGCGGCCGCCGCGCACGAAATAGGTAAGGTCGGTGCTGAAGAACCAGTGGTTAACGCGCAGCCTGTTCTCCTCGGCCCAGGCGGCGAGCTGGTCGATGCCCATGCCTTCATCGCGCAGGTCGGCGAGCTTGTCCATCAAAAGACCGTAGCCCGAGCTTGCGGATAGTGAGTCGACCACGATGATCTTGCGCTCGGGGTACATCTCGCGCAGGCGCCCCGCGGCGATGGTCGCGGAGTTAAGGGCGCCCGAAATGCCTGATGAAAGGGTCAAGTGCAGGATATCCTTGCCCGCCTTGAGGTAGGGTTCCGCATGCTCGATGTACTCTTCGGCGTTGGGTTGCGAGGTCATCGTCATTTCGCCCTGCGCCATGCGAGCGTAGAACTCCTCGTAGCCGATGGTCTTGCCCAGATCGTCCAGATATTGGGTATCGCCCAGCGTGAAGTGGAACGGCATCACCTTGATGTTGCGGGCGTCGAGCTGCTCGGCGGTCAGGTCGGCGGTCGAGCAGCAGCTTAGGATGAAGTCAGCCAATGTAAGCCTCCTTGGTGTGTTCTTATGTGCAATATACCCCAAAAGAGGAAGTCGATAATGCAGGCGCGGCGCCCAAGCGGCGTGCGGGTGCGGGGTATCGCAGATTCGCTTCGAGCTGTCCATACGGCTGGGCGTGGGCTCGGGCCTGCCCGCTGCGCTACCGCTTGCGAGCGATCGCTATGCGCCTCACGCCGTTGTTCCGTTTTGGTTGAAGGATTTGGAAACGCCAAGCAGTCCGCCTTCGCCTCCGGCGCCTCGGCTTGAACTTCAATGCCTCGCAAAAAACGAATGCCCGCCGGAGCGGGCATTCGTTTGCAACCGGTACGAGCTCTTGTTCGCCGACTCGAGGAGGGGGTGCGATCGACGGGGCTCGGCGGTCTGCCTATGCAGTTAGGTTCACAACCGCATGCGGTGGGCTTAAGGCAGAAAGTCCACCAATCGAAGGATAAGAACACGAGGAGGGTTCAGATTCGTTTCCAGCGAAGTTGGAATGAGTCGAGATCGGCGGAAACCCGGAATCGCGCATAGCCAACAGGAAGGAGCTTATTGTCGCCGGTTTCGTCTGGCGTGTTCCATTGCCTGGCATTAGTTTCGGTCATTCGCTGGTAGCGCACCACGCCCGCAAGGGGTGTTTCCCGGGCGTAATCGTCTTTTTGCCCAAAGCCTCGAATGGTTCGCAATCTGAACGTGTTCACTAATTACACCCTTGTTGACCTGCGCAAATTCAAAATACACCCGCTATGGGTGTAGGATTGCACCCCCGTTTTCCGCACTATTCGTGTCGTTGTTTCAAACCTCGATACGAAGCGGAGGTGGGAGGTAATGGCTACTTCATCAAGCCTGAATCCGAAGACTCGGGCAGCCATCGCCAAGTGCAAGCCTAAAGCCTCGGGTGTCAATTGGATTCGCCTTTTGATCACCTTTGGCATCGGCCTTGCTCTTTGGTGCATCCCTGTTCCTGCGGGCATGCAGGATTTCACATCTGGAGTAAAAGGATTCGAGAACATCCCGGCGGATGTTGTTGCCACTAATTGCTGGCACTTGTTCGCGATATTCGTCGCGACCATCGCCGGCTTGATCATGAAGCCGATGCCGATGGGCGCCATGTGCATCCTTTCGATGACCATCATCATGCTCACCCAGCTGCTCGGCAACGGCACGTCGACCGGCTTCATCGTCAACACCCTGTCCGGCTTCCACAACACCACGATCTGGTTGATCGTCATTGCGTTCTTCATCAGCCGTGGTTTCATCAAAACCGGCCTGGGCAGTCGCATTGCCTATTTGTTCATGAGCAAGTTCGGCAAGAAGACCCTGGGTCTTACCTATTCGCTGATCTTCACCGACCTTGTGCTGTCCACTGCGATGCCCTCAAATACCGCGCGCGCCGGCGGCGTCATCTTCCCCATCGTGCAGTCGCTCTCCAACGTGTTCGGCTCGCGCCCTGACGACGGAACAAGCCGCAAAATCGGCTCGTACCTGCATGTCACCGCATTCCAGGCCGACATGATCACCTCGGGCATGTTCATGACCGCCATGGCGGCGAACCCCTTGGCCGTCACGCTTGCGGCCGACCTTGCGGGCATCGACATCGACTGGGCCGGTTGGGCGCTTGCAGCCTTCGTTCCCAGCATGGTGTGCCTGATCTTGATCCCGCTCATCATCTTCTTCATCTACCCGCCCGAGATCAAGGAAACCCCCGAGGCGACCGCCCTTGCCAAGCAGAAGCTCGCCGAGATGGGCTCGCTTAAGGCTTCCGAGAAGTTGATGATCTTCGTTTTCGTCGTCATCTTGGTTCTGTGGATCGCCGGCAGCTCCATCGGTCTCAACGCCACCGTCACCGCATTCATCGGTCTGACGATGCTTCTGGTGTTCGGCGTTCTGGAATGGGACGACATCAAGAACGAACGCGGTGCATGGGACACGCTGGTGTGGTTCTCGGCACTGGTCATGATGGCCACCTATCTGAACTCCATGGGCCTGATTCCCTGGTTCTCCGACCTGATGGCCGAAGCGGTTAGCGGCATGCCCTGGCTTGTGGCCCTGATCGTCCTTTCGGTGGTCTACTTCCTGTCCCACTACCTGTTCGCCAGTGCCACCGCGCACGTCTCGGCGATGTACTCGGCCTTCCTGGCGGTGTGCGTTCTTGCCGGCGCCCCCGTTATGGCGTCCGCCATGCTGCTGGGCATCTTCTCGAACCTCATGGGCTGCCTGACCCACTACGGATCCGGACCCGCGCCCGTCTTCTTCGGCGCCGAGTACGTGAGCCAGGGTCACTGGTGGACCATCGGCATCATCTGCGCGGTGGTCACCATGTTGATCTTCTTCACGATCGGTTTCGCCTGGTGGGGAGTCATCGGCTACATGTAACCCGCCTTTTCCACGGTAAATCCAGGGGGCTTAAGGGTCTAGCACGAATGGGCCTTGCGTCCCCGCGAAAGAAAGCGAGTAAGGAAATGAAGGAAATCAAGGCTTCCGTCATCACGGAGGAAATCGCCCGCATGGCAATCGAGGCCGCCTGCGATCTGCCTCGCGACGTCGAGAGGATCATCAACGAGGCAACGGCCAAGGAAACCTCGGAATTCGGCAAGTACGCCATGGAAAAGGTGTGCAAGAACATCAAGATTGCCCGCGACACCGCAGTGCCCATGTGCCAGGACACCGGTATGGTCATCGTCTTCGCCGAGATGGGCCAGGACGTGCACATCACGGACGGCGACTTCGAAGAGGCCATCAACGCCGGCATCGCGAAGGGATACATCGACGGCTACCTGCGCAAGTCGACCGTTATCGACCCCGTTCTTAACCGTAAGAATGCTGGCGACAACACGCCGGCCATCATCTATACCTCCATCGTCCCCGGCGACACCCTTACGCTGACTCTCATGCCCAAGGGCGCCGGTTCCGAGAACATGTCGCAGCTCAAGATGCTCAAGCCCGCCCAGGGCCTCGAAGGAATCAAGGAGTTCGTCATCGAAGCGGTCGTTAACGCAGGCGGCAACCCCTGCCCTCCCACGATCGTGGGTGTGGGCATCGGGGGCAACGCCGATAAGGCCATGCAGCTGTCCAAGCAGGCGCTTCGCCGCGAGGCCGGCGCGCCCAACCCTAATCCTGAATACGCAGCGCTCGAGCGCGAGCTTTTGGAGGAAATCAACAAGTCCGGCGTCGGCCCTCAGGGCTTCGGCGGCCTGACCACCGCGCTGGCCGTCCATATCGAGACCTATCCCACGCACATCGCAACCATGCCCGTCGGTGTGACGCTCAACTGCCACGCCGCGCGTCATAAGCAGGTCGTGCTGTAGGGCGAAGTCTTGCCATCGCTAGTTTGCTGATTTTCCAAAACTCGAAAGGAGCTCATTATGGCTGAAATCAAGAACATCACCACTCCTTTGACCGACGAAGTCGTCGAGTCCCTTAATTGCGGCGACATGATCAACATCTCGGGCGTGATCTACACGGGCCGAGACGCCGCCCACAAGATCATGACCGAGAAGCTCGACGCAGGCGAGCCTTTGCCCGTCGATTTCAACGGTCAGGTTATTTACTACGCAGGTCCTACGCCTGCAAAGCCCGGTCACGTGATCGGCTCGTGCGGCCCCACCACCTCCGGCCGCATGGACGCCTATACCCCTCAGATGATCGAGGAGGCCGGCCTTAAGGGAATGGTGGGCAAGGGCCCGCGTTCCAAGGAGGTCGTCGACTCCATGGTGGCCAATAAGGTCGTCTACTTCGCCTCCATCGGTGGCGCGGCCGCGGTTATCGCCGCTTCGGTTCAGGAATGCGAAGTTGTGGCTTATGACGATTTAGGGCCAGAAGCTGTTCGCCGTTTGGTCGTTAAAGATTATCCTTGTGTAGTCGCAATCGATTCCCGCGGCAACAACATTTATGAAACTGGCCCCGCTCAGTTCCGCGTTGAAGACTAGGAGAGGTAGCAATGCGAACCTATAAATACGACATCCTTATCGTGGGTGCCGGTGGAGCCGGCATGGAGGCCGCGCTTAACGCGAGCAAGGACGAGAATTTGTCCGTTGGCGTTATCACCAAGGTTTTCCCCACCCGCTCCCACACGGGCGCGGCCCAGGGTGGCATGAACGCCGCGCTTGCCTACCGCGATCCAACCGACACCATCGAAAGCCACATCTTCGACACGGTAAAAGGCTCGGATTACCTGGGCGACCAAGACGCCATCGAGTTCTTCTGCGGCGGCATGCCCGATCTGGCTCACGAGCTTGAGGGTATGGGCGTTCCCTTCTCGCGCGACGGCAACGGCGACATCGCACAGCGCCCCTTCGGCGGCGCCTCGCATCCGCGCTGCTGCTATGCGCAGGATAAAACGGGCCACGTCATCCTGCATACCCTGTTCGAGAACTGCCTGAAGAATGGCGTAGAGTTCCACGACGAGTACAACCTGCTCGACGTGGCAACCGACGAGAACGGCGTCCAGGGCGTCGTTGCCATCGACTTGCGCGCCGGCGACATCGTCGAGTTCCGCGCCAAGGTCGTGGTTTTGTGCACCGGCGGTTTCGGGCGCGTGTACTGGACCCGCACCACCAACGCAAGCAACATGACGGGCGACGGCGTTGCCGCCGCCATGCGCGCCGGCGTGCCTATCAAGGATCCCGAGATGGTCCAGTTCCATCCCACGGGCCTTTCCTCCACGGGCGTGCTTTTGTCCGAGGCATGCCGTGGCGAGGGCGGCTACCTTATCAACAACCAGGGCGAGCGCTTCATGTCCCGCTACGCTCCCACCAAGATGGAACTTGGCCCTCGCGACCTGGTTGCCCGCTCTATCGAGACCGAGATCAAGGAAGGTCGTGGCTTCGGCGAGGGCATGAAGTCCTGGGTTCTTCTTGATATGCGCCACCTGGGCGCCGAGAAGATCCTTGATCGCCTGCCCCAGGTACGCGAGCTTGCAATGAAGTTCGAGGGCGTCGACATGATCACCGACCCGGTGCCAATCAGGCCCGCCAACCACTACTCCATGGGCGGCATCGACGTCGTCGACCCCTACACCTGTGCAACCGCCATCCCCGGCCTGTTCGCAGCGGGCGAGTGCTCCAACATCTCCGTGCATGGCGCCAACCGTCTGGGCGGCAATTCCGTGGCCGAGGTGTGCTTCTTCGGCAAGCATGCTGGCATCGGCGCCCGCGAGCTAGCCCCCACGCGTGAGTTCGGCGGCACCGACAAGCTCGAGGCCCTGGCGCAATCTTGGGAGGATCGCTTCAACAAGATGCGCAAGAAGCGCTCCGGCGCCCATATCTACGAGATCCGCGACAAGATGGCCGAGGCCATGTGGAACGGCGTGGGCATCTTCCGCGATGCCGAGGGCATCAAGGCCGCCATGGCGACGGTCGACGAGTGCATCGAGCTGTACAAGAGCTGCCACATCGAGGATTCGAGCAAGGTATACAACAACGCCTTCATGAACTATGTCGAGCTGGGCAACGTTTTAACCATCGCGCGCGCCATCTGCATGGGCGCGCTCGATCGCGAGGAAAGCCGCGGCTCTCATTCCCGCTCCGATTTCCCCGAGCGCGACGATGAGCGCTTCATGAAGCATAGTCTGGTGACTCTGGCCGCCGATGGTTCCTACTCCATCGACTGGCGCGACGTCGTTGTGACCAAGTACGAGCCCCAGGAGAGGACCTACTAATGGATACCATCACGTTCAACATCAGGCGCTTCGACGGCGAGGACACCTGGAACCAGGAGTTCAGCTTCAAGCGCCAGGTGATCACCTTGCTGGGCGCCCTTAACATGATCCGCGAGGAGCAGGACGACTCCCTGTGCTTCACCCAGGCATGCCGCCATTCCATCTGCGGTTCTTGCGCAATCACCGTCAACGGCAGCGCCTACCTTGCCTGCGAGACCCAGCTCGACGAGCTCATCGACACCTACAAAACCAACTACTTCTACCTGGCCCCGCTTAACAACTTCCCCGTGGTTCGCGATCTTGTCGTCTCCTTCGACGAAAAGGCCGAGAAGATGAAGAAGATCATGCCTTGGATGTGCCCGCACGAAGGCCGCCACGACCACAAGCAGTCAGAGGCCGATCATCAGAAGTATCAGCAGGCCACCGATTGCGTCATGTGCGGTTGCTGTGCCTCCGAGTGCCGCGAACTCGCCTACGACGACGGCTCCTACCTTGAGCCCTTCATGATGAACAAGGCCTATCGCTTCGTTCGCGATTCCCGCGATGCCAAGGGGGCCGAGCGCGTGAAGGCCGCTCTGGACAACCATTTGTGGAAGTGCATCCATTGCCAGCAGTGTTCCACCAAGTGCCCCAAGGAAATCCCCATCGCCTCCGAGATTTCATATCTGCGCCGTGAGGCCCTGCGCATGGGCGAGGACAAGTCGATGGGCGCGCGCCATGCCTATTGCTTCCGTGACGACCTGGTTCATACGGGAATCTTGAATGAGGCCATGCTTGCGGTGAAGACGGAAGGCCTGGTGAAGTGCGCCACGAACCGCATTCCCTTCACCATGCGCATGGTTTTGGCCGGCAAGATGAATCCGCTGCACGTCATGCTGCAAAAGCCCGTCAAGGGCATTGACGGCGTGCGCAAGCTCTACGAGATCTCCCAGAAGATGGATAAGGAGGACTAACATGTCTGCACTTCGCTATGGTTTCTTCCCTGGCTGCACCCTGGAGTCCGCCGCCAACGAATTGAAGGTCTCCACCGAGCTCACTTGCAAGAAGCTCGGAATCGAGCTCATCGAGATCGAAGGCTGGACTTGCTGCGGCGCCTCCCAGGTGCAAGACGTCGACGATTTCTTCGGCTTGTTGGTGAACGCCCGCAACCTTGCCTTGGCCGAGTCCCAGGGCTTCGACCAGATCATGACCGTGTGCAACACCTGCACCCTTATGCTGCGCACCGCCAAGTCCCGCATCGATGCCGATCCTGCCTTGAAGCTCAAGGTCAACGAGGCCCTGGCCGAGATCGGCCTTGAGTACAAGGGCACCGTCGAGGTGACGCACTATCTTTGGGCGCTCGTGCGCGATTACGGCCTGGATAATTTGAAAAAGCAGGTCAAGGCCGACCTGTCGAATCTGCACGTTGCCAATTTCTACGGTTGCCACATCCTGATGCCCCCTAAGATCATGGGCTTTGAGAACGAGCGCAACCCTCAGTCCATGGAAATGGTGATGAAGGCCTTGGGCGCCACCAACGTCGAGTACGAGCAGCGTCTTGCCTGCTGCGGCTTCCATTCCATCTATCCCGCCGAGAAGGAAGCCGAGACGGGCAACGCCGTTTCGATGGCGGTGGCCAAGGAATCCGGCGCCGACTGCATCGTCACGCCCTGCCCGCTGTGCCATTTCTCGCTCGACATGTGGCAGAAGGACTCGCAGGCCTACATCGACACCGACATCACCATCCCCATCCTGCACCTTCCGCAGGTCGTGGGTTTGGCCTTGGGACTGGCGCCCAAGGAGCTTGCCATCAACCATCACGTGGTAAGCGCGATGCCGCTGATGAAGAGCCTTGGCCTGAACTAAGGCATCTGCCCTTTTTGGGCACGCCGCCCCCGATCGGGCATAAACCATCACATCCAAAAGGGCGCCTAGCCAAATTGCACGGCTTCAGGCTCAGGCGCCCTTGCGCCCCGCATTGTGCGGGGCCTGTTCGAAAAGAGGTCGACATGGTCACGCAATCGCTCGTGCTCGACACCGCATTCAAAGCTCAGGTCGAGGATCTACGACGTCACATGGAGGAAGAGGGCGAGATTTGCTGCTCGTCCAAGCACAGCGTTTCCGCTTCGATGGACGAAGCGCCCTTGGAGCCCGTGGGCGAGCTCTCTCTTAAGGCGAGCCTTACCCATAAGCCCGGTGATGCGTTTTTTTGGCTTGTTTCGTCGTCGGAAGATTGGATTCATGACGCTCTGGACGACGTGGAAATAAGCTTTGGTACGATTTACGCGACCGATGAGCCGTTTTTGCCTGGCGCGCCAAGTCGTACGGGTTATTTCCAATCGGACGAAACGGGACAGTGGGTCTACGTCGCGGACGGCAAGGTTGCAGCTGACGCCGATGGGGCCTGCCCCTGGCGCGATGAGCTCACCGACTTCCCTGAGCTGGTAGATCAGTTCAGGGAGGCAATGGACGACCCCGAGTATCGCCATATGGCGGAAAAGGCGGTCATGCGCTATTACGCGTAAGGGATATGCGCGTTAGCGCTTAAGGCACGACACCTTTGGGGGAGGTGGGGTAGCGATGTCATCTGGTGGAAATCGCAATGCTAGCATCGATGAGGTGCGCTCGGGGCTTATCTTGCGCTCCGGCGCAACAGAGGACAAATGGGCGGCTGCATGTGGATGCATCGGCTTGGCCTGCGTGTTCAGCGGTATTTGGCTGGGCGACACCCAGACGAACGCGATTCTGGCGGCACCGAACAGCGTGCTGGTCATGCGCGGCTTCACTTCCGTGATTTATCTGGCCTTCTTCCTATTCGTGATTTTCTTCGTGCAGAAAAGGGCTCTTTCCTTGAGGAGCTTTTTCTCGGCGGCTTCGGTGGTCACCTACGGATTGTTCATTCTCGGCCTTGTGCCGGTGATGTATTACGCCTTGCACGGGGTGCGCCTCTACGGCGATGGATGGGCTTGGGTGGCGCTGTTTTCGACGAAGCTTGCGGGTGCGCCTTTGACAATCGGCTTGATTTGCGTGTTTGCGCAGATCAACCGAAGGTCCGCCTTGCGCTACACAGCGCTTGGCATGCTGGGCTCCTTCCTGATCTTCACGGCGGTAAGCCAGTTGATAGGCACGGGCGACATCAACTTCGCCGTGTGCGCCATCTCGGCTTTGCTCTTGTTCATATGCACCGTGGCGCTGGTGCTTGGCTTGGGTCCCCATTCCTCCAACGAGGAGATACGCACGACGCAAAGCGTCATCGGGTCGGGCGTTATCCGCCGACCCGTCAAGCAGATGCTCACCCCTGGCCTTGTCATCATCTTGCTTATCTCGTCGGTGATGTTGGGCTTCTTGCGCAGCGGCTACGTGGCCGATACCGCCAGCTCGCAGGAGGCGTCAGTCGTGGTGCTCGCCTTGCTGTTCGTGATTCCCGCGCTTTGGCAAAACGTGCGCATCGAGCATGTGTTCTTCACGGGCCTAGTTTTGGCTACCGGATCGATTCTGCTCGATCCTTACCTTGGCTCGCTTTCGCCCTCCGTCGCTCCGGTGATGCGCGGTGTGGGCACGGCTTTGTTCGAAGTTGTGGTGTGGACGCTCGCGGTGTGGGGCGCTCACAACTGCACCGAATCGCTTTTGATGGCATCCGCCTCGCGCTTCGTCATCACCGTCGGGCATTTACTGGGAAGCCAGCTTATGCTGTGGGGCATAAGCTGCGTTGGCGATGTCGCCGAAGGCGAGAACGCGGCTGGCGCCCTTATCGTGTTTTTCTTCCTTCTTCTGCTGGTGCTTTTGCTGAAGAACCCCGATCTTAGAGCTCCCTTTACCGTGCGTGATTCGTCCGACGGCTCGCTGGTCGTTTCTGCCAAGGCCCCTGCTGCGCCTGCGGAGCTTCGGGCTGGCGGGCACGATATCCGTTTGGATGCACGGGAAGCTCAAGAAGAGATTCAGGACGCGCGTTCGCTTGTCCAAGCGGATGCACGCTTGGACGGTGATGCAGCCGAGTCGATTAAGCTGGCCGATGGGGCCGACGATGCGTCAGCTGCCAAGCCTTGCGCCGGAGAGCCTTCTTTGGCGCCTGAAGAGGAATACGAGTACCGCTATTGGAAGCGCCCCTGCAGCTTGGTGGCAAACACCTACGGTTTGACGAAAAGGGAGAGCGAGGTGCTCGAGCTTTTGGCGCATGGTTACACCGTTGCCTCGATGTCGGAGACTTTGTTCGTGTCGCCCAACACCACTAAGATGCACGTGCGCAACATCTACACCAAGCTCGACGTGCATGGCCGTCAGGACGTGATCAGCATGGTTGAGCTTGTGCGTCAGCAGCTTGCCGAGGAGGACGCTTAGCCTCGTTTTGGCAGTCTTTTCTGCGAAGGCAGCCAATCTCAAGAGTCTTCAGCGTTCGCTCGATGCTCGGCTTGCTCGCGCTTTGATGAGCTTTCGGAGGGCGCTCTTTCCGGTTTTTCGGGCCGGTCCTTTCCTCAGAGCCGATTTCAAGCAAAAGAAAAAAGCCAAGCCTCGCAGCGAGGCTTGGCTTTGTGCATTAGGTCTCGGGAGCTACCGTGTGCTTGAAGCCTTACTCCTCGTCGAGCAGGCCTTCGGTGATTTCCTCGAGCGTGCGACCACGGGTCTCGACGCCGAAGATCGCTAGCCAGACGGCCATGAAGATGGCGATGGCGGCATTGACGCCGTAGACGCCCACAGCGCCGAGCTCGGTGTTGAGCAGGTAGGTGATCCACATCGGGGATACGATGCCCGCAACGCGACCGAAGGCGTTGGCCACGCCCGCGCCGCGGATGCGGCAGGCGGTGGGGAAGGGCTCGGACAGGTAGATTGCCGCGGTGGTAACCGAGTTGGTGTAGGTGACGCAGCAAACCAGGAAGCCGCAGAACATGACCAGCGTGGTCTGGTCGGCGGGGATGCACGACCAAGCAAAGCCGATTACTGCGATAAGGACGTAAGTCACGATGAGGATGGTTTTGCGGTTGACCTTCTCAACGTAGAGGGTCAGAGCACCGACGGCCACCGGGATGCCAAGCTGCATGACGACGGTCATCATGGTGGAGTAGCCAACGTCGAAGCCACGCATGACGAAGATGGTGGGAGTCCAGGTTGCAACCGTGTACACGGCGACGTTCATCGCAAAGCAGAGGAACATCGCGGTAAGGGTGCGGGTGATCATCTTCTTGCCGAACAGGAAGCTCCAGGGAAGCTGTTTGACGTCCTCGGCCTCTTCGCGCGCCTTGATTTCCTCGTCGGTCACCTGGGTAACCTCAAGGCCCTTGGCGGCGGTCTTACCCTCGACGCGCTTCATGATCTTGTCGGCGTCGTCGTTGCGGCCCATCATGGCCAGCCAACGGGGCGATTCGTCAAGGAACAAAAGGCACATGATGGCAACGAACAGGCCCAAAAAGCCGCAGAAGATGAATACCGGGCGCCAACCTGCGATGGGCAGGATGATCAGGTTCAAGAACGATGCGGCCAGAACGCCGGTGTTGCCGATAAGGCCAACATAGGACTGGTATTTGCCGCGCTTGCTGGGGGGAGTGAACTCGGTAAGCGCCGAGTAGCCAGCAGGGAACGCCGCACCCAGGCCTAAGCCCATGATGAAGCGGCAGGCGATCAGGAACTGCATGTCGGGCGAGAAGGCCGCGGCAAAGCATCCGATGGTGAAGATGGTCGTGCAAACCACGACGGACTTTTTACGGCCGATGCCGTCAGACAGAGCGCCTGCAAGCAGGCCACCGAACAGGTAGCCGACCATGGTGATGGATACGAACAGCGAGTTCATCGCAGCGTCGGACCAGCCGGACTGGAGAAGCTGGGCGATGATGGGGCCGCCGATGTTCATGTCGATGGAGTCGCAGAAGGTGACGCCGCCAAGTAGCCACAGGATTTTCTTATGGAAACCGGTGATGGGCAGGCGGTCGATACGAGCGGCAACGCCATGGTAAGACTTTTGCATGGCTTCAGAAGCCATTGGCACCCCTCCTTTCAAATAGTGTTCCGCGCATAGGCGGATCGAACAACCTTGCTCTTCGCGCGCGGCTTGGCTCCCGATCCATCCCGGCGACGAAGTGCATACCTCTTGCTTCGCGGAACACCTGAGCTTGCGGGGAGTATCGACAGGCCCGATGCGTCTGATCCGAAAAGGCAAGTTCCGTAAATGTAGGGAAAAACCGTCCGTGAACATGTGTTTTTCGGTGATGCGGAACGCTGGGGGAAATGAGCGGGTTCTGAATGAACACGCTCAAAAACAAAGGGTATGACCTGGGCTTTTGTTGTGAACATAAAATCCCAGGTAAACGATAAGTTTTCATTTTCTAAAAAATGTCAAGGTTTTTTCGGGTTATTTCGGGCTTGATTTCCACGGGAGGGTCCGTTGGTTTTGTCGGCTTTCGATTTGCGGGACGAGCGCGGCTTTCAAGCTGTTAGAGTTTGAAGTGAACGATTGCCCGATGCCGTTTGCGCATCGGGTTCAAGCTCATACGACACCAACACGATCAGTGAAAGCAGGCGCATGTCCAAGAAAACCAACAAGCAAAAGCCCCTCGACAAGCCGCTCAACGATGAGGCTCCCGCAAAGCACGAGCCCTTGGTCGTCTATTACGACGAAAACGGAACCAAAATCGGTGACGACGGCTATCCGATGACCTCGGCGCGCAAGCGCATGCACACGGTATTCAACCTGTGCTTCTTCTGGGGCGTGATCGTTTTGGTGTGGGCCTTGTTCTGCTGCGTGTTCTCGTATTTCCAAAACCAGAGCTACAGCTTCTATGAGCTGGTGGCAACGGGCGGCACCCAGCTTAATGGCTGGGATCTGGCCTTCGTGCTGCGCATGGAGGCGCTGTTCGGCCTGTTCTCGGGTGTGCTTTTGTTCCCCTTGAACCTTTTCGGTTTCCATTGGTTCTACGACGGTGACCCTGCGAAGAAAACCAAGGTCATCCTGGCGGTGCTTGGACTTGCCTCGCTGGCCGTCCTCGTTGCTTTTGTTGGGATGATCGGTATGCCGAGCCCCATTTCACTTGGCAATATCTTGCTGGTAGCGGCTTGCGCCTACTCCATGGGCGCGGTCGTGGCCGAGCGCCCCACGCTTAAAAAGGCAAAGCCTGCCTCCAAAGTGGTGAAGAAGTAGTAAGGAAGCACGTTCTAAGAAGGAACGGGGAATCGCATCAGCAAAGGCAAGCTTGAACAAAAGCCGGAAAGCCTTACACGAAGAGAAACCAGGCAAGGTGGAAGTTATAGAGAAACAAGGATCGAAGAGCATTAGCCGCCGCGTTGCCGAGGCTATCCCTTTCGTTGCCTTTTTCACCTCGCTCTTCTTCTTTGAGAATTGGGCCTTTGACGTTTCCGACGCCTTGTTGGGCATCGTGTTCTTGTTTTTCGCTCACACGATGGTGTACGAGCCGGGCTTGGCGGCGCGCAACTACGCTCTGCGCTGCGCCTGGTTTTTCCTGATGAGCCTGTGTTCCACCTTGGCGGGACTGCATCCTGTTGCGATGGTTGTCGGCACGGGCGTGTACATGTTTGCGGTGACGGTTATCAACTCCGACGATTACCTGCCGCGAAATCATTTTTGGCTTGGCCTGGGTTTTTTGATGTTGATGGTCTACCCGGTTGGGGTGGACGGCATTGCCACGCGTGTTCTTGCAACGCTGTTCACCATCGCGGTTACCACGGTGTTCGTGTACGTGATGCGCCGCATCTTCATGCGCATGGGCGAGCTTAACGTGCTCGAGCGCGACCGCGCCTACCTGAATCGGGGCCTCGATATCGTGGGCACCCAGCTTACCGAGCTTGCCGAGGGCGAGCTTGAGCGCCTGAACCGCCATGAGCTTTTCGAGCTGGCTCAAAGCTATGCCACGCTTGAATATGGCACGGTGTTCAGGCAAAACGGGCTTTTGTCGGGCCGCCAGGGCTACACTTTCGCCTTGCTTTTGTGCATGGAGCAGGTTGTGTACAACATCAAGGCCGCCGCAAGCAACTACGCGAAGTTCGACGAGATGGAAAAGGCCTACTACCTGGATTTGGCCAAGCTGTTCTTCACCTACGGTGCGGGAAGCAGGGGCACGGCGCATCAGCTGGCCAACGAGATCGAGGATTTCCTGCTAAGTCATAAGCTCAACGTGCCCGAGCACGACGAGTCGTGGCGCGCCATCTTGGAAACCACGATGCGCACCCTGCGTGACACTCGCTTGGCAAAGGACACCACCACCCCGTTCTTGAAGAGTTTGGGCTATCGCCTGTACTACCTGCGCGACAACGTGAGCTTGCGCAACACGCAAACCCGTTTCGCGCTGCAGCTTGCCTGCGTGGTCACGCTTGCCCAGACGGTGAATGTGCTGCTAACGGCCTACGCCGATGCGATGTTCGGCATTTGGATTCCGATGGTGGCCTTCACCATCGTGAACACCTACAGCGATGAAACGCTCAAGTCAACTGGCCGCAACATCGTAGGCACCCTGCTTGGTGTGGCGATATTCGTGCTGCTGGTTAACCTGGTGCCCCTGGAAGCGCGCGTGGTTGTGGCGGTTTTCCTGGGCTACGCCATCATCCTCACCGAGATTGGCCGTATGTGGAACGTCGCGGGCGGCACCCAAATGGCGCTTTCTGCACTCTACCCGTACGCGACGCTTGGCACGGCGGCCTCCACGCGCCTGATGCTGGTGCTCATCGGCGCTCTGTGCGTGGTCACCTTGGTCTTCTTCGTGATGAACACGCGCCGTTCCGAGACGGTGCGCGCCAAATTGGTTGAGATGGAGCGCATCGACGTGCGCTTGATGAAAAGCGTGCAGAAGGGCTTGGGGCGCGGCTACGTGAACCTGTGGCGCACCGTGCAGCTGCTGTACTACACGCACTTGGACGCGGGCTTGTTGCAGCGCTTGTCCTCGTCGTTGGCCGAAAGCAAGGTGAAGCTTGCCGAGCGCAAGAGCCGCAAACCCGCCGAGCAGCAGCTGGCGGCCGATGTTCAGCGTGTGCTCGATCTGAACTATCGCTTCACCATGGACGCCGCTCATGCGGTCGTGCTGCTTGATCCGCGTCGCGTTCAGGAGGATCGTTGGCGCAGCGGCAGCGTGTATCCCGACACCACGGGGCGTTTGCGCCATCTGGACGTGACGGCCGAGAAGCTGGACGCCGAGCTGCATAGCCTTGAGGGCATGCGTCACCTGGAGCAAGGGGAGTAGGCATGGCTGAAGATAAGGTCGCTGTGGCTCAGGCGGAAGAACAGCAGCTGCGCTGCGAGGCGGGGGAGGCCGCTCAAACCGAGGAGCAGGTATTGAGTTCGGCCGAGGGCCAGACGGCTCAGGCGGGCATGGCCGCGTTGGACAGCACGCCGCAGCTTGTGGAGGCCGTGTCGGACAGCGAGGCCCAAAGCGCGCAATCCCTGCAAGAAGCTTTGCAGCACTCTGGGCTGGAGCTTCGCCGCAACGAGGCGGGTTTGAGCCTGGTGGGCGATGGAATGGAGCTGCGTGCCGATTTCGCCGATCTTCTTCCGCGCATCAAGCCGGGGCGCCTTTCCGGCGAGCTTTTGGTTAAGGCCGCCAAGCTTAAGGGGGTGGACGAACCTTGCGCGGTCGACGCGACGGCAGGGCTCGGCGCCGATTCCTTCCTCTTGGCTGCAGCCGGCTTCACGGTGGTGCTGTTCGAGAGCGACCCGGTGATTGCCGCCCTACTGGACGATGCCTTGAAGCGCGCCCGCGCCGATGAGCGCTTGGCAGCCATTGCGGGGCGTATGCGCTTGGTTGAGGGCGATAGCATCGAGGGCTTGGCAAAGTTGGACCTTCGCCCCGATCTGGTTCTGCTCGACCCGATGTTTCCCGAGCGCCGTAAAAGCGCTGCGGTGAAGAAGAAGTTCCAGCTAATCCACCGCCTGGAGCGCCCCTGCTCCAACGAGGAGGAGCTGTTCGAGGCAGCGGTGGCCGCCGGCCCGCGCAAGATCGTCATCAAGCGCCCGCCCAAAGGCCCCTTTCTTGCCGGCAAGAAGCCCAGCTACTCTTTGAAAAGCAAGGCCGTCCGCTACGATTGCCACGTTTTCGCGCGCGAGCGCTAGCGATTCTCCTTCGGTTTGAGTCTTTCTGGATTGCGGTTAGAATCGGGTAATCGCACATTTCAAAGGAAAGGCGGGCGCATGGCCAGCCAAAACGATACGAAAACAGAAAACTCCGTCGACGGCGCAGGTCGCGAGGGCTTTTCGAGCCGCTTGGGCTTTTTGCTCATCAGTGCCGGTTGCGCCATTGGGCTGGGCAACATCTGGCGCTTCCCCTACATCACCGGCGAGTATGGCGGCGCCGCATTCGTGCTGCTCGTCATCTTGTTCTTGGTGCTGCTGGGCCTGCCCGTGCTGGTGATGGAGTTCGCCGTGGGCCGCGCGAGCTACCGCTCCACGGCGCGCAGCTTCGATGCGCTTGAGCCGCGCGGGAGCAAGTGGCATTGGTTCAAATGGTTCTCCATCGTAGGCAACTATATGCTCATGGCCTTCTACACCAGTGTGTGCGGTTGGATGGTGGCCTACCTGTTCAAAATGGGTGCAGGCACTTTTAATTCTGAGAGCGTGGACATCTCCGCCGTCTTCGATTCCATGATTGGCGACCCAATCGAAATGACCGGCTGGATGCTTTTGGTCACGCTTCTTGGTTTCGGCATTTGCGCGCTCGGCGTGCAAAAGGGCGTCGAGCGCATCACCAAGGTGATGATGGCCGCGCTCTTCGTGCTGATGGCGGTGCTGTGCGTGCATTCCTGCCTGCTCGACGGCGCGCAGGAGGGCTTGGCGTTCTATCTGCTTCCCAATTTCGACAACCTCTTCAACAACCCCGATGCCAGCTTGGGTGAAATCGTCTACGCGGCCATGAGCCAGGCCTTCTTCATGCTTTCGATCGGTATCGGCTCGATGTCGATTTTCGGCAGCTACATGGCGCGCGACCATAAGATCACGAGCGAGGCGGTGCAGATCGCCGGTATGGACACCGTCGTTGCCATCATGGCCGGCTTGATCATCTTCCCCGCGTGCTTCGCCTTCGGTGTAAGCCCTACCTCGGGCCCCAACCTGGTGTTCCTTACTTTACCGGCGGTTTTCCAGCAGATGCCGCTGGGGCAGCTGTGGGGCACGCTCTTCTTCCTGTGCATGGCTTTCGCGGCGCTCTCCACCGTCATCGCGGTGTTCGAGAACATCCTGCGCTTCTCGATGGACCAGTGGAACATCACGCGCAAGCGCGCGGTGGCTTGCAACGCGCCGCTGCTCGTTCTTGCCTCCCTGCCTTGCGTGCTGGGATTCTCGGTGCTGTCGGGCGTTACCATTCCCGGTATCGGCGATATCCAGTCGATCGAGGACTTCCTGGTGTCCAACAACTTCCTGGTGTTGGGCGCTTTGGTGTTCGTCTTCTTCTGCACTCGTAAAGCAGGCTGGGGTTGGGAAAACTTCATCGAGGAAGCCAACGAGGGGAAGGGCTTGGCATACCCCAAGTTCCTGTACGGCTGGACGCGCTACGGCGTGCCCGCGCTCATCCTCGTCGTGTTCGTGGCTGGCTGGGTACCGAAAATCGCCTTCTGGCTCGGCCTAAGCTAAGCGAATCTGGTCAAAAGTCGCCCCCGAGGGTCGCCCGGTCTGCAAAACGGGCGCTTTTTGGTCAAAGAGCCTCTCTGAGGGTAGATTTGGGGCTGAAAACGGCTTCGATGAGCCTTCGATGAGGTGGTTCTAAAATTGTATAAGCTTCTGACCTGGGCTTTTACTAAAGCGCTTTCGGCTGCATGGCTGCTGTGGTCAAAACGCTTACCCCGGGGTAGACGCTTTGACCACGGGACGGTGGATTTCGCGCCCTCGTATAGGGATGTTTCGCTCTTCCTCATATAAGGATGCTTCGCTGCAGAGGCTCAAAGGACCCGGGATGTCCAGCAGGAGCGGGCCCCAATGTTTTATTTATCCGACTGCTCGGGCTGTATCGAGTTTCGCTCGTGTAGGTATGCCCAGAAAAGAAAGCCGGCAAAGCCTAGTGTGAGCAGCAAATACGTTATCAGCGCAACAACGCCGTAAGGGATATTGCCGTTAAGGATGTTTTCCGCCCCGATTTTGAAAAGCTGCATTGCGCCAGTGCCGCCCGCAAGGAACAGCAGGATGGACCTGACGGCGTAGTCGCTTTGGATGAAACTCCGCCAGACGAGCTTCCTTGTTAGCGGGGGCATAAGGTAGACGAGCGCCCATGCGACAAGCGCCCCAAGACAAAGGACCTTAAGCGCCATCTCGCCGTCGGCTTGCCCCAGCAGCGCGCCGCTTACCAAGATGGCCGCTATTATCGGCGTGGCCGCAAGCGCGATCCATATCGCCGCGAACGCGAGCTTGTCTGTTTTCGTCATCTTCAAATCGGGTGCTCCCTTTCGATTTTCACGCACTCACTTTACCGCAGCTCATGGGCTATTTCCTGTTTTTTGTGACTTGATGAGGTGGGCGGCGCCGATGACGGGCGCGGGTTCCGGTGATTGCATGCGCCTAAAAGGAAGAAGAAATTCGCAAGCTCTTTTGCGCATGGTCTGGGATTGTCTAGACGTCCGACTTGCTCACGTCTCTCTTGCGCACGAGCTTTTGGTGTGGCCGGTTCGTTAGGCGATATGCGCCGTCACAGCGCATAAAAGAAGCCCCCATTCCTCATGTTCGAGGAATGGGGGGGCGCTTGGGTTTGGCTCGCCGGTCGCCTTGCGCGATGGCTCTGAGCCTAGGGCGTTGGTCTATTTGTGAACGACGAGGTCGGGATTCTCCATATCGGCGAACTTGTCCTGTTCACCGCTTTCGCCCACCTCGTAATCCTTGCCGGGATCGACGAAGTCCTTGAGCTCCTCGGGCTCGTCGGAGGCGCCAATCAGGGAGTCGGCGTCGATGGGGGCCACGGTGTCGTCGTTGAAGATGCTCTTATCAAGCATGCCGTTGATTGCCGCGATCGAGGTGGTTACCACACCGTCGCCGGTGACGTTGACGGCGGTACGGCCCATGTCAAGGATACGGTCGATGCCCATGATCATGGCAACGCCCTCGGCGGGCAGGCCAACGGCGCTGAAGACCATGGTGAGCATGATGGTTCCGACGCCGGGCACGCCTGCGGTGCCGATGGACGCGGCAACTGCGGTGGCAACGACGGTAGCAAGGCCCGCGATGCCGAGATCGATGCCGTAGGCTTGCGCAACGAAGATGACCGCTGCGCCCTGCATGATCGCGGTGCCGTCCATGTTGATGGTGGCGCCCAGGGGAATGGTGAAAGAGGCGATGCGGTTATCGACGCCGATGCGGCTTTCCAGCGTGCGCATGTTCAGGGGGATGGTGGCGTTGGAAGAGGAAGTGGAGAAGCCGAACACCGTGACGGGCCAGTACTTCTTAAGGAAGTGGATCGGGTTCAGGCGAGTGAACAGCACCAGAAGAAGCATGTACACCACGAAGAGCTGAATGGCCAGACCCAGGTAAACGGTGCCGATGAATTTGATCATGGGCAGGATACCGCTGATGCCGAGGTTGCAGAAGGTGCGGGCGATCAGGCAGAAGATGCCGATGGGGGCGAGCTTCAAAATCCAGCCGATGAGCTGCATCATGATGCCGTTGAACTGCGTGAAGAAGCGGTTGACCGTGGCAACCTTCTTGCCCAGGTGGCCAAGCAGGAAGCCAAGCACCAAAGCGAAGAAGATGATTTGGAGCATGGTGCCGTCGGCCATGGCCGAGAAGATGTTGGTGGGGATGATGGCCAGCAGGGTGTCGGCGGCGCTGGTGCTCTCGGCGGAGGTGCTGGGCTCAACCTTGGTGATGGAGGCCATGTCCAATCCGATGCCCGGCTGGGTGACGGATGCCAGGCCGATGGCGATGATGATGGCGAGCGCGGTGGTTGCCAGGTACATCAGGATCGTACCGCCGCCCACGCGACCGAGCATCTTGGGGTCCGACATCGAGGCCGCACCGCACACGATGGAGCAGAACACCAGCGGGACGACGATCATCTGCATCAAGCGGATGAAGGCTTGGCCCAGTACGTAGAACAGGCCCTCGATGACGTAGAGATCGATCCAGTCGCCGTCGGTTACGACGAAGCTGGCGCCGATGCCCACCGCGATGCCCGCCACAAGCGAGATCAAAATCCAGGAGGTGGTCCCAAGCTTCTTCTTGGGAGCCTCGTCGGCTTTGGATACTGATTTAGTATCGGTCATGAGCTTCCTTTCCCTATAGTTTGCGCTGCCCGGTTGAGGGCGCGCTCAATCGTATGTTCGGTCGTTCGCACGTGCCTGCGGACAAGCTGCTTGAGCGAACGCGTTTACGCAATGCCCTGCCCTGTTTTCGGCAAAGCGGATTAATGCCATCACAGTTTTGTTAAATTTTGGTAAAGAGGCATTAATTAACTAGGCCACCTGCATTATTTGCCGGCGGACTGTCGGAATCTATGCGTTTAAGGGTGATTCTTGGAGCTTTTCAAGACTGAGGCCGCGCGGGTGCTGGAGACGGTGTTTGCGAGAGCTTACGGGGTCTCGCAAACACCGAGTTTTTGCAATCGCGAAGCTGCCCGGGCCCTGCAAAAACGCTAGGAGCGCTCGGCCACCTTGTGGATGTTCGAAACGATGTCGCGGTTTTCCTCGATGGCGCAGGTTCGATGGAAGGGCTGGTGCTCCACCAAGCTCAGACCATCCTCGTCGGAAACGAGCGTCAAGCCGGCGATGCCCGTGGTGGGCTGATAGGCCTCGGAAAAGCCGCCATCGATGTTGAAGTGCCGCCCGTTGCAGCGAACGGGGCTCTCGCCATCCTTGATCTTCACGGGCACGTGCCCGCACACCAGGTAGGACTCCGCAGGGTCCATGCCGAAATCTTCGAAGATGGCATCATGTGCTGCTTCGTCGTCCTGCAATTTGTAGAAGGCGTTCTTGTGCTCCGCCTGCGCTTCCTTGCTTTCCACCAGGTAGCGCTCGAAGGTCGCCATTTTGTCCTTGCCGAAGAGAGGGCTTCCCGCGCCGAGCCACAGGTACCACAGAAGGTCCTGGCCAAGCTTCGCCTGCGTGGCATCGCTTGCCTCGAAGGCGTCGCGCACGTGCTGGTCGATGGCGTCGAAGAGCGCCTTGCCTTTAAGTGTCTTGCCGAAAAGCTCCACTTCCATCAGGCTGCCGTCGGGCTTAAGGGGCACGCAGGCATGGAACATGAGCGCGTTGCCGCTGATGGCGTACAGGCCGCCGTGGTCAAGGAAAAGCCTGATGTGGCGCTGAAGCTGCTCGCATTCGCGGAAGGTCCTCTGCAGATAGGCGAGGATTTCAGCTTCCTCGGCGGTGAGCTTGTAGGGGTCGGACGGGTCGACGGTGGGGAAGACCTTGTCCAAGAGCTCGTGCTCCACCCCGTCGATGACCACGGTCCCGCGTTCGTAGTCGATGTGATGCAAAAGCTTGCGATCGGTGAGCCCGAAGCCGGGGTTTTCGTCGATCAGCTGCCCTTCGACCTTGAACTGGATCATGGTCATGGCTTTTTGGATTTTGACGTTGGCCTGCCTTTGCTCGGGCGTAACCACGGCATTGCCCTTAAGCCCGAAGGCTGCGCAGGGGTCGTCCGAGTAAACCCGGCAGGCGAATTCCTCAACGGGGCCAAGGTCCATGTGGTAGCGCTCGGTGAGGATGGGCAGGTTGGAATAGCGCGAGCAGATGCGCATCACGTGAGCGATGCAGCCGGGCTGACCGAGCGCGGCGCCCATCCACACGATGTCATGGTTGCCCCACTGGATGTCGTAGTCGACCACGCGGGCAAGCTCGTCCATGATGAGGTCGGGCGCAGGACCGCGGTCGTAGATGTCGCCCACCAGGTGTACTTTTTCCACCAGCATGTTGCGGATGGCATGGGCCAGAAGAGCGATGCGCGTTTCCTGGTCGATGTCGGCTAGTTCGTCGTGGCGCGTGGTCTCGGGCAGCTTCTCTTGGCCAAGGGCATGGCGGAAAGCCGCCGCCGACGTGGCTTCCTCCGCCCGCGACATGAGCATTCCGAGCATCGCATGCAGGGCCATCTCGGCCTTGTCGAGCGCATAGCCGTTGCGCAGATGACGCTCGGTCATGGTGCGTGGGTAGCAGACGAACATCAGAAGCGTCGTTTTATCTTTTTCCGAGAACTCGGGAAAGGTTTCCTTGATCGTACGCTCCACCGCACCGCAACCGCTGCGCAGCACGTGCGCGAAAGACTCGTATTCGCCGTGGATGTCCGACATGAAAAGCTCTGCTGCCATGAGCGCTCCTTGCAAAGTTTCCTGCTTTTTACTTTATTCTAGCAAGCTTCCCGTTTCAGGATGCTGTGCTTAGCGGCTGTCAACCACAGCACTTTGCGCACTTGTACCGTTGGCGCGGGGTGAACGGTTTTCCATCATGAATGGCAATAATACGAAAACGCCTGGTAAAACGCCTTATTGCGCGCTTTGTCTAACATGTTCGCCAAAGCTGAACGGCGTAAAGGATGCTAAATGACACCAAAGCGGTAATATTTTGCACAGTCTCTAAATTTCCCAACGAAAGGGGAGGAAAATGGGTCTTCTAGATGGAAAAGCCGTTCTTATCACGGGCGGCGGCAAGGGTGTCGGCTTCGGCATCGCAAGCAAGATGGCTGAAAACGGCGCGAATCTCTTCATCACCGGCCGCACCGAAAGCCGTTTGGCCGAAGCGGCTGAAAAGCTTAAGAGCGCCTACGGATGCGATTGCGCTTATCTGGTGGCCGAGGGCTCCAACGAGGACGATGTGAAGGCTGCCATCAAGGCTTGCGTCGATCATTACGGCAAGCTTGATTGCGTGGTCAACAACGCTCAGGCCTCCAAGTCCGGCGTCAATCTGGTCGATCACACGATCGAGGATTTCGACCTTGCCATCGACACCGGCGTTCATGCTGCTTTCTATTACATGAAGAACGCCTTCCCCGAGCTTAAAAAGACCAAGGGCTGCGTTATCAACCTGGCATCCGGTGCCGGCCTGTTCGGCCGCGTCGGTCAGTCGAGCTACGCTGCGGCTAAAGAGGGCATTCGCGGCATGACCCGCGTTGCCGCTACCGAGTGGGGCGCCGACGGCGTTCGCGCCAACTGCATCTGCCCCTTGGCGATGACCGAGCAGCTGGCTGCCTGGAAGGAAGAGTACCCCGACGCCTTCGACGGCATCGTGAAGACCATTCCTCTGGGCCGTTACGGCGATCCCAAGGACGACATCGGTGGCGTTGCCGTGTTCCTGGCTTCCGATTTGTCTCGCTACGTTTCCGGCGAGACCATTACCGCCCAGGGCGGCAGCGGCCTTCGTCCCTAAGGGTTGAATTCGCGGCTCCCGGGTTTTGCGAATCATATATATAAGCTGCATGCAGCTTTGCCGACGGGCAGGACTTCCAGGTCCTGCCCGTTTTTCGTTTAACCTTGCTTTTGGCTTGCGCTTAACCTCGCTGTCGTCTTCGGCGGTTTGTGCCTTTTGTGAAGAAAGTCCGAATTGGGACTAGTTAGTCCGAAGTTGGACTAAATTACCATCTCGGATAAAACTCACGCTGAATTTTCAAGCTGAAAGGGGCTTCGTTGTGGCGCAAAGTCAGGGCGAAAATCAAAACTACTTCGATAGGCTCTTCGCCTATTACGCGCAGCTTGACGGTATTTACGGAAGCTATGCCAAATCTCATGGCGAGAAATATCTTTCCCTGTGGGCTTTGGAGGAAATCGGCGATAGCGTCGAGGGCCTAAGCCAAAAGGATATTGCCGATAGGCTCTTCGCGCCTAAGCAAACCATCAGCTCGGTGATTGCCGGCCTTGTAGAGCGCGGCATGGTTGAAACGCTTCCCAGCAAGCGCGATGGGCGAAGCAAGATCCATCTGCTCACGCCCAAAGGCCAAAAGCTCTTCGCCGAGGTTCGTCGGGATTACGCCCGCGCGGAAAAGCTCATTTTCGAGCGGCTCGGCGCTGAACGTATTGAGCAGATGTTTGAGGGCTTTGCCGTTGTGAACGATGCTCTTGCCTGCGCTTTCGAGGAAGGCTGCGCCCCCGATGAGGGGAGTGCCGCCGAGGAGGGTGCTGTCAAGGAAGTCCCTGCTGCCATCGCCAAGGAAGCCCGCATCGAGGAGAGGCGCGCTCTCGGCACCAAGGCGAACGACAAGGAAGAGGGTGTTGCAATCGCGGCCCCTTCCGTCGCGGAGCGGGTTGCCCCCGTCAAGAAGGCTGGTGAGCTCCGTGGCTAATGCGGACACCTACACTCCTGTCCAGGTTAAATCGGTGCCTTGGGTGTTTGCCGCTCTGCTCTTCGACGAGGCGCTGGCCTCCCTTGACGAGACCATCGTTTCCACGGCCTTGCCCACGGTTGTGGGCGAGCTCAACGGCGTGGATCACATGCTTTGGGTGGTCACCGTCTACGTTTTGGCTTGCACCTTGATTATGCCCGTTGTGGGCAAGGTGGGCGATCTTGTTGGGCGCCGCGGCCTCTTCTTGGGATCGCAGGTGCTTTTCATGGTCGGTTCGATCGTTTGCGGAGCCGCGCCCGACATGGCCGTGCTCATCGTGGGCCGTGCCATCCAGGGCATCGGCGGCGGTGGCCTGCTCGTTTTATCTCAGGCAATTGTTGCCGACATCATCCCTGCTCGCAAGCGCGCCTTCTATCTGAACCTCATGGGCATCGGCTGGGCCTTGCCTATGCTCATCGGGCCGTTGCTCGGCGGCTTCTTCACCGATGTCGTCGGCTGGCGCTGGGCTTTCTGGGTCAATGTCCCCTTCACGGCGCTTTCGGTGCTCATCTGCGCTATCTTCCTGCCGATCTACCCGCAGCATAGGTCGCTCAGGCATTTCGACGTGTGGGGCATGCTTACCATCGCGGTGGCAGTGGTTTGCATGACGCTGGCCACCTCGTGGGGCGGCGTTGTCTACAGCTGGAGCAGCCCCATTATCCTGGGCCTTATCGGCGCCACGGTTTTGTTTGCCGCCCTGTTCGTGCTGGCCGAGCGCAAGGCCGCCGAGCCCATAATGCCCCTGTTCCTGTTTAAAAACCGCAACTTCGTGCTCACCACCCTGGGCGGTTTCATCGTCTTGTTCGCGATGATGGCCGCCATGTCCTATCTGCCTACTTATTTCCAGCTTGCGCACGGAATGAACGCAACGGCGGCAGGCTATATGGAAGTACCCATGAGCATCGCTTACTTCGTGGCCTCGCTTATCTCGGGTTGGCTTATCTCCAAGCGCGGCAAGTACAAGAAGATCATGGTGGCAAGCTTCGTCATAGCCACCGCGGGCGCGCTGCTTTTGTGTACCCTGACGGCCGACATCTCGGTGTTCTTCGTCGGGCTCTACCTCACCATCATGGGCTTCGGCATGGGTTTGAGCTTCGAGGTGCTTGTGCTCATCGTGCAAAACGAGTTCCCGGCGCAGATTGTGGGCACGGCCACCGGCGCTACCAACTTCTTCCGCGAAATCGGCACCACCCTGGGTGCCTCGGTGGCAGGTGCCATTTTCACGGGCAAGCTGACGGCGCTTCTGGGTGAGCGTTTGGCCGAGCATGGCGGCGTGGACCAACTGGGGATCGACGTGAACTCGCTTACGCCGGCCTTCGTTCGCTCATTGCCCGACGAGGTTCAGCAGGTGATCGCCGGCTCGTACAACGATGCAATCGTGCCCATGTTCATGCTGATGGTGCCCCTTAGCATCGCGGCGGGTCTGATGATGGCCGCGCTGAAGGAGCGCCCGTTGGCCAAAACCAACGAAGAGCAGGGAAGAGGTATTTAAATGATCGCCTATATCATGCTGTGCGCCTCGGTGTGCTTCGAGGTGTTCGCCGACACCATGATGAAGCTCTCCGACGGATTCAAGCATAAGCTGCCCATCGTGGGCGTGGTGGTGGGCTACGCGGTGTCGTTCTATGCCCTGTCGCGCGTTCTTTTGCAGCTGCCCCTGGGCCCGGTGTACGCCGCTTGGACCGGCTTGTCCATCGTGCTCACCGCGGTGGTGGGCGCGATTCTTTGGAACGAGGGCTTCAACGTGAAGAAGGTCGTCGGGCTTATCGCCATCATCGTCGGCGTCGTTCTTTTGAAGATGGGGGTGTAGCCATGCGCATGAATAAAGAAGACTTCAATAAGAAAGATCGCGTCGTGAACGGCTCTGCCGAGCTTTCCAGTCCGCAGCCCGACGCGGAACCCACGCAGGCCAAGCCCTTCGAGAATCGGGCCTTGCCCAAGAACCTCGTCTTCTTGCTGCTGGGCATCGCCATCGTGAGCGAGGTGACGGGTGCCACCACCTTAAAGCTCTCCTGTGGCTTCAGCGTCTTTCCCTTCAACATCATCACGGTTGTGTGCTATGGGCTGTCCATCTCGCTTCTAATCGTCATTTTGAAGTACCTGCCCCTGGGGCTTACCTACGGCATTTGGGGCGGGCTTGGCTCGGCGGCCACCATGGTCGTGGGCGTGCTTTTGTGGGGCGACCCGTTCACTCCCTTGATGGCCGTGGCCTTGGTCATAATCGTGGCGGGAACCTATCTTCTTAACGCGGGAACCGACGAAATCGAGGCCCATCGCAAGCCTTAAAATTTGCTTAAATCGGCCTGGTGAACGGTTTCACATTTGTGAAATCGTCCGAAAAGTGCGCTCCCATTCTTTGCGCCACGCGCACGCTCCGGCGATTTTCATAGCTATTGACCAGGGGCTATAGCCAGTATAGGTTTTGCCTATATCTACGCATTTGGAAACCCTCGGGTCGATTCGCTTGCTCCAGCTCCTTTGCTCTGGTTTTCTAGCACGCAGTCACTTGCGAACCAACGCATGACAAACAAGTCACCCGATGTTCCCCATCAAGCGCCCTCGGGCGCCACCGGGTGGCCTTGCAGGAAACCGATACGCCACGAATTGGATAAGGAGCACAAACCAATGGCGAAAAAGAACATCCCCTACGACCAGAAGTACTACGATCCCGAGATCGAGTGCATGCCGCGCCCCGAGCTTGAGAAGCTTCAGCTCGACCGCTTGAAGACGATGCTTCAGTACGCATACGACAACACCGTGTGGTACAAGCGTTCCTTCGACAACGCCGGCGTCAAGCCCAGCGACCTGAACACCCTTGAGGATCTTGCGAAGTTCCCCTTCTGTGACAAGAAGACCGAGCGCGAGACCCAGCATGTCGGATCCTTCTTCGGAGAAATGTGCTCCGTCCCCGAAGAAGAGGTCATCTTCATGGCAACTTCGTCCGGCTCCACGGGCGTTCCCACGGTCAGCCCCTTCACTCAGGAGGACTTCGACCTGTGGCAGGACACCGAGGCTCGTCTGTTCTGGCAGGCAGGCATGCGCCCCAACGACCGCTACGTTCATGGCCTGAACTTCGCGCTCTACGTTGGCGGCCCCGACGTCATTGGCGCTCAGCGCCTGGGCGCACTGGCCATCTGGGTCGGCGCCGTTCCTTCCGACCGCTTGATCTTCGTCTTGCAGCACTACCAGCCCACCGTCATCTGGACCTCGCCTTCCTACGCTTGGACGCTTGGCCAGAAGATCAAGGAGAAGGGCCTGGACCCCAAGAAGGACTTCAGCATCAAGACCATCATCGTTGCTGGCGAGCCCGGCGGCTCCATCAAGTCCACCCGTGAGTCCATCGAGGAGCTGTGGGGCGCCGACGTTCGCGACTTCTTCGGCCTGTCCGACATCTACGGCGCCTGCGCTGCGATGTGCGAGGTCAAGGACGGCCTGCACATCGTCGAGGACCAGATTCTGGTTGAGACCGTCGATCCCAACACGGGCGAGGTGCTTGAGCCCGGCTCCACCGGTGAGCTTACTTACACCACCCTTTGCAAGAAGGCCCGCCCCATGATCCGCTTCCGCTCCGGCGACATCGGATACGTTTCCACCGAGAAGTGCGAATGCGGCCGTACTTTGGCCCGCATCCACGTCACCGGCCGTAAGGATGAGATGTTCATCGTCGGCGCGGTTAACGTGTTCCCCTCCGACGTCGAGTACGTTGTGCGTGGCGAGGAAGGCGTCACCGGCGAGTACCTGATTCGCGTTTACGACGAGAACTACTCCACCCGTTACGAGGTTTCGGTCGAGCGCGCTTGGGCATCGAGCGAGTCCTTCGAGTCCATCGCCGCACGCGTCGAGGCTGCACTCAAGGCTCACACGGGCGTTCGCCCCGCCAAGGTCCACGTTTTCGAGACCGGCGAGCTGGGCACCGAGTCCGAGCACAAGGCTTCCCGCTTCATCGACGAGCGCGAGAGCGCTAAGTAGGAGGCCTTACGGGCGCGGCTTGCGCCTTGGGGCATGCGCTTGGTCGAGTGCTTGCTTGCTTCAGGCGCTTCCCGATTGAAGTGCAACCGCGCGGATTGCACTTCGGACGAACAGTATTCAGCGCGATCGGGCCTTTTACGTGGCTTGATCGCTGGCAAGGCCAGGCGGGGCAACCCGTCTGGCTTTGCCCGTATAAAGAAACGGCTCCTTGTTGCACGATAGGGGCCCGTTTGCAGCGCGAGGCTCATCGGTTTTGAGCGAGCGCGCTGCGGGTCTTGGGGGCAAGGGGCTTTCAGGGCCACCCGAGCGAGGGCAAGGCCTTCGTTGAGTGAAGAAGAGGACGAAGCATGAAAGAGATTTTGTGGCACGGCCGAGGTGGCCAGGGCGCTTTCACCGCAGCTCGCCTGTTAGGGGCCGCGGGCGCCTTCCCCGAGGGGCGCTATTCCTTGGCGTTTCCGTCTTTCGGCCCTGAGCGCCGCGGTGCGCCCATGCGCGCCTTCACCAAGGTGGACACGCGCCCGGTGGGCGACCGCAGTGCGGTGTCCAAGGCCGATTACGTGGTGTACCTGGACGACACCCTGGTGGGCAATGATTGGGCAAGCGAGCTCAAGCCCGGTGGAAAAGTGCTGGTCAACAGCTTCCATAGCTTCGACGATGAGCGCATCATCTCCATCGACGCCGATGGCATCTCGCGCGAGATTTTAGGGCGCCCCATTCCTAACACCGTTTTCGTGGCGGCTATTTTGGCGCTGGACCCGCTGTTCTCGCACGACGACGTCGTTCGTTCGGTGCATGAGTACATGCCCGCCAAGCTTCATGCGAAGAACCTGGCCATCATCGAGGCGGTGCTGGCCGAGTTCAATCAGTTCCAGGAAACGGGAACGTCTGCGCACATCATCGGCGCTTAAGCATTGCGAAGGACGCGCAGTGCACGCTGCGCGATTTGAGAGGAAACGAACGTGAGCACGATCGAGAAACCGAAGCTTGCGGTTGGGTATCGTACCTCCGATGCCCAAAGCAGCAACGAGCTTAGGCAGGGCTATGCCGGCCGTCGTCCGGCGCGCATCCCTATTTTGCAAACCGACAAGCTCGACCCCACCGAATATGCGCGCAGCACTTGCTTTGCTGCCGGCTACCTGACGGTGAAGAACGCCGGCTGGCGCAACGAGCGCCCGGTGTTCGACCCCGCCAAGTGCAACGGCTGCCTGAAGTGCTACATGTACTGCCCCGATGGGGCCGTGTTCAAGGTGGCCAACGATTCGGATGCCTGTCCTTCCAACCGCACCGACACGTCGGTTGGATTGGACTTGGATTTTTGCAAAGGCTGCGGCATCTGCGCCAAAAGCTGCTCCACCGGTGCGCTTTCGATGATTCCCGAAGGCGAGGCGCGCAAGGCCGAGGAAGCCGCTGCTGGCGCTGCTGGTGAGTTCGTTGCTGCGACCGCCGGCGAGCCCGCGTCCGCTGCCGTCACGACCAAGGAAGGGGAGTAGCATGAGGAAGTTCCTTTCCGGCGATGAGGCCTTTGCCGAAGGCGTGCGTTTGGCCCGCCCTCAGGTGATTTCCGCCTATCCCATCACGCCTCAGACCGTCGTGGTCGAGCGTTTGTCCGAGATGGTGGGCGCAGGCGAGCTTGACGCCGAGTACATGCATGTGGAGTCCGAGCACACTGCTTTGGCTGCCTGCATCGGTGCCGCCGCGGCCGGCGCGCGCACCTTCACGGCAACCTCGAGCCAGGGTTTGCTCTACATGGCCGAAAACCTTACCTACGCGTCGGGCGGCCGTTTCCCTATCGTCATGATGAACGCCAACCGCGCCACTGCACTGCCTTGGAATATCTACGGCGACCAGCGTGATTCGCTGGCCCTTCTTGACCATGGTTGGATTCAGGTTTACGCCGACACCAACCAGGAGGCGCTTGACCTGGCCTTGATGGCCTACAAGTTGGCTGAAAGCGAGGACGTGATGATTCCCGTCATGGTGAACATCGACGGCTTTGCCCTTACGCACACCTACGAGATGGTCGATGTTCCCACGCAGGAGCAGGCCGACGCTTTCCTACCTCCTTACATCACCACGAACCGCTTCGATTTCGATAACCCGGTGAACATCGGTTACTCCGCCGGCCCCGAGTACAACCGTTACTTCAAGTTCTGGGAGCATCACGACACCGTGGACTCCCTGAATGCCGTCGAGCGCGTCGAGGCTGATTTCGCGCAGGTCTTCGGGCGCCAGTACCCCGGTGCCGTCGAGAGCTACCGCTGCGAGGATGCCGAGGTCATCTTGGTGACGCTCGGTTCGATCGCGGGCTTGGCTCGCACCACGGTGGACGCTTATCGCGAGGCCGGCGTCAAGGCCGGCATGCTGCGCATCCGCTATCTGCGCCCCATGCCCTTTGTCGCCATCGCCGATGCCCTTAAGGGCGCCAAGGCTGTAGGCGTGCTGGAGAAGGATGTTTCCTTCGGCGCCGAGGGCACGGTCTTCACGAACGTGAATTCCGCCCTGCAGCAAGCGGGCTTGTTCATCCCAGCGCTCAACTTCGTCGGCGGTTTGGGCGGCGATGACATTTCCGCAGCTCAAATGAGCGGAATCTATCAGTGCCTTTGCAATCTTGCCGACGATGCAGGTTTCAGCTGCCCGCGTGTGAGCTTCCTGGGCATCGATTCGCCTGCCGACGAGCTGGGACGTGCCGCCGGTGCGGCTGTGAGTGAAAGCGAGGCTGAGTAATGGCCATCAATGCACGCAACATCACCGACGACGAGTTTTTCTTCGGCCATAAGGCCTGCGCCGGCTGCGGAGGCTCGCTGGTCGTTCGCCATACGCTCAAGGTGCTGGGCCCCAACGCCGTTGCTGCGCTTCCTGCGGGCTGCATGAGCGCCACGGGTTTCAACTTCCCGCAGCTGAGCTTCTCAAACAACGCCATGATCACGCCTTTTGCGGCCACCGCCTCCGTCATTTCGGGCATCGAGGTTGGTCTGAAGGCGCAGGGCAAAAACCCTGACGACTACACCGTGGTTGGTTTCGCGGGCGACGGCGCAACGGCCGACATCGGTCTGGCGGCGCTTTCGGGCACCATCGATCGCAACGACAACGTGATCTATGTGTGCTACGACAACGAGGCCTACATGAACACGGGCATCCAGAAGAGTTCGCTGACACCATTCGGCGCCTCCACCACCACGACGCCGGTTGCCGGCGAGAGCCGTGGTTGCCTTACCCAGAAGAAGAATATGTTCGAGATCGTGGCTGCTCATGGCATCGCCTACGCTGCGACGGCTTCCATCGGCTACCTGAACGATTTCATTCGTAAGGTTGAAAAGGCGGCAAGCATCAAGGGCACCAAGTATCTGCACGTCATCGCGCCTTGCCCAACGGGTTGGGGCTGCGGTGTGGACGAGACCATCGAGGTTGCCAAGGACATCGTCGACTGCGGTCTGTGGTACTTGGCCGAGTTTGAGGGCGGCCAGTTCAAGCTGAACCGCAATCCCAAGGAATTCACTTCGGTGCACGATTATCTGAAGCATCAGGGCCGCTTCCGCGCGCTCACCGACGAAGACATCGCTCTGATCGAGCAAGAGCGCGATGCCAAATGGTCTTACATGCGCGAGCACTGGGCCTAGCGGCGCGTTCGGGTTTGCCGCAGCTCCACTTGCGATGTCGCGCTTCGCTTGCGACGCGCGAGCCCTGAGTAAGCGGTAGGGTCCGCGCCTTGGCCAGCCGCGTCAGTTTTGGCTGGCGCGGCTCACTCCTTCCATAGCTACATAAATGGGGGCGGTACGCCATGCGTACCGCCCCCGTGTGCGTTCTTTGACCTGTGGCGCCTCGCGCTCGCGATTCGCTTTTTGGCCAGATTCCCGTCGGTCTTGCTCAGGCAAAAGGCCTGCAATCCGCTCAAGCCCTGTTCTGTGGTCAAAGTTGCTACCCCGGGGTAAGAGTTTTGGCCATCTGGCCTGTATATCTGCCCTGTCAAGCTATTGCCTTGTAGCGGCAAAACTAAAACCCCAGTTCAAAAGCTTGCAGCAAATATAGGCATTCCTGGCTATCCCGTATTGGCCGTTCATGCGCTTCCGAGTTTACCCTCGGGTGGGACTTTTGACCAAACGGACGCCCTTTTTGGGATTCGGGGACTCTCGGAGAGGCGTTTTGACCATGGAATCCAACAAATCAGCAAGAATGTTGGGTTGCGAGTGCTCGAGTCTGGGCTTCGATAGCTTGAGGTCGCTTGAATTCGGGTTGCATCGGTTGGCGGCCGCCCAAGTCTGGGCTTCGTTTGCTTGCGGCCGCCTGAGTTGAGCCTCGGCGGCTGCAAGCGTTTGCCCTAGCTTGCGATGGTCGCAACCGCCCGGAGCTGGGCGCCTAGCGACGAAGCTCCCTCCTTAGTTGTAAATGCCTTTCGTCGAAGTCTTTCCTGCGAATCCGAAGCCTTACCCCAAGCTGTTTGGCGGTGATGTTCGCGATTTCCCCAAGGGCCGTCATGCCTAGGATTTGCTTTTTCGTCACAGAGACAACGTGAATCCCCGCTGACTCAAGGAGCGCTCGCCTTCGCGAATCCTTGTTCAGCTTCTCGCGGCCTGAGTGAAATTGGTCGCTGTCGTATTCGAGGGCAAATTGCTTGTCCGGCCAGCACAAATCGCAACGAAGCGTTTTCTCGCTTGGCAGTTTGCCAGCGGCAAGCGGGTCACTCGCGGCGCGGGAGGCAAGTTCATCACTCGAAATGCGTATCGGGTGGTTCAATTTCGGAGTGGGGAGTCCAAAACCTCCCAGGCTGGTGGGCAGGCTAAGAAGCATGGATAGGTTGGTTTCCATGGGTGAGGCGGATGCGGGCAAAATCAATTCAGCGGCCTTGATTGCCTTCTGCCTGTTGGGGCCATTGGGGCAACGCTGCAGGTAGGATTCGATCATTTCCGGTGTGGTTCTTGGTTTGCGCGACAAAATAGCTGGTTTCAGCTTTGCGGTGTTTGGGCTTAAAGAATAAAAGCCGCAAAGCTCGTAGCCAAGGCGGATTAACTGGATGAGGTTTAGGTCGTTGGCGGCTTCGCGGAAGGTGAGCTCGGGGCAGCTGATGAAGATTCCGTCGTCGAATTTGAGAAAAGATGAATGAGGAAGATCGTGTTTGGTGCAATGGGTGACGAAAAGGGGAGATTTACGTTTGCTCCGATAGTCCGCAACTTCTAAATGAAGAGGCGTGCTCAGTTTGAGTTCTTCAGCTTTGATCTGCTTTGCCGGAAAGGGGTTTGTGCCTCGATTCGCTTGAGGCAGTGCTTTCGATGGCTGGCAGGGGTCGAGGTCGTGCAGCTTCCAAAATTCCAGTGCCGATTTATGTCCTATGAAAAAATTCATAGGCTCATTTTCCTCGGGATTCCCGAAGCCCTTATGAAGGCGTTCTGAAGTGAATTGAAGCTTAAGCGGAAGAAAATTTGAGGAAAAGTGGAAAGTTGTTTGTCGCGGCCGAGATAGGGGATGGATGCGTTCCGAGGGGAGGGTTGGCCATGCATCGAGCTAGGGGCTGGCCGCGGTTTACCCTGGTCGTGCGAGCATATGGGAGGGGGCGTTCAGCGGCTACGGTTTCTGACTTTTATCTGCCCCGTTGCCTTTGAACCGCTAGGCTTGCTCGCTTGAAGAGCGGCGGAGCGCAAGGACGCGTTATTCGCGCCCGGCGCTCCGCCGCTCTTCAAGCTCTGCATCTTGCGTGCGTGCCGCCCCGTGTGCGTTTGTTTCCCTTTACCCGTGGTCGTTAGGCTAGGCGCTTCATGAGCTCCATGACGAGCTTGGCGCTTTCGTGGGCGGCTTTTTTCTCGAAAGTGGGGTAGTCGACGCTCGAGCTGCCGTCGGCCTTGTCGGAGATGGCGCGCACGATGGCGAAGGGCACGCCGGACAGATGGCACACCTGTGCAATCGCGGCGCCCTCCATCTCGCAGCAGCTTGCGCCGAACACGCTGGTGATGCGTTCCTTTTCCTCGTCGCTGCAGACGAAGAAGTCGCCGGAGGCAACGCGCCCGGAATGCGCGACGATGCCGAAGTCCTGCTCAATTTCCTTAATCGCCGACACAAGAACGGCGTCGGCTTTGAACGCCAGGGTGTCCACGTCGGGGGTCTGCCCCAGCTCGTAGCCCAGGTTGCTCACGTCCATCACGTGGTTGACGGCGTCGCTTGCGATGACGAGCTCGCCAATCTCGATCGAGGAGTCGAGCGATCCCGCGATGCCGGTGTTGATAACCGCATCGACACCGAACTGGCCGATGATCGCCTGCGTGCAGGCGGCGGCGTTCACCATGCCAACGCCGCACTTCACCAGCACGACTTGCTGCCCGCAAAGCGTGCCCTCAAGGAAATCTCTGCCGCATACGCTGGCGCTACGCACACCGCCCTCGGATTCCATCGCGGATTTAAGAAGTTCGACCTCGACGTCCATGGGGCCGATGATGCCGATTTTCGCGTAGGTGCTCATGAGAGGTCCTTTCGGGTTTGCGTGCGAGCATTTTGCTCGGGGTTGGTGCTTGTTGTTGCGTGCCGCTAAAGCCCTAGCTAAGCAAGGCGGGGTAGTGGGTGTGCGCCTCGTCCAGGTGCTCGAGCGTCTTGGCGACGTAGCGCGCGGCCCACCATTTGGCCTGGGCCAGATCGGAGTCGTGATAGTTGCCGCATTCCTCGGGCTTGGCGCCGGGAATCTCGCCCTCGAAGTCGCGTGCGAACTCGAACATGCGTTGCACCAGCCCGGCAACGTCGCTCGGCTGGCATTCGCCGAAGACCACCAGGTAGAAGCCGGTGCGGCATCCCATGGGGCCGAAGTAAATCACGCGGTTGGACCATTTCTCGTCGTTGCGTAGGAAGGTGGCGCCCAAATGCTCGAGCGCGTGCACGGCGGCGGTGTCCATGACGGGCTCGCGGTTAGGCGCCGTCATACGTAGGTCGAAGGTGGTGGTCACGCAACCCGTGGCCTCGTCCTCGTCGGCGCGGGAAAGGTAGATGCCTGGCTCCAACACCAGATGATCAACCGAAAAGCTCGCGATGCGCTCCATTGATTTCCTTTCGTCGTGCGGTCTTGGGCCGCAGTGATGTCCTGGTTATGCGGCGGTGGCGAATAGGCCGTGTTGCCGTTTCGTGGCTGTTCAGCTGCGTCCGGTGCGGTTCGGGTCGAACCGTCGCGATGCGGCTCTCGCGCCATCGCCATCCAGCCGCGCCGCCGACCAAACGCGCTGCCGTGGCCAGCCGCGCCATGCCTCAACCCGCATTGTTTTGCTCGTTGCATTGTAGCGCGATTGCGCCCGGCTCCTTTTGCGGTAATTCGTCCTAGGCCCGCGCGGGGCTTGTATAATCTTTTAATCAACCAATGGCTCCGTGCACAAACGCACACAAAGAAAGGGTGCCTATGGAAAATGCATCGCAAACGGCCGCCGCGCCGGCCGAGCCCGGTACGCAGGCCGCAGCCACCGGGGGCGCAAGCTCTGCCGCGGCAAAGCCCGAGGGCGTTAAGTCAATCTGCATGAACGCCGATGAGATCGAGCGCGCCATCGTCCGCATGGCTCACCAGATCGTCGAGCAGAATGGCGGTATTGAAGGCCTGGTTGTCGTGGGCATCGTCACGCGCGGCGACATCCTTGCCGCAAGGCTCGTCAGCGCAATCGAGAAGATTAAGGGCGTGCGCCTTCCGCTGGGTAAGCTTGACATCAGCTTCTATCGCGACGATTACACGACCTACCTGGCCCCCCAGGTTGAATCCACCGAGATCGGCTTCTTGATCGACGGCAAGCAGGTCGTCCTCGTCGACGACGTCCTGTTCACCGGCCGCACCGTCCGCGCCGCGCTCGACGCCCTGCGCGACATCGGTCGCCCCGAAAGCGTTCAGCTGGCCGTTCTGGCCGACCGCGGCCATCGTCAGCTGCCCATCCGCGCCGACTACGTTGGCAAGGAAATCCCGACCTCCCGCGAGGAGCAGGTCGCTGTTTTCCTTAAGGAAACCGACGGGGCGGACGAAGTGCAGATCAGGCAGCTTCCCGCAGGCGCCCGCATCGGCGCCGCTCCCACCGGCCAAAACGCAAGCCTTGCAGGAGGAGAGGACTAATGGCCTTCAACCATAAGCACCTTATCGACATCAATGAATACTCGGCCGAGGACATCATGACCATCCTGAAGACGGCCGACACCTTCCGCGCCGTCAACGAGCGCCGCGTGAAAAAGGTCCCGACCTTGCGCGGCTTCACCGTCGTCAACATGTTCAACGAGCCCTCGACCCGCACCCGCTCTTCCTTCGAGCTGGCCGAAAAGCGTCTGTCGTGCGACACGCTCAACTTCGGCGGTTCCAGCACCTCCACGGTCAAGGGCGAAAGCCTCGACGACACCGTGGCCACCCTGTGCTCCTACAAGATCGACATGATCGTCGTGCGCGACAAGCATGCGGGCGTTCCGCGCCAGGTTGCCGAGAAATCCGGCGTCCACGTCATCGACGCGGGCGACGGCAAGCATCAGCATCCCACCCAGGCTTTGCTCGACCTCTACACCATCTGGCGCCACAAGGGCAGCTTCGAGGGCCTGAAGGTCGGCATCATCGGCGACATCAACCATTCGCGCGTGTGCGGATCCCTGGTTCCCGCCTTGAAGAAGATGGGCGCCCACGTGACCTTCATCGCGCCGAACACGCTTCTGCCCGCGCGCCCCGACGTGCTGGGCGCCGATCGCGTTACCAGTAAGCTTGACGAGGTTCTCCCTGAGCTCGACGTGGTGTACATGCTCCGCATCCAGCTCGAGCGCCTGGAGGGCGCGCCTTACCCGAGCCTGCGCGAGTACAGCATGCTCTACGGCCTTAACCGCGAGCGCGAGAAGCTCATGAAGCCCGACGCCATCGTGTGCCACCCCGGCCCCATCAACCGCGGCGTCGAGCTCGACAGTTTCATGGCCGACCACCCCACTCACTCGGTGATCTTGGACCAGGTGTATTCCGGCGTCCTGGTGCGCATGGCCGTTCTGTATCTGCTACTTGGAGGAAACGAAGATGAAAACGCTCATTAAAAACGTACGTGCCGTCGACCCCCAAGTCGGCCTTGATGCAGTGGTCGACGTCCTGATCGATGAGGGCAAGATCGCCCAGGTGGGCGCCGACCTTGCAGCATCCTCGCCCGAGGCCGCCGCAGCCGACGAGGTGCGCGACCTTACGGGCAAGGTCCTTCTTCCCGGCCTGGTGGATATCCATGTTCACCTGCGCGAACCGGGCTTCGAGTACAAAGAGGACGTGGCCTCGGGCACGCGCGCTGCCGTGCATGGCGGCTTCACCGACATTTGCTGCATGGCCAACACCAAGCCCGTGGTCGACACCGCCGCACTCGTTGAGTTCGTCAAGGACCGCGCGTTGGCGGCCGACAACTGCAACGTCCACGTGGCGGGCGCTTGCACGCAGGGCTTGAAGGGCGAGGCCCTGGCCGAGATGGGCGACATGGACGCCCACGGCGCGGTTGCCTACACCGATGACGGCCGCGGCATCCAGGACGCCGGAATGATGCGCCGCGTTATGGACTACGCCGTGCAGTTCGGCCACCCCATCATGGATCACTGCCAGGACGAATCACTGGTCGACGCAGGCCAGGTTAACGAAGGCGTCGCTTCGACGCGCTTAGGGATGCTCGGCTGGCCGGCCGCCGGCGAGGAGCTGCACATCGCGCGTGACATCGAGCTTGCTCGTTTGACGGGCGCGCACTTGCACATCCAACACCTCACCTCCGCGCACGGCCTTGACATCGTGCGCAAGGCCAAGGCCGAGGGTTCCACGGTCACCTGCGAAGTCACCCCGCACCACATGTTCCTTACCGAAGACCTTATCGGCGAGGATTACAACACCTACCTCAAGGTCAACCCGCCGCTGCGCACCGCCGAGGACGCGCAGGCGCTCATCGCCGGCGTGGTTGACGGCAC
Organism: Oscillospiraceae bacterium; assembly: GCA_963635145.1. Taxonomy (GTDB): domain Bacteria; phylum Actinomycetota; class Coriobacteriia; order Coriobacteriales; family Eggerthellaceae; genus Anaerotardibacter. Next base: position 46,602 of record CAVHFE010000008.1, read on the forward strand.
GGTCGATTGCATCGTCACCGATCATGCGCCCCACTCCGAAAACGAGAAGGCGCGCGAGTTCGAGCTGGCGCCCTTTGGCATGACCGGTATCGAAACTTCGGTGGGCGCGGTGCTTACCAACCTGGTGAAACCGCAGGTCATCGGTTACGACCGTATGGTCGAGCTGATGGCGGTCAATCCGCGCAAGATCATCGGCATCGATCCGGTCAAGATCGAGCCCGGTTCGGTTGCCAGCCTTACCGTCATCGATCCCGAGCTTGCCTGGACAGTTACCGCCGACGACTTCGAGTCCAAGGCGAAGAACTGCGGCTTCCTTGGCGCAAAATTCGTTGGGCGCGCCACTGACGTCTACGTTAACGGCGTTGCAAAGATGCGCGACGGCGAACTGGTAAAATAAGCTATGGCGTAAACGGCGCCTGGGCACTGCCCGGGCGCTTTGCTTTTTCAAGAAAGGAAACCCATGGGAGTCAACCTGAGCGGCCGTCACTTCCTCAAGTTGTTGGATTTCAGCTCCGAGGAAATCACCTACCTGATCGATCTGGCCCAGAATTTCAAGGACCTCAAGCGCACGGGCACGCCCCATGCGCATCTTGCCGGCAAGAACATCGTCCTTCTGTTCGAGAAAACCTCCACGCGTACCCGTTGCTCTTTCGAGGTTGCCGGGCGCGACCTGGGAATGGGCGTGGTCTACCTTGACCCTGGCTCGTCGCAGATGGGCAAGAAGGAGTCTATCGAGGATACCGCGCGCGTGCTTGGGCGCATGTTTGACGGCATCGAATATCGCGGCTATGGGCAGGAGATCGTTGAGGAGCTGGCCGCCAACGCCGGCGTTCCTGTGTGGAACGGCCTTACCACCGAGTTCCATCCCACCCAGATGATCGCCGACATGCTCACCCTTCGCGAGGAGTTTGGCCCCCTTGCCGGACTGAAGCTTACTTTCATGGGTGATGCGCAGAACAACGTGGCCAACTCGCTCATGGTCGCCTGCGCCAAGCTGGGCGTGGACTTCTGCGCCTGCGGTCCCAAGGAGCAGATGCCCGAGCAGTCCCTGGTCGATACCTGTCGCGCCATCGCCGCCGAAAACGGCTCCGAGATTTTGCTGACCGAGGATGTGGCCGAGGGCGTGGCCAACGCTAACGCCGTGTACACCGACATCTGGGTTTCCATGGGCGAGCCCGATGAGATTTGGGGCAAGCGCATCGAGCTTTTGGAGCCGTACCGCGTGACCACCGAGGTCATGGGTATGGCTGCCGACAACGCGATTTTCATGCATTGCCTGCCTTCCTACCACGACACCAAGACCACGGTCGGCGCTAACATCGCCAAGAAGTTCGGCATCGAAGAGCTTGAGGTCACCGACGAGGTTTTCGAGTCCAATCGCTCGGTCGTCTTCGACGAGGCCGAAAATCGCATGCACGCCATCAAGGCGATCATCTACGCAACCTTGAAGTAGCTCAATCTTCAGCGGCCCTGGCTTTCGGGCTTCGTCTAAGGCGGCTTGCTTTTCTGGGGGAGGGGTCTTTCGCGGCTGTTGCTGAAGCGGTCGGGACGTTGGTCGTTTCTCTGGGCCCGGCGTCTTCTTGGCTGTGTGCGGCTTGATTGCCCTAATCTCTCGAGCCCCATTGTGTTTTTTTTCGCACGGTGGGGCTCGTTTTCGTTTTTGGGGTTCCTGGTTCTGGACCCCTGGTCTCAGAGTTCTTAGCCTCGCGCTTTGCGTCGTTGCCCGTTCTTCTTGTTGTGCGATTCTCTTTTTGCCGTCCCGCCCTTCCGCGCTTTGGGTTTATCGGTTCTGTAAGAAGCTATGCCTGCGTGGCTTTACTTATTTGTCTTGTATTTAAGTAACACTTCGTCACTTAAATAGGCTATACTTTGCCACGATGAGGAAGTAATGCTGCGAGCGAGAAAGAGGGCCGTAATGAACTATCGCGATTTCAAAGATACCCAGGTATCCCTGTTTGGCATGGGCTGCATGCGCTTGCCGGTGATCGACGGCGATAATGCGAAAATCGACGAAGAGCAAATGTTCAAGATGGTTGATTACGCCATTGAGCAGGGCGTTAACTATTTCGACACCGCCTGGGCGTATCATTCCGGTCAATCCGAGCTTGCCATGGGTCGTGCTCTTGCTCGCCATCCGCGCGAAAGCTTTCTGCTTGCCGACAAATTTCCCGGCTACGATTCGGCCAACTGGGGCAAGGTCGCCGAGATTTTCGAGGAGCAGCTGCGCAAATGCCAGGTCGGGTACTTCGATTTCTATCTGTTCCACAACGTGTGCGAAGTGGACATCGACGCTTATCTTGACGACGAAAAATACGGCATCTTCTCGTATTTGATGGAGCAGAAGAAAAACGGCCGCATCAAGCATCTGGGCTTCTCGGTACATGGCACTACCGAAACCACCGAGCGTTTCCTTAAGGCTTACGGCAAAGATATGGATTTCTGCCAAATCCAGCTTAACTACCTGGATTACGAGTTCCAGGATGCCAAAGCCAAGCTTCGTCTGGCCAAGGAATACGACTTGCCGGTCATTTGCATGGAGCCCCTGCGCGGCGGTCGCCTGGTCAACTTGAGCGAAAAGCAGGAGGCAATGCTTCGCGCCGCGCGCCCCGACGAGAGCAACGTTGCTTGGGCGCTGCGGTACCTGGCTGCTCAGCCTCAGGTGATGACCATCCTGTGCGGCAGCTCTTCGTTTGAGCAGGTTAAGGAGAACATCGCTATCCTGTCCGACGACAAGCCCTTGTCCAAGGACGAGCTTGCTGTGCTCGACGCCGTTGCCAAAGACATGATTGCAGGCGACGTCTCGCCTTGTACCGGGTGCCGCTATTGCGTGGACCATTGTCCGCAGGGGATCGATATCCCGCGCATGCTCGAGCTTTACACCGAGCACAAATTTACCGGCGGCGGCTTCCTTGCCCCGTTCGCTATACGCGCGACCCCCGAAGGCCAGCGCCCCGAGGACTGCCTGCAATGCGGCGCCTGTTCCGAGGTGTGCCCCCAGCAAATCGACATCCCCGCCGAACTCGAAAAATTCACCGAGCTCCTTAAAGGCTAGGAAGCCAAAAGAAGTCAGCCATTAGGGTGACGAAGAATGCGAGTGCGATGGCTGGTGCGAAAGGGAAGCTCGTTTCTTTCGTGATCGTGCGGAAGGCAAGGGCCAGCACAAGCCCGAATAACGAAGACAAAAACAGGAATAGGAAGCTCGAGGCGGGTGCGAACCAGAGCATGCAAGCGGCGTAGAGTTTCACATCGCCCATCCCGAGCGCTTCCTTTCGCTCCAGCTTTCCCGCAACAAGCGCGGTCATAAATACAAGGAAAGTGAACGTAAGGCTTGCGAGCGTTGAATCGAGGAAGGCCGAAAGCCCCCAGGTTTCCCGGCTGATGAGTCCCGTTGCGCTTAAGCCTATGGCAGCAAGTCGCAAGGCCAATAGGGAGATTACTAGCGCATTTGGGATGATTCTTCGGTTCAGGTCGATAACGACGGCGGCAACAAGCACTGCGGCAGCGCCAGCATACAGGGCGAATTCCATGGCTCCTTCTTTCGGCCGTGCGGCAGTGGCAAGGCCGTACGGTTTTGGTTTTGACGATGAAATTCTTGCTGACGTACGCGCTCTGTGGCGGAAGCGGTTTGCACGGAAAGCGGACGCTTGTGTGACCGTTTTCGGACATGGGTGCAACTGGATTTCCGCTTGATGGGCCATTGCCGCTTGCGGGTTTCGGCACAATCCTCTTGGCGGGCAGCGAACTTTGCACGGAAAGCTTCGTTGGGCCAGGGGCGTTTGAGGGTTTGCCCTCGATTCCTTGGTGCGCAAAGACCTTCGTGCGGGAGTTTTTTCAAGCCTGGCGCGCTAGAAACTCGGTGCGGTGAACCTTTCGAAAATGCGGCGCGGAAGAAGCTTTGTGCGGTGAAATTGGGGTCGCGAGCAAGAATTTGGCCCTGTTTTGGCGCGGAACGCTTTCCGTGCGGTGGATTCCGGCATGATTTCGTGCGATTTTGGCGCGCTAGCACTTCTGTGCGGTGATTTTTCTTGCTCGGAGGGTGTTTTTCGTAGCACGGAGCTCGTAGCGCGCCAATTTGTGCCTGATTTTCGACTCGCGCATTTGGTGCAGTGCTTCGATGCGTACGTACTCGTGCTTGGGCCTGAATCTTCACCCGCGTATGTGTCTGCGCTTTCGTTTGAACCTGCGCCTGTGCTTATGCCCGCACCTGCGTTTTGACGTGCGCTTGTGCTTGCGTTCGCATTCTCTCCCACGCTCGCACTCGTCCGCGCCCCCGCGTCTAGTCGGGGCGCTATCAGTAAACAAAAAAGGGAACCCGAATGGGTTCCCTTTGCATGCAGCTGGTGCCGGAGGTGGGATTCGAACCCACACGGTGTTAACCAATGGTTTTTGAGACCACCGCGTCTGCCATTCCGCCACTCCGGCGCAGGAACAAATCCTAGCAGATTGGACCTTTTGCGGCAACGGGAAAAAGATATGCGCCGAAAAGGCGAAAGGCGCTCCCTTGAACGATAGGGAACGCCTTTCTTTTACTTGACCCGAGTGGGGGAGGGCCAAGCAACGGGTGAGGTATGTGGCTGCTTTCGTCTACATACCGAAACGTTGCCTTAGCGGCGCACCAGGCTCGCATTATGCAAAACGCGTAAAGCGAAGGTCCGCCGTACGCTCGGTTTACGAACCCCGAAACTCAAGGTTTCGAAGCGTATGAAACAACCAAGCGGTGACCTTGCGCTTACCATGCTGCCGCGCCTGCAACGTGCGAAAAATGATACCACCCTTATTTATGTGCCGCTTGCATTTTTTGCGCACCAAACGCAAGGGAAGGCGGATAATGGGGACTCAAATCGTGAAGACCGATACCTAGGCTCCGCACCAGCCAAGGCTCCCTTCGGCGGGCTCCCGGTGGTCCCTGCGGCTTCGGATGTGCTTGCAGCCCCCGTGCCGTATCGCCGTGGGCTGCCTGGCACCCGCCTGCTGCGCCGCCGTACCCGGCACCCACCGCGCCACTGCAACAGCACGAGTTCCGGCGAGGCCAAGCCAAGCGCATTGCGCGGTTTGCCTAGGGTCTCGGTCCGGCTTGGACATCATGGAAAGAAGAACATATGCTCAACCAGAAATGCATCGACCTGGGCAGCGCCCCCAACGACATCCGCGCTCTCTTCGCCTACGGCCTTCAGCGCAAGGCTGAAATCGGCGAGGACAAGGTCTTCGACTTCAGCATCGGCAACCCGAGCGTTCCCGCTCCCGACGAGGTGAGCGATTGCATTTGCCGTCTTCTTGAGGAAGATCCCGTGGCGCTGCACAGCTACACCCCCAGCCCCGGCTCTTGGGAGACGCGCGTTGCGGTGGCCGAGCATCTGAAGCGCCATTTCCCCATCGAGGCCAAGCCCGACCAGGTCTACATCACCTCGGGCGCATCGTCCTCGCTGGCCATTTCCTTCAAGGCCGTCGCCTGTCCGGGCGAGGAGGTCATCGTTCCTTCCCCGTACTTCACCGAGTACAAAACCTGGGTCGAGGCAGCCGGTGCCTCCATCGTCGAGGTTCCTTGCCTGGAGCCGAGCTTCCAGCTTGACGTGCCCGCCCTCGAAGCGGCCATCACGCCCAAGACCGCGGCCATCGTGGTCAACAGCCCCAACAACCCCGTGGGCGCCATCTACACGCGCGAGAGCCTTGAGCGCCTGGCCGAAGCCATGCGCAAAAAGGAAGAGGAGTTCGGCACCAAAATCTATCTGATCTCCGACGAGCCTTACCGCGCCATCACCTACGGCAAGGAAGTCCCCTTCGTTCCCGCCATCTACGCGCGTACCATCCTGTGCTACAGCTACTCGAAGACCTTGAGCCTCCCCGGCGAGCGCCTGGGCTTCATCTACGTGTCCGACCTGATGGACAACCCCGAGGAAACCACCTTCGCCATTCAGGGCGCTGGCCGTTCTCTGGGCTACATTTGCTGCAGCGCCCTGTGGCAGCGCGTGCTTCAGGAATGCATAGAGCTTCCTTCCGACGTCGAGGCCTACCGCGTCAACCGCGAGATCCTTACCAAGGGCCTTTCCGAGCTGGGCTATGAATTCGTCGAGCCCGACGGAGCCTTCTATCTGTGGGTCAAGGCGCTCGAGCCCGACGCCAAGGCCTTCAGCGAGCGCGCCAAAGATTTCGAGCTTCTGTTCTGCCCTTCTGACGGTTTCGGCGGCAAGGGCTGGTTCCGCTTGAGCTACTGCATCGCGCGCGAAACCATCGAGAACTCCCTGCCCGCTTTCGCCGCCCTGAAAAAGGCCTACGACGAGCAGCAATAGCTGCGGCAGTCCTTCAAAGGAAAGAAACTATGACGACGAAGCCCGGTGCGATCTTCGATTGCGATGGCACGCTGCTCGACTCCATTCCTGCTTGGCGGGGCATGGAGGGCTATTTATGCGGTTTATGCGGCGGCCAGGTAACCGAAGACGACCGGGCTTTGCTCGTCACCTTTACCATCGAGGAAACCGCTCGTTGGTTCCACAAGACCCAGGGCTTGGGCAAAAGCGTGAGCCATGCTTTGACGCTGATGGACGAGTATCTGCTTGCTGAATATGCGCGTGCCGAGCTTCTTCCGGGCGCCGCTGAGTTTTTGGAGGCCTGCGCGCGTGCGGGCATCACCATGAGCGTCGCCTCCTCGTCGCCGGCAAGCTATCTTAAGGCGGGCCTTGACGCCGCCGGTGTGAGCGAGTATTTTGCCGCCATTGTTTCGGTTGACGATCTGGGCACCACCAAGCGCGAGCCCCTCGTGTACAACCATGCGCTTGAGCTTATGGGCGCCGATAAAGAAGCTACCTGGGGTTTTGAGGATTCTTCCTACGCCATGGCAACGCTCAAGCGCGCCGGCTACAAGGTGGTGGGCGTTACCGGTGGGGGAGAAAGCGCGTCCGCCGAGCTTGAAGGCCTGGGTGATCTTGCCCCCGACGTGCACATAGGCAACTTCACCGAACTTGAACTTTCGCGCCTGTGGCGTTAAACCCGTGGTTTTGCGTGCTGGAGTCGAAACGTCGGCGCTAACCGTTCAGCTAAGCTTGGGATTAATGGTGCGAGGCTTGGCGTTTGGGCCAGGCTCGATTAAGGCCGGAACGTTCTGCATCCAGTCGCTCGATTGCGGCCTTCTAGAACCTGTCGCAAAAGGCAAAGGCCTAAGACCCAGGACTTTTGCGTTCGGTCGCTCAAGATTGCGAACTTGCCGCCCAAAACCGATTACTCAAAATCGAAAAACCAAAGCGACTGCCCAATGAAACGCTCAAAGCCCCCCTCGAAACAAAAACCGGAAAGCGGGATTCCTTACGAGTCGATTCCCTGCTGGAACGAGGAGAAGTAGCAGGCCTTGTGCATCAGCTGTTCGGCCCGGGCAACTTCGTATCCTCGCGTCTTCAAATCGTTGAAATCGGGACGATCAACGCACATCTTCGAAAGCACCAGGCGCGCGCTTCCTTCACCGATTTCCTCGGGCGATAGGTTTTTGGCGGTGTAGCCAGCCGTCTCCAAGATCAGCTGGCCTCTGCCTTTGGCGTGGTAATGGTGCTGCAATCCCTCGTTTACCGACAAGATGTTGACCGCTTGCGTGTGCGGGTCGCACTCGAAGAACATCTTGTTTTCAACGCCTTGGGAGATTGTGTTGATCAGGCAATGGTAGAACACCCGATAGGCTTCGAAGAGCTCGGGCAAGGCATGGGGCTTATCGGTGGCGACAAACTCGAACTCGAAGAAGTCGAAGGGCAGGTCGCACTTGGCAATAAGATCGTAGACGATCAGCAGGTAAAGCTTGAGCGCGCTATCGATTTCGGCTTGGTCCAGACGCGTGAAGCTGTTTTTAACATGAGCAAAGTCATACAGGCGGTTGACCAGCGCTTCTTTTGAGTCGAAATGGTAGTACAGGGAAGACTGGTCCATCCCGGCGGCATGGGCAATCTGGGTCATGGACGTTTTTTGGAACCCTTGGCTGCGGAACAGGTCGAGTGCGCTCGAGAGGATGATTTCCTCGCGGAGAGTGGTGTCGCCCTCGGATTTGCGAGGTCGGCCGCGTTTCTTCTTCTGTATGTCGGTAGGGGCTTCTTGCATGATAGTAACCCTTGGTTGCTAGTTGGGCTTGCTGGATGGATGCACGTTTCTTCGGCTGGGCGCTGAGTGCGCGGACGCGCGGGCGCTTAGTCGTTGGCGCCGGTGATGACGTTCATGATGCTCGAGACGATGGAGATGATGATTGCCCCGACGAAGGCGTCGGCGAAGTTGCTGATGTAAAAGCCGGTGTTGAACACCGAGTTGCCGATTGCCGCCGCCAGGTAAAGAAGCAGGGCGTTTATGACTAAATAGAAAATGCCCAGGCTGATGATGGTTATCGGCGTTCCAAGGAATTGCAGAATCGGTTTGATCGTGCAATTGAGCACGGCGATGATGAGGGCGATGATGCCCACCGACACGACTTGCGACCCGCCAGGGAGAAGCGTGATGCCCGGCAGAAGGTACACGCAAACCATAACCGCAACGAATATACCTAAGATTCGAAGAAGGAAATTCATGGGCACGCTCCTTATGACGAGGCTGTGTTAGCGACATCGCCGCCGTCTCTTTTCTATCAAGAACATGTTACGGTTTCAAGGGAGAAATCGGCCTGAAGGGGGCTATCGAATGATAAACACCATCAAGCGCACCATATGCGATCGCTCTTTGATAAATAAGGATGCACCTGCGGTTTTAATGGTGTCGGGCGGTTCCGACTCCACGGCGCTTGCCTATCTTATGGCCGATTTGCGCCAGAGCGGCGAACTGGGGAGCCTGGCAGTGCTGCACGTGAACCATATGCTTCGCGCTGACGCCGCCGATGCCGACCAGGCCTTCGTCGAGGAGCTGTGCCGGATGCTCGAGCTGCCCTGCTTCACCTGCCGGATAGATGTGGCTCAGTTGGCCGAGGCAACGGGCGGCAACGTCGAGGCAATCGGCCGCGAGCAACGCTACTTAGCTGCGCACGAGGCGCTTGAGAGCCTGTGCCGCAACACCGGCGCCCCCGTGTCCGAGGGGCGCATTCTCACCGCGCATACCCAAAACGATCGCGTCGAGAATTTCTACATGCGCTCCATCAAAGGCACGGGCCCCGGAGGCTTCCGCTCGATGCTCTACGCCAACGGCCCCATCGTGCGCCCCTTGTTGGACGTTTCACGCGAGGCCTTGCGCGATTACTTGCATCAGCGCGCCGAGGCCGGCGAGCCCGTCTGCCGCGATGCCGAGGGTTTTTTGTGGCGTGAGGATGCAACGAACGCCCATTTGGACCGCTTTCGCGCTTATGTGCGCGCTCGTGTGGTGCCAAGCTGCGAGCGGCACAACCCCCGTTTGCTCGATACGCTCACGCGCACGATGAACCTGATAGCCGACGAGGACGATTTCCTCGATGCCCAGGCGCGCGAGGTCTTTTCCCAGCAGGTTGAGCTCATCGATGAGCCAGGCCCCGACACCACCGTGATCGCCGCACGCTTGGCGCCCGAGTTCGGAGCCGAGCACGTGGTTATCAAACGACGCGTGGTGCGCGCGGTTTTGCAAACCTTCCTGGGCTCCGAGGCCCGAATCGATGCCGCGACCATTGAGGCGGTGCTTTCCTCATTTGACGAAAGCGGCGCTCCTTGTGGCGGCTATGTGGCTAATATTCAGGGAGACCTAGCGGTCAGCGCCAACAAGCAAGGCGTGCTCATCGAGCCGATGAGCCGCTTCCGCGCGCGTCGCAAGCGCACCGAATAATACCGAATAACATTCCTTGAAAGGAGATTTCGTGGCAGTTCAGCAGATGCCCTTAAACGTCGTCCTTGCATCCGGCAGCCCACGCCGCAAACAGCTTTTGGAGGAGGCCGGCATCAAGTTCACGGTGTATCGCCCCTCGCAAGAGGTGGACGAGAGCCTTGAGCCCGACGATATGCGCGACCCCGCCGCTGCGGTGAAGAAGCTCGCGGAGCGCAAGGCCGGTGCCGTTGTGCAGGACATCCTTGCAACCAACCCTAAGGGCGCTGGGCTCATCATCGGCGCCGACACGACGGTTGTCCTTGATGGCGAGATGATGGGCAAGCCCTACTCGGCCGACCACGCGCGCGAGATGCTGCGCAAGCTTTCCGGCCGTACCCACGAGGTGATCACCGGCGTGTCGGTTTGGCTGGTCATGCTCGGCGAGCCTACCGAAGATCAGCCCGAGGGCAGCGTTTCCATGGGCTTTAGGAGCTTCCACGAAACCAGCAAGGTGACTTTCAAAGATCTTTCCGAAGAGGAAATCAAGCGCTACGTTGCCACTGGCGAGACCATCGACAAAGCGGGCGCCTATGCTATCCAAGGCAAGGGGGCGGCGCTAGTCGACCATCACGAAGGCGACTACAACAACATCGTCGGCCTTCCCGTTGCCCGCCTGATCGAGGCCTTCCCCGATATCCAGACGGGCGTGATCGAACTCGACATCCCCTAGTTTCGCTCCTGCGTGCGGGGCCTTAAAACCCCGCTTCGACCCGGCATGCTTTGCCTCGTTCATTATTCAGACAGTGGAGATTGATTGAAATCGCCGCCCATATGCATTTGGGTGCGTGGGCGGCGCCATCGATTTTGATACACTGGCAACTTACCTACTTATTGTTGGGTGCTAGGCGCGCTCAACGCACGTTTTGAAGGAAGATAGCCTGTGCAAGATATGCATCCGCATCTCAAAGAGGTTCTGTTCACCGAGGATGAAATCCGCAACCGCGTGGCCGAGATGGGCGCGCAGGTAACCAAGGATTACGAAGGCCAGACGGTCGTCCTCATCAGCGTTCTGCGCGGCGCCGCGATTTTCATGTCCGACTTGGCGCGCGAGATCAAGTGCCCCATCGAAATGGACTACATGGCCGTTTCGTCCTACGGCAACGGCGCCAAAAGCTCCGGCGTCGTGCGCATTTTGAAGGACCTCACCTCGCAGATCGAGGGCAAGCACGTCCTTATCGCCGAGGACATCCTCGATTCCGGTTTGACCTTGCGCTATCTGATCAACTACCTCAAATCGCGCAACCCCGCTTCCATCGAGGTGGCAACGCTCCTGCGCAAGAAGACGCGCCTTCAGGCCGACATCAAGTGCCGCTACGTGGGCTTCGAGTGCCCCGACGAGTTCATCGTGGGCTACGGCCTCGACTACAACGAGCGCTATCGCAACCTGCCCTACATCGGCATCCTGAAAGACGGGATCATCCAGGACTAGCGCCCGCCCCGCGCGATTAACCGCGAACAGCTGTCACCACTGGCAAAGCAGTAAGGAACTTCATGCCAAAGAAAAATAAAAACCGCAAGACGCCCAACGTGCGTTCGAGCATCGCAACGGGAGTCATCTTCCTGTTGATCGCCATTTTCTTCATGACGATGATGTCTCGCTCCATGGGCACGAACAACGGGATTTCCGAAACCGACTCGCTCGTTTCGTCCGAGTTCATGCAGGCGGTCGATCAAGGCCGCGTCGAGTCGGTTGTCTACGACACCGGCGCCGAGACCATCTCGGGCGTTTACTATCCCGCCAACACCGCGGGCGCCTCCATCTCCGGTGCCTTCAACACCGGCTTCGATGCCCTGAACGCCGCTCTCGGCGCCCAGAAGGGCTCCGACGGCAAGCGCCTGTCCACCATCGAAACCAGCGTTTTGCAGGTTAAAGACTTGGGCGACAAGCACAACTTCACCTGCGTATGGGTTGGCCAGAACTCGCTTGACACCCTGATGGCCGCTCATTCCGAGATTCAGTACAGCCAAACCTTGGCCAGCCCCTGGGGCTCCATCCTCTTGAGCATCCTGCCGATGGTCCTGATCTTCGGCTTGCTCATCTACTTCTTCACGCAGATGAGCAAGGCCAACGGCTCCCAGATGCAGTTCGGCAAGAACAAAGCCAAGAAGATGATTCAGGAGCACCCCGACGTTAAGTTCGCCGACGTCGCCGGCGTCGACGAGGCCGTCGAGGAAATGCAGGAAATCAAGGACTTCCTGGCCAATCCTGCCAAGTACCAGGCCATGGGCGCCAAGGTGCCTCGTGGTTGCTTGCTGGTGGGCCCTCCGGGCACCGGTAAGACCTTGCTCGCACGTGCCGTTGCAGGCGAGGCCGGCGTTCCCTTCTTCAGCATTTCCGGCTCCGACTTCGTCGAGATGTACGTTGGCGTTGGTGCCTCCCGTGTGCGCGACCTGTTCAAGGAAGCCAAGGAAAACGCCCCCTCGATCATCTTCATCGACGAGATCGACGCCGTCGGTCGCCAGCGTGGCGCCGGCCTGGGCGGCGGTCACGACGAGCGCGAGCAAACCCTGAACCAGCTGCTCGTCGAGATGGACGGCTTCGAGACCAACGATTCCGTCATCCTGATTGCGGCCACTAACCGCTCCGACGTCCTTGACCCCGCGCTTCTGCGTCCCGGCCGTTTCGATCGTCAGATTGTGGTGGACAACCCCGACCTCAAGGGCCGCCGCCGCATCTTGGACGTCCATGCCGCCAACAAGCCCATGGCCTCCGATGTCGACTTGGATTCGCTTGCTTCCTTGACCCCGGGCTTCAGCGGTGCCGAGCTGGCCAACCTTCTTAACGAGTCGGCCCTGCTTGCGGCTCGCCGTGGTCAGAAGATCATTACCAACAAAGAGGTCCAGGATTCTATGGAGCGCGTTATCGCCGGCCCCGAGCGCAAGGGCCGCATCCTCTCCGAGTCCACTCGCAAGACCTTGGCCTACCACGAAAGCGGCCATGCCTTGGTTGGCCACTTGCTGCCTCTGGCCGACCCGGTGCATAAGATCACCATCATCAGCCGCGGCCGTGCCCTTGGTTACACCTTGAGCATCCCCGCCGAGGATCAGGTGCTTAACTCGCGCAACCAGATTCGCGACGAGCTCGCCGTCTTCTTGGGCGGCCGTGTTGCCGAGGAAATCTTCTGCGAGGACATCACGACCGGTGCCTCCAACGACCTTGAGCGCGCCACCAAGATGGCCCGCTCCATGATCACCACCTACGGCATGTCCGAGCGTCTGGGCCACCAGATGTTCGGCCAGCCCAACCACGAGGTATTCCTTGGCCGCGATTACGGCAACACGCAGGATTACTCTGAGGAGACCGCACGTCTTATCGATGAAGAGGTTTCGGCCCTGATGCGCGAGGCGCACGACCGTGCTTACGAGATTCTGATGGCCCACAAGGACCAGATGGACCTTATGGCTTCGGTTCTGCTTGAGCGCGAGACCGTCGATGGCGAGGCTTGCCAGGCCCTGCTCGACAACCGCTGGTCCGAGTACCTGCTTAAAGAGCAGAACGGCGAAACCCCCGCTGCCAAGGCATCCGCCGAGGTCGCAGCTGCCAATGCCGCCGATGCCAACGCCGCTGTCCCCGCGGGCGCACCCGTGGCCGCCCCCGGTACCGACGCTCCTTCAAGTGGCGGCGCGCCTCAGGGTTAGAGGCATCGCTTCTTGGTCAGGATGTAATCCTTATACCTATCGAGCTTAAAGGCCGGATTCGGAGCACTCCCGAATCCGGCCTTTTGCTACAGTGGAAGCAAGCATTTACGGCATCCTCGGCTTTTGCCTTGGGGCGGCGAAGGTACGTTCGAAACTACTTCGTTGCCCCGAGCCTGATAGCCAGGCGTCTTCTTTGAAAGGACGACAATGATTTGGCATTGCGCTGAATACGATTTCGATACCCGCAACCCGGTGATCATGGGCATCCTGAACGTGACCCCCGATTCCTTCAGCGACGGCGGTTCTTACGCCGATGCCGATGCGGCCGTTGCCGCCGCCAAGCAGATGGTCGCCGATGGCGCCTTGATCATCGACGTCGGGGGAGAGTCAACCCGTCCTGGTGCCAGCCCCGTCACCGAGGAAGAAGAGCTCTCGCGCGTCCTTGAGGTGGTGAAGCGCTTGGCCGCCGATGGCATTTGCGTCAGCGTCGATACGCGTCATCCTGCGGTTGCCGAAAAGTGCGTGCAGGCGGGTGCCGCCATCATCAACGACGTCACCGGCTTCCGCGACCCCGAGATGGTGCGCGTTGCCGCCGCCTGCGACGCCGGTTTGGTCGTCATGCACATGCAGGGCGACGACCCGCGCACCATGCAGGACGAGCCCCATTACGACGATGTGGTCGAAGAGGTTTGCGACTACTTAAAGGCACGCGCTGCCGAGCTTGAGGCGGCGGGCATTGCCCGCAACCGCATCTGCCTTGACCCGGGCCCCGGCTTTGGCAAGACGGCCAAGCAGACCATCGAGCTTATGCGCAACTTCAACGCGCTTGTGCATCTGGGCTACCCCACCATGGTCGCGGTTTCGCGCAAGAGCTACATCGGCTATGCCTATCACATCGACGAGCCTGCCGAGCGCGATGACGCTTCCGCTGCCGAGGCGGTGATGGCCTGCGAGCTCGGTGCCTTCGTGGTGCGCGCCCACAACGTCGCCGCGCACGTGGCGGCCCTGAAGGAAAACCTTCGCCCTTACGCGCTCATTGGCATGGGCTGCAACGTTCCCTTGGTGGCCGACGAGGGCGAGGAGCTCGAGGGCAAGAAGGCCATGCTTAACCAGGCCATCCTTGAGATGTGCATGATGCCCGATACCCAGCTTATCGACATGTCCGACTTCTACGAAAGCGAGCCTGCCTATGTGGAGGATCAGGATAGCTTCGTGAATGCCGTTGCCCTGGTGCGTACGGGCCTGCCCCCGCAGGAGCTGTTGAAATACCTGAACACCATCGAGGATTCGCTTGGTCGCGTCCGTACCGTTAAAAACGGCCCGCGCACTTGCGATTTGGATATCCTTGATTACCAGGGATACGTATCCGATCTGGAACACCTTAGTCTGCCGCATCCGCTTCTTGCCGAGAGGGATTTTGTGGTCAGGCCGCTTTTGGACATCCTGCCCAACCACGTTCTGTCCGACGACACCGTGGTCACTTTGGAAACCGTCACCGTTGGAAAGGCACGAAAATGCTAGCCGATTGGAACATGCATACCTTTGAGCAAGTCGAATCAACCAACGAGCTCATCAAGCAGAAGCTTCACGAAGGAGTGCCCGAGGGCTACGTGGTGGCCGCTTTCGAGCAGACGGGCGGCTACGGGCGTCAGGGGCGCGATTGGTCGAGCCCCGTCGGTGGTCTGTACATGTCCTTTGCTCTTCGCCCGCAAAAGCCTTTGCTGGAGCAGCTCACCGTGCCCTTGGTCACCTGCCTTGCGGTGAAAAGTGCTTGCTGGAAGGTGCTCGAAATCCCCGATGTTCAGATCAAATGGCCCAACGACCTCCTTTGCCGTGGCTCCAAGATCTGCGGCATCTCCACCGACAAGGTGGGCGACGGCCTGTGCATCGGCATCGGCCTGAACGTCTTCAGGCCCTGCGGCGAGGCCACCGCGTCCGACCGTTACCGCTTCGGCTACGTGGCCGAGCTGGGCTCGGTTACGGTGCCCGCCTATGCCGACGCCGATGGTTTGGCTGGCTCCCAGATGGTCCTTATCACCGACCTTCAGCAGGCCTTGCTCCAGGAGTTCCGTGCCTACTACGAGCGCTGGTGCGAGCAAGGTTTTGCTGGCGTTTACGATGAATATTCCCAGGCCATGTATAATATTGGCAATTACGTTGCCCTGGAAAACCTTGAGGGCGAAACCACCGCGGAAGGTCTTGTTCGCGGTGTCGACATCGAGGGCGCGCTTCTGGTCGAGCGCCCGGACGGTAGCCTGTTCAGCTGCCACTCCGGCGAGATTCACGTGGCTAGCAAGCCCATCCCCGAATAGGTCGAGCCCGAGCTTCCTCGATAGGCTCAAAGCAAAACGAAAGCGCCTTCCGTCCTCAGCTTGAGGAAGGAAGGCGCTTCTTTTGCGTGTTGGTCTGCTTCATTGACGAGTGAGGCCTTCGCTTCTGTGCGCTTGCCGTTAGCCGGTTGAACGGGCATTTGCTCTTGCGTGTCTGCCTTCCAGCAACGGCTGCGCGTTTGCCCGCGCTCTTGACGTCAGCCGGCGGAACGGGTGTCCCTTCTCGTGCTCATCTTTATCGACAACCTGGGCGTTCGTTCCATGCATCCGCCTTCCAGCAACGGCTGCGCGCTAGCCCTCCTCGCTTTAAAGAAGCAGCGACTTCAAACCAATGAGGATCAGCACAACGCCGCCCACGATGGTGGCCTTGTTACCGAGCTTGCTGCCGAAGCTGCGCCCCAGGCGCAAGGCAACAAGGATGCACAGGAAGGTGGTGATGCCGATGATGCCCGCCGCGCTGAAAGGCTCAACCGCAAGGGCGGCGAAGCTGAAGCCGACGCCGAGCGCATCGATGCTCGTGGCTATTGCTTGGAAGGTGAGCGTGCCCAGGGTAAGGTCCTTGTCGTCGCTTTCCTCGTCCTCCTCGTGGAAGGCGTCCCAAATCATCTTGCCGCCGATGTAGCCCAAGATGATGAAAGTGATGATGCCCGCGTACTGGCTGATGAGGTCGGCCACCAGGCTGCCGGCGAAGTAGCCGATCAGCGGCATACCGAACTGGAAGGCGCCGAAGAACAGGGGCATGAGCAGGGCATGGCGCGTGCTTATGCCGCGGTGGGCGAACATGTTTGAGATGGTGACGGCGAAAGCGTCCATCGAAAGCGCAACGCCCAGCAAGATTATTTCAAGTAGTGACACGGTTCCTCCCTCTTCATCAAGCGATAAGTCTAGCGCAGCTTGTATTTTTCGACGCTGCGATTGGGCGATTGGCATCGTGGCGCATGGCTAAACGAAAATGCTACGCGTTCATGCTTGCGCGGCAGGAAGCCTTACGTATGATGGACAAGTTAGTATTTGTGTCCAGTTATTCGTGCGGCATGGAGCTCGCACGGCCGGCTTCTTGGAAGCCGTGCGCTGGCGCTTCAAGCTTCGCTGTTGCGAAGACGAAAGGACCGTCATGACCGCCGCTGCTGTCAATCCTTCCACCAACCGTTCCCGCTCCCGTTCCGTGGCCTATGTTGCCCTGTCCGTCGTCTTGATGGCGGTTGGCGCCTGGGTCACCGTTCCCTTCGGACCCGTGCCCTTCACCCTACAGACCTTCGCCGTCATGTTCGCGCTCTTCGCGCTGGCTCCGAGCGAGGCTCTGGCCGCAATCGCTTGCTACCTGGTGCTCGGCGCTGTCGGCCTGCCCGTTTTCGCCGGCTTCAAGGGCGGCATCGCCTCTCTGCTCGGCCCTACGGGCGGCTTCATCGTCGGCTTCCTTGTTGCTGCAGCCATCGCCCTGGGCGTTGCTCACCTTCTTCGTAAGCTCCCCTTCTTCAGCGCAACCGAGACCAAGAGCTTTTTGGGCGCCAAGATTTCCGCGGGCGACCTTGCCCGCAACATTTTGATGGGCGTCGTCTTCCTTGCCGTCCTTTACGTGTTCGGCTGGGCATGGCTGTCCATTTCCGCGGGCATGAGCATCGAGGCCGCCTTCGTTGCTGCCGTTGCTCCCTTCGTGCCCATCGATGCTTGCAAGATGGTCCTGGCCGTTTTGGTCGCCCAGGCTGTCCGTGTTGCAATCCGCTAGTGAAACGCCTAATCGGCGCGGGTGATGTGGTAGCATCCAACACATTGTTTGATTAACGCAGGGGAGCGAAGGGGCGCTAACGTGCTGCTTACTATCGATATCGGAAACACCCAAACGGTCGTTGGCGTGTACTCGCAGGGTTCGCTGCTGCACATGTGGCGCCTTGCCACCAACACCGACTACACCTCCGACGAGCTCAGGATCAAACTGCATGCCTTGCTCGGCGCCGAGGATATCGATCGCAGCGCGGTGACGGGTGCCATCGTCGCCTCCGTCGTCCCTCCCTTAACCCACAACTGGGAAAAGGTTATCCAGCGCTCCTTCGGCGTCGAGGCCATCATCGTCTCGGTGGACAATTGCCGTCACCTTCTGGGCATTCAAGATGGCGAGTTTGCCGAGCTCGGCGCCGACCGTGTTGCCGACGCCGTTGCCGCCAAGGCCAAGTTCGCCTGCCCGGTTATCGTGGTCGACTTCGGCACGGCAACCAACATCGAGGTCATCGATGCCGACGGGATTTTCCGCGGCGGCATCATCGCCCCCGGCGTGGACACCTCGCTACGAACCCTGGTGCAGCGCGCAGCTCTTCTTCGCTCCGTCGAGCTTGAGGATCCGGGCGTCGCCATCGGTCGCAACACTTCGGAGGCCGTGCAGGTTGGTATCGCCGTTGGCGAGGCAGCACGTATCGATGGCTTGGTCGAGCGCATCGAGGAGCAGCTGGGCTACAAATGCAAGGTTGTGGCCACCGGCGGCCTTTCCCATCGCATCGCCCCCATGTCGCGTAGCATTCAGGAAATCAGCCTCGAGCTCACGCTTGAAGGCCTGCACCTTATCTACCAAGACCTTTCCTCGTGCGCTTAGCTCTTTTAGCGCGTCTAGCCTTCATTGCCTGCTTGGGCCGCACTGCTTAATGTTTCGATTCATGCCGCGTTGAGCCTTGCTCGGTACGCTGGATCAAGCTTATGCAGTGCGGCCTTTTCTTCAAAATCCAGCTCGAAATCGCGAACTTGCTTATTCGCTTTGTGGAGTAGCTATGGGATTTTGCAAAATCTTCAAAATTTTGCAAAAGGAATACTGAAATAAACCTTAAATAGCAATAAAATTGGAAAAGTAATTCCAATGGTTTACTACGTACGGTCTCAAGTAATTTTCGAATCAGCTTGAGATCGTATTTTTTATTGGAACGCATAACGCCGTCTGCGCAAGGCGAGTTTGCGAGGTCCGTTGCACGCGGACTCGCGGCCTTAGAGTTCAGGGGCGTTATGCGAATGAAGTCTGGAGGCAAGGGCTTTCGCGTGAAGGATGGGGCACCGGCAGGGTGCCCTCCGACCAAAAAGCGTAAGCCCGCGGCGATTCTTGAAAGAAAGCCGCTGAACAAGGGAATGGTGGTTCCATGCGGACGATCAAAAGCGCGGGCACGCTTCTTTTCACCTGCTGCGTGATGCTTGCGTTGTCGATGTCGTTGACGTGCTTCGGCGCGATTTCGCTTTCGCCTGCAAAGGCATTTGCGGATGAAGCTTCTTCGGCAAACGGAGAGGGCGAACTCGTTGTTCGCGGCACCGACACTTTGCAAATCGGCGGTGATTCCTTCGAGTGCGCCACGGTGGCTGGTCTTGCCAGCGACACCTTGTATGCCGACATCACGGTTGACGGCAAGCTTGCTACTTCCGACATGGAGTACAAGTTCGACAAGGCCGACGATACCTTCGGCGTTGTTCAGCTTGATGCGAAGGCCGCCTATGTTGCCAAGCACAGCGGCAATATTTCCCTGGATTTCTACAAGGCAAAGACTGCTGATCGCCAGGGTGCTGCAGCTCTTGCGTCCCTTAAAACCTACGCCGTGTGCATGCGGGTTAATGGCGAGCCCGTCGGCTCCATCGAGCAGAGCATGATCGGCATCCGTACCGCCAAGGTCTCCGAGGCCGAGCTTGCCCTTACCGCGCCTGCGCAGATCGTCCGCGGCGACACCACCTATCGCCTGGTGGGCAGCAACAAGGTTGCCCCTACTTTGAAGGACGGCGTCCTTTACGTTTCCTACGAGAAAGTTGATGCGAGCGCAAGCACCACCGCTTCGGTTGTCTATGTTGACGAAGAGGGCAACACCCTCGATACCGATTCCTACCTTCTTAAGAAGGGCGAGGAAAAGTCGGTTGATGTCCGTTCCTCCGTTAAGAAGGACGGCAAGGTCTATACTCCTATGGCCGCAACTCCTCAGGTGAAGCTCTCTGCAAGCTCCCCTGAGCAGCGCATCTACTGCGTTGCCCAGGCTGCAGCCGACACCACCACTCAGGAAGTCGCTCTGAAGTACGTTGACGCCGATGGCAAGCAGCTCATGGCCGACCGTGTGAATGTCGGTGCTGGCGGCTACCTGTACGCCCCGGCCACCATCTTCTCCCAGGCCAAGAATGCCGAGGTTAAGCACTACGTGCTCGCCGGCGCAACCGACAGCCTGGGCAATAAGTACAGCGCAAAGCAGGCCGAGGAGCTTTCCCTCACACGCGATGGCGCCAAGGAATACACCCTTACTTACAAGGCCAAGGAAACCGATCTTGACTACACCGTAAATTTCGCCCTGGTGAGCGCCGGCAAGAACGGCAATACCGAGGTTCAGCTGGTCAAGTCCGAGAAGGCAAGCGTCACTTCCGCCAAGGCTGCTGAAATCGCCCTGCCCGAAACCTACGAAAAGGACGGCGTCACCTACAAGCGTTGCGGCACCGAAAGCGCGCTCAGCTACACCTGGCAGGACCTGAAGAAGGGCCGCCTGCTTTCCGACACGGCGTACTACGCCAGCTCGGACGTGGTTGCTCCTTCCGCCTACGATGTGAAGGTGCGCTACGTCGATGCCGTTAGTGGCATCGAGCTTGGCACCAGCACGCTCACTTGCGACCCCAACGGCGCGGCTCTTTCCATCACCTCGCCCGAGAGCGTCAGCTACGAGGGCGAAAGCTATCAGCGCCTGAGCGGTCAGAGCGCGCCCATCACCCACCGCTTCTGGGATCCGTACCGCACCTACACCGTCTACTACGCGTTGCCCGGCGCCATTTCCAAGGGCGATGTCACGGTGACGCGCACGCAGATCATCGATGGCGGCATCCGCTACTACACCATCGATTCCGACGGTAAGGTGACCACCAGCACCACGGGCGCCCAGACGAATTCCGGCACCACCGGCACGCGCACCACGGGCGGCCTGCTGGCCTCCACGCCCTACACCTCCGTTTCCACCACTAACGCAAACGGCACCTCGGCCCAGACGAGCAACGCAACCGCTCCAAGCGGCGATAGCGCCTACTCCGAGCGCATCGCCGACGCCGACACGCCTCTTGCTGCTGCCGATTCCGCACAGGACGGCCCTAACTTCGGCCTTATCGCGGCAGGGGTTATCGCTCTTCTGCTGCTGGCAGCCTTGGCGTTCTTCCTCCTTCGTAAGAAGCGCGCGAAGCAGGCTAACGACGGGATGGGGGCGTAGTAGATATGAAGAGGAATCTTTCCATGAAAAGCAATCGCTCTAACAAGACTGGCGTGAATGCGGCAACGGCAACGCACTCGGCGCGCACGCTTGCAACGACGGCCTTCGCCGTGCTCATGACGCTCATCCTGGTGCTGGGCCTTTCGCCCATCACGAAGGTTTCGTACGCCGACACGGCAAACGATGCTTCTACAACGCAAGAAAGCTCGGCCAGCGCAGATGACGGCGCGGAAGGCAATGCCGGGTCCGTCGGAAACGATGACGCCGCTGCGGTAAACGGCAATGCTGACGAGAAGGCCGCTTCTTCGGATGACGCCTCCGGCACTACGGGCAAGGCTGCTTCCAATGGGAAAGACGGCATTGCGCTGGCATCCGACAATCAGGACGCCTCTATTGTGCCGGGCAAATACGGCAACTACACCTACGAGCAGAACAGCACCAAGAACGCTTTCGAGGATGAAGCTTACGACGGCTTCCGCGATTCCGTGGCAACCGAGTGGCTGGGCATTGCCGGCAGCTTCCATATCACTGGCTTCGACGAGGTAACTACGTCAAGCCACATTTACGGCAACATCCTTACCAAGAAGCTTTCGGGCAGCAATAACTTCGGCCAGACGAGCTGGTACGAGGACACCTACGGATATAGGCCTTTGAGCTATGTCCAGAACTACGTGAACCCCAGCAGCAACCCCTCTGCCATCAGCGACAGCGCCTTTGTCATCGGCAGCAACAATGCCGTGACCACCGTGGACAACAACAACCATCTTGCCATCAACGGCGTGCAGCTCAACGAGCCCAAGACCCTGATCCAGGATACCGATACGGCAAACACTCCTTTCATCGATCTTGATGAGGCCAAAACAGCTACAACCAAGGTCTCCGACGATCTTGCGAAAATCGATGATGTGGGAGCAACCGTAACCAATAAAGATGGCAAGATCGAAATCAACTACGAGGGCGACTCCGGCTGCGCTTATGTCACTTTGACCGCTGCCGAGCTCAATAGCATGAATGAGCTGAATGTGCGCGGCATGGAACTCAACGGTAAATGCTCGGTGGTCATCAACGTCGACATGGCCGGCGCAACGAAGCTTGACCTGAAGAAGGTTCACGTTTATTCGCCTGATGGCAAGGACGAGGGCACCGGCGAGATTGACAGCACCGTTGGCTACGTGATGTTCAACATCATGAACTCCACCAGCGATATGACCATCTCGCTTTCCGACCGCGTGCTGGCAAGCGTGCTGGCGCCCAACGCAACCATCAACCTTGCCGGTTCTGCCGCTGGTACCTACATCGGCAGTAAGGTGAACGTGACGGCCGAGTCCCATGCCCGTCCGTTCCGCGGCACCTTGAAGCCGGTTGTGGGCGATCTTTCCGTGCAGAAGGTTTGGAAGGATGCCTCCGGCAAGGTTGAAGAGG
>CAVHFE010000009.1:0-61180 GCA_963635145.1 Oscillospiraceae bacterium
TAACCAGGGTGTCGGCCGTGGCCGCGACCTCGCCGTCGGCAACGTTGGTTGCCGTAGCGCTGGAGGACGCGGTGCCGAGCGTGTAGCCCTTGGGCAGCGTGCTCACACTGACGGTTGCGCCATGCGCCTGGCCGTCATACGTGAAGGTGCCGCCCGTGGTGGTGACCACGATCTCAGCGGAGCTCTCGGCTACGACAAGCTCGCCGACGCTTTCACCGCCGAACTTGTAATTGGACTTCTTAGCGGTGCTGTTCCACTTGATCTCATAAGTATTGGCGGAATGGCCGACCTTGGTCTGAGAACCGGTCACAACGAAGCCGGCGTCCTCACCGTCAACGATGCCGTCAATCTTACCGGGAGCAGTGAGCGGCTTGCCGTTGTAAACCTTGGTAGCACCATCGGTGGTGACAGTGTAGCCCTTGGGCGTAATCTGGTAGGTGCGCTCCACGGAGCCGCTGTAGTTGCCCGTGCCGGTGATGGTCACGGTAACGGTACCGACGTTCTTGGCGTCCTTGCTGAAGGAAACCGTGTAGTCGGCGCCCTCCTTGAGCGGAGTGCCGTCCTCAGTGGTGACGGTCGGCTTCTGCTCCTGGGTCTTGCCGTTGTACACAAGGTCAGTGAGCTGGCCTACCTTGACGCCCTTGTAATCGGGGTCGGGGTTCTCAGGATCAGTGCCAGGATCGATGGTCTGGGAGGTAATCCAGAGCTTGCCCTCTTCCTTGGTGATGCTGTAGTTGCTCTCCTTGAACTTCTCGCCCGTGGTGCAGGTGATGGTGTTCGTCACCTTGCCGGCGGCAACATCGGTAACGCTGCCGATGGCCTTGACATTGCTCACCTCGCCCGCGACGAAGCCGTCGCCGGTCATGGTGACGTCGGGCTTGGTCAGAGGCATGCCGTCGTAGACCTTGGAGTCGCTCTCGGACTTAAGGGCAACGCTACGTTTAGTGATCTGATAAGTCCTGGTAACAGTGCCGCTGTAGTTGCCCGTGCCGGTGATGGTCACGGTGATAACGCCCGTTACGTCGGTGAAGTTATCGGTGCTGTAGGAGACCGTGTAGTCGGTGCCCTCAGTCAGCTTGCTGCCGTCCTTGGCGGTGACCTCGGGGACCCACTTGTGCTCGGCGCCGTCGTAAACCTCGTCCTCAGGGCTGTTAATAGTGACGCCCTTGTAGGCAGGATCGGGGTTCTCGGGGTCGGTGCCAGGATCGATGGTCTGCTTAGTCACCGTCAGGGTGCCCAGGCTCTCGCCTGCGAGCGTGTAGTTCTTGGCCATCTGGTCGCTTGCGAACTTGAGCTCGTAGGTGTTGTTGTGCTCGGCGCCGCCGACCTCGGTCTGGCTGCCCGTCACGGTGAAGGTAGCATCCGCATCGTTCACCATGCCTTCAACCTTGTTGCCCTTGGCCTCGGAGCCAAGGAGCGCGGTGCCGTCGTAAACCTTGGTGGCGCTGCCAGTAGCGATGCTATAGGGAGCAGGATTGATCTTGATGGTGCCGTCGATCTTCTTAATGTTGAGGCTTGCCGTCACGTCCTCGCCCTCGGCGTTCTTGATCACCAGGGTGTCGGCCGTGGCCGCGACCTCGCCGTCGGCAACGTTGGTTGCCGTTGCGCTGGAGGACGCGGTGCCGAGCGTGTAGCCATCGGGAAGCGTGCTCACGTTGACGGTTGCGCCATGCGCCTGGCCGTCGTAGGTGAAAGCGCCGCCCGTGGTGGTGACCACAATCTCGTCCTCGGAGTTCTTCACGTACAAGGTGCCGAAGTTATTGGTGATCTCATAGTTATCAGCGCTGAAGCCGGACTTGAAGGTGTAGCTGACGGTATTTTCCTTCTGCTCGCCCGCCTTCTTGACGGTCACCGCGCAGCCGAGGTCGTCGACCTGGCTTGCAAACAAGTCATCATCACAGGTGAACTTGTTCCAACCATGGGCCTTACCGTCGTAGGTGAAGGTCTGGGACTCGGATTCAAGCGTTACGGGACGCTTGAAAATCTGATAACTCTTGGTCACGGAGCCGGTGTAGTTGCCCTTACCGGTGATGGTGACCTCGATGGTGCCGACGTTGGTGAAGTCGGTGGTCACCTTGCCGTCCCGCTTGTAGGTGACGGTGTAGTCGGTGCCCTCGGTCAGTGCCTTACCATCGGCATCCTTGACCTCGGGGATCCACTTAAGCGCCTTAGCGTCGTAAGTCTTGCTCTTGGGGTCGTTGATAGTGACGCCCTTGTAAGAAGGATCGGGATGCTCGGGATCGGTGCCGGGATCGATGGTCTGCTGGGTCACCTCGAGCACACCCTCGGTCTTGGACTTCACGTAGTAGTTGGATTCCTTTGCGGTTCCCCAATTGATGTCGCTATAGGTATTGGCGGACTTGCCGACCTCGGTCTGAGAGCCGGTTGCCTTAACCGTGGCGGTCTCGCCAGCAACAAGGCCAGAGATGTTTTCAGCCGTTGCGGCAGCCGTCAGAGGCGTGCCGTCGTAGACCTTGGAGGCATCAGGGGTGCTCACCACAAGAGGAGCCTTCGTAATCTTGTAGCTCTTAGTCACGGAGCCGGTGTAGTTGCCCTTACCGGTGATGGTGACCTCGATGGTGCCGACGTTGGTGAAGTCGGTGGTGTCGTAGGAAACCGTGTAATCGGTGCCCTCGATCAGCGTATTGCCAGCGGCATCCTTGACCTCAGGGGCCCACTTAAGCTCAACGCCGTCGTAAACCTTGTCTGCAGGATCGCTGATGGTGATGCCCTTGTAGGTCTCGGGCTTGTCGGGATCAGGCACAATGGACTGCTCGGTCACCTTAAGGGTGCCGAGGTCCTGGGAAACCGTGTAATTGGACTGCTTGGCAGTGCCGTTCCACTGGAGTTCGTAGGTGTTGGTGCTGGAGCCCTTGTCGGTTTGCGAACCGGTGGTATCAAAGCCAACGGTCTCACCGTTCACCAGGCCGGAAACGCTGCCCTCAGCCGTAAGCGCGGTGCCATCGTAAACCTTGGTGGCGCTGGGGGTCGCAACCGTAAGGGTTGCAGGAATGACCTTGATGGAGCCGTTCACGTAGGTGATCTTAAGGTTCGAGGTCACATCCTCGCCGTCCGCGTTGCGGATAACCAAGCTATCGGCGGTGGCGACAACATCTTCAGTAGTGACGTCGGTTGCCGTAGCGCTGGAGGAAGCGGTCTCGACCGTGTAGCCCTTGGGCAGCGTGCTCACACTGACAGTTGCGCCATGCGCCTGGCCGTCATACGTGGAGGTGCCGCCCGTGGTGGTGACCACGATCTCAGCGGCGCTCTCGGTGACAGTGAGGGTACCGACGCTGCCGCCATCGAACTTGTAGTTGGACTCTTTAGCGGTGCTGTTCCACTTGACCTCGTAGGTATTATCGGAGGAACCGACCTTGGTCTGCGAACCGGTCACAACGAAGCCGGCGTCCTCGCCGTCAACGATGCCGTCAATCTTGCCGCCCGCAGTCAGAGCGGAGCCGTCGTAGACCTTGGTGGCGTTATCAGTGGTGACGGTGTAGCCCTTAGGCGTGATCTTGTAGGTCCTAGTAACGGTGCCCGTGTAGTTACCCTTACCAGTGACGGTCACGGTAACGGTACCGACATTGGTAGTGTCCTCGCTGAATGTAAGCGTGTAGTCGGAATGCTCAACAAGCGCCCAGCCGTCCTTGTCGTTTACGGTCGGCCTTTGCTTCTGGCTTTCACCGTTATATACAAGGTCATCAAGCGTACCGACCTCAACGCCGCAGTAGTCGGGATTGGGATTATCGGGATCGGTACCAGGATCAATGTTCTGGGAAGTAATCCAGAGCTTGCCTTCTTTCTTGGTGATGCTGTAGTTATTCTCGTTGAACTTCTCGCCCGGGGTGTAGGTGATGGTGTTGGCCACCTTGCCCTCTTTGACATCGGTGACAGTGCCCGTAGCCTTAACGTCACTTACCTCGCCCTCTACGAAACCGTCACCAGTCGTGGTGACATCGGGCTTGGTCAGAGGCGTGCCGTCGTAGACCTTGGATGCTCTCTCGGACTCAAGCACAACGCTACGCTTATTGATAACGAGCGAGCCGTTAACGGTACTCACCTTGAACTGAGAGCTAACGTCATTGCCGTCCTCGTCGGTCACAACAGGCGTACCAGTAATGTTGTTCGAGTAAGTGCCCGCGTCAGTCTTGGCGGGATCCTCGGTGGTAAGGCCGGAAACGGTATAGGTTTCATCGTCCACGACAAAGCTCGTGGTCTTAAGGCCCGTAGCCGAGTGCTGCTGCCCATCGTAGGTGGCAGTTTCGGAATTGGCCTCTACGGTAATTTCGTACTGGGCCTTACGGTTGGCAACGTTAAGCGTTCCGTATATCACCTTAATCTCGTAGTTGTCTGCCTTTGTATTGTTGTGCAGCGTGTAGGTAAAAAGGTTATCGGACGAACCCGGCGTGGTTTGCGAACCGGTAACGTCACAGCTTACGCCCTCGTAAGGAGCAAAGCCGTCGCCCGAACGCTCGACCGCATGATTAGTAAGCGGCTTGCCGTCGTACTCCTTCTCCTTCGATCCGGAGGTAAGCGTTACCTGGCGCTTTGCAATGGCCAGCTCGCCGTCGGTCACCACGAACTTGACGTTAGAGAAGTTGTTGTCGGTGTTGCTGAACTGGCTGACGGCAAGACCCATCGGGTAGGTGCCGGCGTCGGTTGCACTGACGCTAGCGTCACCGGAGAAGCTAACGGCGTCGCCCACTTTGTAGAGGGTGTTATCGGCAGAGATCTCGTAGCCGGAGACGGTCTGCTCTTCACCGTTGTACTTCACGCCGCCATTATGGCCGACGACCGTTACAACAACCTCATCGGTAACGGGGCTAACAGTCAACGTGCCCGTTTCGTCCGTGATGTTGTAATTCTTAGCCTTGGTGCCCTTGTTCAGCTCGTAGGTAAAGGCATTTTTCACGGAGCCGGCGTTGGTGATGGTGCCGGTTACGTCGTAGCTTGCACCCTCGCCTTCAGCGAAACCGTCGCCGGAAACGGTGACGTTGCTATTGGTGAGCGCAGTACCATCGTAAACCTTGCTGTCGGTGGCGGAGGTAAGCGTCACGCTGCGCTTGGCGATGGTGAGCGCATTGTCGACGATCTCGAACTCAACGTTGCTGAAGTTCTTGCTCGTGTTCTTGAAGTCAGAAGCTTTGAGCTGCATCTCGTAGGTGCCCGCATCTGTGCCGGCTACGCTGGCGTCCCCGCTGAAGCTGAAATCGTTCGCAGAGTACAGCACGTTGCTGCTAAACACGTCGTAGCCAGTGGCGCTCTTCTCGGTGCCATCATAGGTGTAGCTGCCGCCGTGCTCGGTAATGACCACGGTAACCTTATCGGTCACGGGCGTCACTTTAAGCTCACCGAACTTGGTGGTCACCTTGTAATTGGTTTCGCTCAGGCCGGACACGGTGAATTCGTTGTCGCTGCTGCCCACCTCGGTCTGAGTGCCCGTGAAGGCGTAGGTCGCACCGGCCTCGTCGGACTTAACGATGCCATCGCCGGATACCTCAACCTCTTCCTTGGTAAGCGCCGTACCGTCGTAGACCTTGGTGGCGTCCTTAGAGGTAATGGTTACTTCGCGCTTGTTGATCTTGAGCGTACCGTTCTTGACAGACACCGCGAACTGGGACGTCACGTCGTTGCCCTTCGCGTCCTTAACCACAGCGGTGCCGGAGACGGTGTTGTAATAAGTGCCCGCGTCGGTACCGGTGGCGCCGGAGGCGGTCAGGCCGGAGACGGTGTACGTCTTTCCATCGATCGTGAAGGTGGTGGCCTTCAGGCCGGAGACGGACTTCTCGGTGCCGTCGTATTTGTACTCACCGGAGTTTGCCTCAACCTCAATCTGGTACTTGGCGGAGCGGTTGGTGACCGTCAGAGTGCCAGGCTGAGTGGTGATGGTGTAGTTGTTAAGGCTGGTACCGTCCATGGCGATCCAGCTACCGTCCTTCACCGTGCTGACGGAGCTGCCGACCACGGTCTGGGAGCCCTCGATGGTGGCGGTGGCTATGCCCTGGCCCTCGACGAAACCAGAAGTGGTGAACTCATCAGTGGTCAGCGCGGAACCGTCGTATTCCTTGCTTGCAGAGCCAGCCTTGATGGTGGCGGGCTTCTTATTAATAGTGAGCTTGCCGTTCTGAGTGTTAACCGTGAACTGGGCGGTAACGTCGTTGCCGTCGGGATCAAGGACCTTCGCGGTGCCAGCGATGTTATGGCCGTACTCGCCCGCATCGGTGGCCACTGCGTCCTCGGCCGTAAGCCCAGTGACGGTGAAGGTTACGCCCTTGTCGTTGGTATAGGTGGTACCGGTCATGCCAGCGGCCTTGTGCTCAGCGCCGTCGTAGGTGAACTCAGCGGAGTTGGCTACAACATTCATCACATACTTGGACTCACGATCTTTGACCGTAAGGGTGCCATTATTGGTTGTGATTTCGTAGTTGTTGAGGTTGGTGCCTTCCTTGGCGGTCCAACTGTTGGCCGCAACGGTGCTGTCGGAGCTGCCGACCACGGTCTGGGAGCCCTCGATAGTGGCGGAGGCGATGCCCTGGCCCTCGACGAAACCGTCGGCGGTGAACCCGTTGGTGGTCAGCGCGGTGCCGTCGTATTCCTTTTCAGCAGAAGCGGCGGTGATGGAGGCTGCCTTCTTGTTGATGGTCAGCGCACCGTCTTCAACCTCGAACTTGACGTTGGTGTAATTCTTGGCAGCCTGATCGCTCAGGGAGAACTTAGCCTCAGTAAGGCCCATGTTGTAAGTGCCGGCATTGGTGCCGGTTGCCTTTGCGTCACCACTAAACTGTACGTCGGCTTCCGTCACGCCGGTAGGCAGAGTGGACTCGATGCTGTAGCCCTCAACGGAATAAGAATTGCCATCGTAGGTCTGAGCATCCGTATTGCCCTTGACCTTAATGGTTACCTCGTCGGTGACGGGGCTGATGTGGAGGTTGCCGGGCTTAACTTCAGTAACGATGTAGTTGCCGTCGGTGCTTACTTTATTAATAGTGCCGTCGGCAAAGTTATGAGCGTAATCGCCAACGTTGGTGCCCTTGCCGCCCGTCGTGACTACGTTGTCGAAGGTAGCGCCTTCGACAGTACTGCTGAAGCCAGTAACACTCTGCTCGGAACCGTTATAGGTCTTCGTATCGGAGTTAGCCGTCAGGGTTACGTTCTTGTAGTAGTAGAACTTGATAACGTTCTTGGAGGCGTCCTTATCAAGCGTGATGCTCTGCGAATCGCTGCTTACCGCAGTGTAACCGCTGATTGCCTTGGGGCTAACGGTGACCTCTTGGCCAACGGTGCCCTTAGCGGAGCCGTCAGTCTCGATAGGAGTATCGCTACCCTTCCAGTAGTACTCAACGGTATAGGCAACCTCACTGGCCTTGTAGTAGAAGTTGATCTCGGTATCGGTGCCGGCCTTTGCCGTTTTGGATTCAGAGGAAACCGGCGTATAGCCCTCGATAAGAATAGGGCTCTGAGTTACCGTCTGACCTTCAACAAGACCAGTAAGGGTCTTGGAAGGAGCAACGGGAGTAGTAGTGCCTTCGAGGTAGTAATTAACCTGGATGGTCTGGTTCATAGGAACGTACTTGGCATAGTAATTAACGTTGCCGGTAACCGTATCCGGGAAGCTCACGGATTGCGTGCAGGCCTGGTCGGTGTACCAACCCATGAACTTATAAGTAACGCCCTTGTAAGTCTTGGTTGCAGCAGGCGTAGCGGTGGGCGCCTTTACAGAAGCCTTGCCATCAACAAGCTTGTAGGTTGCAGCATCATACTGAGCGTAGCCCGTGGAGCCCGCATCCTGCAGGTAGAAGATGGCGTTGATGGCCTTCTTGCACTTCACTTCAACCTTGCAGTCAAGGTGATAGCCGCAGCTGTTGTTGGAAATCTTATAGGGATGCACGACGATGGACTCAACATCGTCCTCGGTGATAGTAGTACCCTGCTCTTTTTCAAGCGTGGACTTCCAGGCGTTGAAAACAGAGGTCCAATACGTGCCGTACTTAGCATCGCCCTTCTTAAGCTCCCAGCTTGTACCAGTGCTGCCATCGGGCCAGGAAACTACACGGTTAGTTACGTTGTCATAGCTATTGGATCCTGAGAAAGTGGCGCCCTCAAGATTGAGCTTGATGCCAAGGGCATGCGAACCGCCGCTGGGGAACCAGGCAGCCGTAGAGTTGGTGTCGGGGTTAGCCGTCGGACTGTTCTGGAAGAACAGATAGGCAGTGGTGGAAGATGCAGAGGATGCGCTTACCGTCACATCATGGGTGGCAGTAAGCGTCACGCCTTCTGCGGTAACCGTAGTGGCGGTGATAGTAACGGCGCCTTCTTTAACGCCGGTAACCTTGCCGGAAGCATCGACGGTGGCGACGTTCGCGTCGCTCGAAGTCCACGTCACGTCGGTATCAACGTTGGTGGTAAGCGTGGTGCTCTTGAACTGCTCAACGCTGCTGGCACCCTTAATCTCCATGCTGGTAACGGGATCGCTAGCCTTAACCGTGACGGTGAACTCCTCGCTATGCTCCGTATAGTAGCCCCAGCTAGAAGTGTAATAGGTATGGGTAATGGTCACAGTGCCGGCCTTCACACCCGTAACAGTCGCGGTGCCAGTGGTAGACCAATAAGATGACTCGGACGTATCCTTAACGGTTGCCTTGCTGGTGGAAGAGCTCTTCCAGCTGTGGTTATAACCCGAAGAACCCTCCAGGCTCAAAGTCTTGCCAACCTTAACCTCATAAGAAGAGGCATCGCTTACAGCGTTCGTGTTCGCGCTCAGGTCGCCCAAACTTGCCGGCGAAATACCAGCGTCGGCATTGGCATTGTCCTCTACAGCGCTCTGAGCCTCCTCGTTGGCCTTAGTGTTCTCGGTGTCTTCGATGGGAGTGGTTGTTTCAGTGGTGGAAGATTCCTGCTTCTTGGTTTCAAGGGTGATCTTCATACCCTTGGCAAGATCAGACTTCTCGATGGTGTACACGTCGGAGCTATCGGCCTTCAAAGTCTTGGTGGAGGAAGACTTGGAAGACTTCAGGGTGACCTTGGTAAGCTCATAGCCCTCGTTGGGAGTGACCGTGAACTTGACGTCTTTATCGGCAGGAACGGTTACCGAAGTAGCAGGCGCTGCCACTACTTGGTTGTTGGAGCTCTTAAGCTTGATGGAAGCGTTATCAAGCTTAAGAGCGATCGTGTATTCATCTACCTGCTCGGACTCAGCTTTGTCATCCTTGGAAGAATCGGAAGAGCCGGACTGCTCGGTGGACGCAGAGCTGCTGGAAGAATCGGACTTAGAGCCAGATTCAGATTTGCTGGCGCTTGAGGTGGAAGAGCCGGACTGCTCGGACTCAGCCTTTGCCTTAGCGGCAGCGGCCTCTTCTTCAGCCTTTTTCTTAGCGGCAGCTTCTTCAGCGGCCTTAGCCTTTGCGGCCGCCTCTTCCTTGGCCTTCTTCTCGGCCTCGGCCTTAGCCTTGGCTTCCTGTTCGGCCTTTTCTTGCTGCGCCTTCTGCTCGGCGGAGGTGTCGGACTGCTCGGTTTCGGAATCGTTTTCCGCGTAAATCGATGCAGGATTCACCGCAGGCCAACCAAAGCCCATAAGGACCAAAGCAAGCACCACGGCTACGATTTTGTGACCGAGCGAGTAGTACTCGGTCATGCTTTTTGCAGGTTGCGAACCTTGCGCTCTGTTCGTTTTCATAACTTCCACCTTCGAACAAATAACGTAATAGCTCTACGCTTTATCAACCGATTGCTGCTATGACCAGCCCAAACGCACATCCTGCGCTTTTGGGCAAAAAGGGCATAGCCATGCGCATATATTTTACCGCGAAGTCAATGCCCAGAACAATGAAAATCGGTTTTCATCAAATTATTTTTAGGGCGTTACCTGGCTTTTTGTTGACAAATCAAGAATTTCTTAAGCAGGCAAAAAGTTAGACAAGATAAAGAAAAGCAGGCCGGAACTTCTTGTTCCGGCCTGCTGGGAATTTGGTCGCGGGGGCTGGATTTGAACCAACGACCTTCGGGTTATGAGCCCGACGAGCTACCAGACTGCTCCACCCCGCACTATGTGCAGCGCGTATCGCGCAATTAATTAATTTACTCGACTGCGTACCTAAAAGCAAGAAAAATTTCGAACATTTTTCAATGGACCTTGCAAATCAAGTTGCGCTGGGGCTCAAACGGACCCGGCAATCAACTTGTGCTGGGGCTTAAGCGAACCTTGCAAAAACAACTACCGCTAAGGCTTAAGTAAGCCCTTCAAACCAATTATCGCTGAACCCCAAACGAGCCTTGCAAACCAACTATCGCTGAAGCTCGAACAAGCGCGCGCCAGCTCGGCGAGCTGCCCAAGCCGTTCTTCGGGAAGGCTTGCCGTCCTCCAGCAAAATGCAGCGATACTGGCACAGAACGCCGTCGTAGTTGGTCTCAAGAAGATCGCGCAGATGCGCCTCGGTGAGCGAGATGTGCGTCACCTTGAAGGGAAGCACGTCGTTGAGCACACGCAAGGCCGAATAATGCTCGTATACCAAAACAGGCGATGCGCTCATCAGCGCGCAAACCAAAACCTTGAGCCCCTTGATGTCGCAAAGCGACAGCACCAGCTGCCACACCACGGCATCGCCGACCTCAAGCTCCTCGTTAGCCTGAAGCGCCGCGCGAGTTAACGCCGCCCAGGAATACCAGCTAGCAGACAACTGCGCACCCTGCGCCTCGAACAAGCACACGCCGCGCTCTTCAGGATCGAAGGCCTCAAGGCGCTCGTCAATGTAGGTACCCAAACCAAGACGCTCAACCTCGGAGGCAATCTTGTCGTTGCCAAGCGTGGAAATCTCGGCCAGGCTACGCCCGCAGGCATCCAGCATCAGGCGCAGGAAATCAAGTTCTTCCAAGCTGATTACCACGCTCTTCAATTGGAAGATAGCCTCGTCGGCCTTAGCAGAGGACAAGTGCGGGCTCAAAAGCGCCAGATCAAAACCGCCGTAGGCCGCCGCAAAAATGGCAACAGCAAGCTCCGGTGAATTGTAGGCGCGGCACAGCACCGTCGAACCCTGCACGGCACCGCGTTTTGCCAGCTCGCGCGCCAAAGCGGCGGCGGCGAAATTAAGCTGAGCAAACGAATAGGTGCGCGAAGGCCCCTCTCCCTGCAGGTAGATGAAGGGGTGCGAGCCGTAAGCGCGCGAAAGGCGCTCGAATTCATGCAAGATATCGTTCATCGATCCGTCCAAACTACGTTTTGATTCGGATAGCCCAGGACGACGCACGGCATTTCGCCCTGCGTACCTGCCCTAATAATAACGCTTATGAAGTTGGGT
This sequence comes from Oscillospiraceae bacterium, assembly GCA_963635145.1. Taxonomy (GTDB): domain Bacteria; phylum Actinomycetota; class Coriobacteriia; order Coriobacteriales; family Eggerthellaceae; genus Anaerotardibacter. The sequence continues at coordinate 11,292 of CAVHFE010000009.1, forward strand.
GCGCTGCCGCCGGCCTTAACGTCGCCAACTGCGAGAGCCGGAGCAGCGAGATTGCGCCTGACCTATTCGCCGTCGCTCTTGGCTTCGTCGTCGGCGTGGGCGGCCGCATACTTCTTGGCGGCCTCGGCCTGATACCTCTCTTCGTTTTCAGCCAGATCCTTGCGGTTGCCCATAAGGATTACGCCTTCATCGGCGAGCTGCTTCAAGTGCTTCTTGTTGCCGTAGTCGCGCGAGAAGCCCAGGTACTCAACGGGAATCTGACCCTTAACAACCTCGGGGTTCTCCATTTCCTTAACGGAGGCGAAGTACTCCTCGCACTGCTTGGCAAGCGCCTGAGCCTCGGCGAAGGTCATGACCTCTTCCTGGGAATTGTCGGCGATGAACTCGCAGATGTCCTCGATGCAGCCGACGAACTTAGTGGGGTCGTAAGCAACGTCAAGGTCCTCGGCGTCCTCGTCGTCGTCAAACTCGTCCCCGTCGCACTCGACAGGCTCGCGGGAAAGGGCATCTTCCTCCTGGCCGGACTCGGAAAGCGTGGGCGCCTCAACCCCCTCGGAGCCCTCGGCCTCAAGATCTTCGTCGTAATCGTCCCAATCGTCATCATCCTCGAACTCGTCGTCTAAGCGATACGGGTTCAAATGGATGTCGATGCGCGTGCCGTTGGGCATAACCGCCATCGGGAAAATAGGCACCTCGTTGGTGGCGGGAACCGCGTGGGTGAGCGCATGCTGGTGAACCAGAGCGCGCCACATGGGGGACGTGAAACCACGGGAGCCCATGCCCATGGCGGTTGCCTTGTGCCAGTGGCTGTTGCCGAAACGACCGCCGATGCGGCCCGACTCGATGGAGTACTCGATGATGTAGATGCCGAAAACGCTGAACACGATGTGGCTGCCAACCGACTTGCCCAGCAGCGTCATGTAGCGGGGGTTCTTGACGACGATGTATTTGCTTTTGTCGAGTTTTGCCAGCTCGGCGGGGATGTAGACGCCGGTGGAATCGAAGCGATCCTGCTCGATCTTCTTCTTCTCGGCATTGCGTACCAAAGAAACCACAATGGCAATCAAGCCGCCGATGGTGAGCACCGCCACCAAAATATAAGACAGATAGTCAACCGGTTGCATGTCCTCGAACAACACTGCGTACCCCTCCCCTGAAAACCGATTACGAGCTTAGATTTTATACATGAACTGGAACAAATCCTCGCGCTGAATGACAATCTGCACGCCAAGCTCATCGGCAACCTTGGACAGCGCGTCCTGAACTTCGTTGAAGGAAGCCTTTTCCTCGTCGACGCTGACGAGCATGGTCATGCTGAACATGTCCTGCAGGATCGACTGATTGATGTCGTCGATACCCACGCCGTGGTTTGCAAGAGCGGTGGAAACGGCGGCGACGATGCCGGTACGGTCTTTACCTAGAACGGAAATGACGCAACGCATATCGGTGGTTCCTTTCTTTGCGTTTACTGCCGGTGCTTGGTAGCTGTTTGCGATTCGCTGGGCGGTTTGAAGAGCGCCCGTCGAACCCGTTTGTTGAACTTACTTGTTGAAGATAAGGGACAAGGCCTCAGAGCGTGTGGCGGCAGAGCGATCGAAGGCACCGCGCACCGCGCTAGTGACCGTGCTTGAGCCGGGCTTTTTGATGCCACGCATGCTCATGCACAGATGCTCGGCCTCGATGACGACCATGACGCCCTGCGGGTTGAGCTGCTGAACCAAAGTATCCGCGACCTGGCGCGTCAGGCGCTCCTGCACCTGCGGGCGGCGAGCGTACACCTCAACCAGGCGCGCAAGCTTGGAGAGGCCGCACACGCGACCGTCGTCGGCGGCGGGAATGTAGCAAATATGCGCCTTGCCGAAGAAGGGCGCCAGATGGTGCTCGCACATGGAGTAGAAGGGGATGTCCTTCACGATGACCATTTCCTCGTGGTCCTCGCTGAAGAGGGTTTCGAAATGAACCGCCGGATCTTGATACAGGCCCGCGCAGCACTCGGCGTACATTTTCGCCACACGACTGGGGGTGTCCAGCAGGCCTTCCCTGTTCACATCCTCGCCGATGCCCTCGAGAATCAAACGAACGCCCTGCTCGATCTTTTGAAGATCCATGGGGGTCTCTACTTCAACGTTGCTCATGGCACCCTTTCTTACTTAATAGGAAAGCTCATTGTAGTACACACGAGGGCTTTGCACACGGGAGCTTTGAGCGGAGCCGGGCTTTGCGAGCGCGGGGGGGGCGGCGCGATCTACAGGTCGAGCTCGAGCGAGACGGGGCAGTGGTCGGAGCCCATGATGTCGCTGTAGATGTGCGCCATCTGCACCTGTTCGCGCAGGGCCTCCGACACCAGGAAGTAGTCGATGCGCCATCCGGTGTTGTTGGCACGGGCGCGCCCGCGGTAGCTCCACCAGGAATACGCCCCCTCGGTGGTGGGGTGAAGGTAGCGGAAGGTATCGACGAAGCCCGCATCCAGAAGCTCGGTGAATTTGCCGCGCTCCTCGTCGGAGAAGCCGGGGTTGCCGCGATTGGCGCGCGGGTTCTTAAGGTCGATCTCGTTGTGGGCGACATTGAAATCGCCGCACATGACCACGGGCTTGGCATTGCCTTGGGAACCGTCGGGCAAAATGCCCGCTTCGAGGTTCTTGCACACCTGCCTGAAGGCATCGTCCCAGCTCATGCGATGATCGATGCGCTTGAGTTCATTCTGAGCGTTGGGCGTGTAGACGCACACGAACCAGTACTTATCGAACTCGCAGATGACCACGCGGCCCTCGGTGTCCAGCTCGGGCACGCCCACCTCATGAATCACCTGAAGGGGCGCCACCTTGGAGAAAACCGCGGTACCCGAGTATCCCTTTTTCTCGGCGTAGCTCCAGTTTTCCACGTAGCCGGGCAAATCCATTTCGATCTGCCCTTCCTGAAGCTTGGTTTCCTGCAGAGCGAACACGTCGGCGTCGAGCTCGGCGAAGATGTCCATGAAGCCCTTTTTCATGACGGCGCGCAGGCCGTTGACGTTCCAAGAAACAAGCCTCATGCAGGCCCCCTAACGCGGCACGTGCGGCCGCAAGCGATTCCGATGCGCAGGCGCGGGCGCGCCCCTTCGTTGCAGTTTCGCAATTTTACCGCGGCTAGGCCTGCTTTACCGCAAACTTGGCTGCACTATCATCGATACCGCAAAATCCGCGTGAGGAAGCGGGCGACCAAGGGAGTGGCGCGGCAGCTAGCAGGAAGACGCAGGCCGCGGCTGGCATGGAGACGAAGGAGGCTCGTCGGAAAGCGCGGCACCCGCAGAAGCCGAAGCCCACAGCTAGCAGGAAGCCGCAGCGCCCAAGCGGCCGCCCCTAGGCCACGCCTTCTTCCTCAAGGTGATGCTGGTACTCGCGGTCGATCGCGCCTTCCTCGTGCACGGGCTCGATGTCGAAGGGGACCGCCTTGGTGAACAGACTGACCACCGGCACGATGACGAGCGAGGCCACCATGGCGATGGCACCGCAGTTGATGGGGCTTGCGATAAGCGGCGTGCCCATAAGCGTCAGAATCATGTTGCCCGAGGTCAGGCCCACGCCGAAGATGAAGCTTGCCCAAACAGCGGCCTTGGACACGCGGTTGGTGTAGAGGCTCCAGAAATAGGGGCCCAGGAAGGCGCCGGAAAGCGCGCCCCAGCTGATGCCCATCAGCTGCGCGATGAAGGTAACCGTGGAGGTGTACTGGAACAAGGCCAGCGCCGCGGAAAGAACGACGAACACTACCAGCAGCACGCGAATCCACAGTACCTTGGTTTTTTCCGCCATGTTCTTTACGAAGTTGCCCTGGATGACGTCGAGCGTCAGCGACGAGGACGAGGTGAGCACGAGCGACGCCAAGGTGGACATGGAAGCCGAAAGCACCAGAACCACCACAACGCCCATCAGGATGTCGGGCAGGCCGGAGAGCATGGTGGGCACGATGGAGTCGTAGATGGGCGTGCCGTTGGCGGCGAACTCGATCTGGTCGCCGAAGAGACGCCCGAAGCCACCCAGGAAGTAGCAGCCGCCCGAGACGACGAGCGCAAACAGGGTTGAGATGATGGCACCCTGCTTGATGGCGGGGCCTTCTTTAATTGCGTAAAACTTGGTAACCATCTGGGGCAAACCCCAGGTACCCAGCGAGGTAAGCACCACGACGCCGAAAAGGTTAAGAGGGTCGGGGCCGAACATCGAGGTGAAGGCGCCCTCGAAGCCGGGGGCTGTCTCGCAGCTGACCTGCGACAAGCTGATGATGGACTCCATAAAGCCGCCCTGGCCCGCCAACACCGCAGCGATAACGGCGACGATGCCGACAAGCATGATGATGCCCTGGATGAAGTCGTTGACCACCGTGGCCATGTAGCCGCCGAGCACCACGTAGATGCAGGTGACGGCCGCCATACCGATGACGCAACCCTCGAAAGGCAGACCGAAGGCCATGGCGAACAGGCGCGACAGGCCGTTGTAAACCGAGGCGGTGTAGGGAATAAGGAAGACGAAGACGATCAACGCCGCCGCGATGCGGATGGCGCGCGAATCGAAGCGCTTGCCGAAGAACTCGGGCATGGTGGTGGCGCCCAGGCGCTGCGTCATCTCGCGCGTGCGAGGCCCAAGCACGTACCAAGCCAGAAGCGAGCCGACCACCGCGTTGGCGATGCCGACCCAAAACGCGGCAAGGCCGTACTTCCAACCGAACTGTCCCGCGTAACCGATGAACACGACGGCGCTGAAGTAGCTGGTGCCGAAGCCGAAGGCGGAAAGCCAGGGGCCGACGTTTCGTCCGCCCAAGATGAAGCCGTCCACGCTTTTGGCACTGGATCGCGCCCACACGCCCACGCCGATAACCACGCCGACGAATATCAAGATAACGGCAATTTTCGCAATCACGATGAGTCCTTTTCCCAATCTGGCGGCACGTGCGCCGCTTTTACGTCTAGGGCAAGCTATCACCCGAAATTACCGTTCTCACAAATTTATAGTTGCTATAACGATTTGTGATAGCGCAAGCGGTTGCATGGCGCTAAAAGGGGGTAACATCCAGTTATAAGACTTATGACATTTCGAGAAAGCCTTGCATATGGATATCAAACGTTGCGCCGCCTTCGTGGCCGCCGTGGACACCGAAAGCATGTCGGGCGCGGCCAAGGCCTTGGGCTACACGCCCTCCGGTATCATCCGCCTGATCAACGCCCTGGAAGAAGAGGTTGGCTTTCCCGTTTTGGCCCGCTCGAGCACGGGCGTTGCCGCCACGCCCGAGGGCCGCAAGCTTTTGCCTATGTACCGCGAAATAGTGAAACTATCCGAGCAAGCCGAGAAAACGAGCATCCGTATCCGCGGATTGGCGGAGGGCTCGCTTGCCATCGGCGTTCTTTCCAGCGTTGCCGCCGTTTGGCTTCCGCAGGTCATCCTTGAATTTCAGCAGAGGTTCCCCGGCGTGCAGGTGCACGTTGTGGGCGGCAGCGACATCAGCCTGCTTGAGCGCCTGGAATCGCATGCGGTGGATTGCCTGGTGTTCCACGGCGACCACAGCAAGCTCGACTGGATCCCGCTGGGAAAGCAGGAACTTACCGCCTGGATCCCCAAAGGGCACCCCATGGCACGCCACAACGAGGTTCTGCTAGCCGAGTTCGACGGACAGCCCTTCATCCGCATCCACCCCGAAGGCGAGACCTTCGCGGAGCGCCTTCTGCGTGAGCGCAACCTTGAGCCCGACATCCGCTTCACGGCAACCGACTGCTATGCGGCATGGGCGATGGTCAAAGCAGGGCTTGGCACCACGCTCTGCTGCAGCGGCCTGGCCGAGGGCTGGAAGGGCGACGTGGAGGTGCGCAGCCTGAGCCCCCGCCAATACCTTGAGTTCGGCGTTGCCACCTTGCCGGGCGTTTCGACCTCGCCCGCCGTCGACGAGTTCATCGACGTGGCTAAGAAGTACGCCAACACCTGGCCGGCGTAAAGGCAGGCAAAGAGGAACTGGTGGCGGGCGCGGAGGCCGAGCTGGGACCTGAAAAAACGCCAATCCCGCGAAGGCGGGCGAGGAACGCGGGGGCACAACCAGACGAAGCCCACTTCCCAGCGGCTAAATGCACGCAGACGCTAGGCCCCGCCCAAACCCAGGCAAAACGAAAGGCGACCCGTTCTTTACGGATCGCCTTTCTTGCGCTATATGTGCCTTGCTAGAGGGTTGGGGCCTTAACAAAGCCTGCGCACACTTAGCATTGCATATCCGAAGCCGAAGGCTTAACGCTGCCTACGCCTTGCGGCGAGGGAGATGGCGCCGGAGGCTGCGGCCACCATTACCACGGCAACAGCCAGGTTCAGCATGTCGTCGCCGGTCTTTGCCGAAGTGCTGGTGGACTCGTCCTCACTGCTGCTGGACGACTTGTCGCCAGTGTCGCCGTTGTCGTCGCCATCGTTATCGCCATCGTCGCCATCATCGGTGTCGTCCGTGCCTGGGTCAGGCGTAGGCTCAGGCTCGGGTTCCGGCTCGATGTAGGTGTTGGTGAATGCAAGGCCTTCCTGATCGCCGATCTGGCAGCTTGCCTCAAGGGCGCCCTTGCCGTTATCCACAACCTTCACCACCACGGAATAGGTGGCACTGTCGTAAGCCACGTGGTCAATGGTCTGGCCACCGTTCACCTCACACAGGGTATAGGCGTACTCGCCGGGCTTGGTGTACTTGATCGCGCTCAGGCTTACCTTGCCATCAGCGGTGTTGGTGCCGGTGGCGGCAGCCTTGCCGTCCGCATCAAGCAGCTCGAACTTGAACTCGCCCTTGCTCAGGTCGCGCCCGGTAAGCTTCTTGGTGACGTCGATGCTGTTGGTGACGCTTAGCTCTACAGGGTCGGCCGAGTACTTATTGGTAAAGGTGAATGCCGGCTTTCCGGACTCGCCCACAATCTCTGCAGTAAGGTGGCCCTGGCCGTCGTCGGTCACTTTGATGGAAACCGTCTTGGTGGCATCCTTGTCGTTGGTAACACCGGGAACACTACCGCTTTCGATCACCTTGTAAACGAAAGTGTAGGAACGAGCTTTATCAGCCTTAACGGCACCCTCATCGGCGTAGGCCTTGGCAACGCCAAGCTTCAGAGCGGAATCGTCGGACTCGGAAGCCTTGCTTGCACTTGCCCCGTCCTCGGTGCTGTCAGCGTTATCGGCCGACGCGCCTGCGCTGCCCTTATCGGAAACATCCTTGGCGGCTGCCTTGCTATCCGCGGAAGCATCCTTGGCGTCAGTGGACTCATCGGACTTGGTACCAGACTGATTGTCCGCAGCCTTGGAATCGCCCTGGTCAGCAGACTGGGTGTCAGCATCGGTAGTGCCCAAGGCCTTGTTAAGGTCGTCGACCGTGAATTTGATATCCCCAAACGAAACGTTGCCGCTCGCATCGTTGGTGGCCGTTGCCGTTTTGCCCTGAGAGCCTTCGGGCATGGGCGCATTGGCGTCATCGGAGCTCAGGGTAAACGTGAACTTGCCTTCGATGCTGTCGGGCGTAAGGCCGGCAGCATACTCCAATACCTTGGCACCGGAAAGGGAAACCGTCGCTGAATTGGTGCTGTACGTGTTCTTGAACGCCAAACCGCCATCGGGCATTTGGGCCGCTGCCGTCAACGTTCCGTCAAGGTTATCCCTTACGGTAACGGTGAACTCAAAGGAGCTTGCCTGGGGCGTGATGCCCTTATCGGCCAGGCCTTCAGTGTCCTCATAGGCCTGGTACTTGATACTCCAAACTTTCCCTTCCTTGGTAGCCTTACCCTGCTCAACCAGCTTGGCAAGCTCTTCGGTGCTGTAGCTCAGCTCGCCGAAGTCGATGCCGCCGTCGGCCTTGTTGGTTGCCGTCAGAACATCGGTGCTGGTACCAGCCAAGCGCACGCCGAAGCTGAACTCGCCGGCAGTCATATCACGTCCGGTAAGCGCCTTGGTGCCGGTTATCTTCACCGGTTCTTTGGTGGAGGCGCTGTAAGTATTGGTGAATGTCGGGGTGCTTACCTTGCCGGTAGCCGTGAGATTGCCGGCACCGTTGTCGGTTACCGTCACCTCGATAGTGGCCGTATGACCGTCATAGGAAACGCCGTCTGCGCTGCCTTTCACCTCGTCAACCGTGTAGTTGAATACCTTGGAAGTTGCTCCGTCGAGCATATCGTAGGTGAAAGTCATGGTGCCGAACGAGAAGTTCTGTGCCGTGCCCTTGTTCACCGTAATCTGATCAACATCAGCTTCACTTGCATCCTTGGGCAGCGGAGCACCGTCCTTAGCGGTGATCTTGAAGGTGAACTCATCGTCCTGCGTCCAGTCGCGGCCGTTCAACACCTTCGTCAAGCCCGCCGTAGCGGTGTCGTAGGTGACTTTCGCGGCCTGGTACACATTGCTGAACACCGCGGAGCTGCCGGAATCGAGCGTTGCCGTTGCAACAAGCTTGCCGGTATGGGCTCCCTGCTCATCAACATCGGTCACGTTGACGGTGAACTTGGCAACGTTGGAGCTGTAGGTAACGCCGTCAATGGTCTTGCCGGCGTTTTCCTCGGTCACCTGGTACTGATATGTGCCGGGCTTGGTATAGGTAACATCGCCGAAGGAAATGGCGGCCTTGCCGTCAAGCACGTTAGCCTTGGATACCGTCACAGAATCATGCTGCGGCATAGGCGCGCCGTCCAAGCCCTCGAGCTTGAAGGTGAAGCTGTCGCTGTCCGTCCAGTCGCGGCCGGTGAGCGTCTTGTACGCGCCCACGGCTGCCACTGCGTCGTAGCTGACCGACTCAGCGCTGTAATTATTGGTGAAGCTAGCCGTTGCGGTTTCACCTGCCGCAAGCGTGCCGGAGGCAGCAGTAGGGTTACCACTTTCGTCTACCGGAGAGGTCTGCGTGAAGCCGGAAGGCAAGGTGCCCTCGGAAACCGTGTAGCTCCAACCTGCGCTCAGACCGAATACCTGCAAGGTCTGCCCATGCTTCAGCGTGTGGGACGCTGCACCGCCGTCATCAAACGTAAGGCTGAAGGTATCGCCAACCTGCTCGCCCTCCGCATTAAGAACCTTAGCCTCAAAACTCTTACCAGCAGCATTCGGCACGCTGATGTTGAACGTGAAGTCCGTGTCGGAGTAGTCGCTCAACTCATAGCCATCGGAAACGGTTACCGTCTTGGAAACTTGAAGCGTTGCTGGATTATCGAGCGTCAGCTTGCCGTTGTTGCCAAGGAAAGAGCACACCGTTGTGGTATCGGCAACGGATGTTCCGCCTTCCCATTTCGGGTTCAGTACATCGGTTGCCGTGCCGGTAGTGTTCTCGACCTTTTCCTTATGGAGCTCGTTGAGATACAGCAAGCGCGGGGTACCCGCGTTGATAATTGCATAACCGTCGCTATCCGTGCCGATTGCATTCGTGAAATCCAAAGCGACCTTACCAGGGAAAGAATGCGTGTCGGAGGTAGCAACGGGCTTGTCGCCTTGGTTTACATAGAACTCATGCTGATAGTAATAGGTCCCGTCCTCTTCAACCGAAGTGGCTCGCTGCGTGCACGCTTCGTCGGTATAGATAGGCGTGTCCTGCGTGAAGTAGTAGTACTTATTCTTTTTAGAGGGGTTGAACCAAGCCTTGGTCGTGCCGAGGGCCTTATCTTCCTTATTGCTCGACCACTCGTCGGCGTAGAACGCCACCTTGCCATCCGCATCGGTGTTCTTCTCGATGTAGCTCTTCATATAGCTATCGGGGTCGGCCAAAAGCTCTTTGGCCTCGCTCTTCAGGCTGGACGAATAGAACACCGAGATAGGAGTGGTTTCGTCAACCTTCATGGTGTCGTTGGTCAAATCAATTTTGAAGTGGCGCAGCGGAATAAGCGAAGCAGGAATCTGCACCGTTACCTTATCGCCATCCTCCACAACTGCTTCGCCAGTTTCTGAATCTACGGAATGCTCAACGCTGATGAGGATATCTTTCAAATCCTTATCACCGGTATCGGAGTTCACCGTGCCTTCGAAGGTATAGGTGTCGGTATTGCCGGAAGTAGATTTTTCGGGGTCTTTATACACGCTTCCGTTGTAAACGAGCGCCGTCATCTCGTCCACCTGCATGTAATCGCCCAGTTGATCATCGAAGGTGATGTAGCCCGTTGTGGAAGCTTTGCCCTCCGTGGTTTCGGTGGGGTAGCCTGCGCCTTCCGTGATCTCCTTGGAGATATCCTCGAAGATCTTTGCAAGTTCGGTCGCATTGGTTGCGCTCTTGTAGAAGGTCGTATTATTGCCCTCGTCATCCTTAGCGCGATCGCCAAAGTACCAGTTATATTTAGGCGAACCCTTTGTGTACGTTGCATTCGGATAATTGCTCGAAACCGCATGCATGAACTTATTCTCGTTGGAAACGGTTGAGCCAACGGGGTCAACCGTGGGATTGGCTCCGCTGAAAATGCCGATCGAGTACACAGTCGTACCGTCATGCTTCATGCCATACGCGGAGGTCACAGCCCCACTTGCCACAGAGCTGTCGAAATTAGTCTGTGTGGTTGGCGTGCCATCGGTGAAGAAGACGACGACCTTCTTGGCATCGCTACGATCGGAGGTTTGGTCTTCAGCCAGCTCCATGCCTGCCTTGGCATTCGTTGCACCGTTTGGCTCTATAGCATTTATCAGATTCTTAAAATCTGCCTTGGTGTCGCTCGTGCAAGCGGCCATGCTCTTCATTACCTGGCTGTAGTTGTAGGTAAACCTGCCATCCTGATAGGTATCGTTGCCGATTTTGGAAGTTTTATCGCCTGCGAATTTGATCAGAGAGACATGGTGCTGCTTGGATTCATCAAGGCCAGCGTTCTGCACGGCGATCGTATCGATGAAGGAATTCGCCGCATTCTGAAGCGCGGTGATGCGCTTCGTGGAATCACCGCTGCCCATCGCTTCGCTCATGGAGCCAGAAGCGTCCAGCACCAGCACGATATCGAGCGGCGTGGTGGACGTGCTCGACAGGTTGGAGGTCGACGAAAGCGCGGTGAGCGCCGTCAGGAAATCGGAGCCCTCGGCTTTTTTGACGGTGATATCGTCCTTGGTCATATCCCCCGTCTGGACGGTCTTATCGGTCCAGATGCGGCCGATGTTCTGCGTGGTGTCCTTAATAAGATCTTCCCAATCCCAAATGGTGGATGAGTCGGACACCGCCGTAGCATCGGCATTTGCCGATGCAGCTTCCCCCGTGTTTCCTTGACCTTCTTCACCTGCGGCGAAGGCTGCGCCCCCCCCTGCAAGCAAAAGAACAGCCAAAGCAAGCATGAAGGCGATGATGGCGTTTGCCACCGTTGCGCGTTTCGTCATGTTGCCCCCTTCTGCATGGCGCCCAAGCGTCATGGTTTCCTCTTGCTTCTTTTATTTTTAAAGAATTTTCATTTTAACACCGATGGATATCATGAATATTAATACCTGTATCTAGCTGTTTATTTGGGATTTTGCTTTACGGCCTCGAACAAAGCGCGTCAGCAAACCGTCATACAATGCCTCGCAACAGTCTTGCAGGACGATTCTTTGAGAAACGTCCACTTGCGTTTGAACAAACTGAACATCGTCTCAAGCTGTGCGCGGTAGGATTTAACACGTTCAATAAACCGCCCTCGGAAAGGAAATTCCATGGCTGAAATCGAGCGCATCACGGGCCACACCCACCTTGTCGGCCTGATCGCAAACCCCATCCGCCACTCCCAGTCCCCTGCAATGCACAACGCATCCTTTGCACAGCAGGGCGTTGATGCTGCCTACATCGTGTTCGAAACCGAGCCCGAGGATCTGCCCTACGTTGTCGAGGCCTTCAAGCGCACCGGCGTTGACGGCTACAACGTGTCCATGCCCAACAAGATGGCCATCGGCCAGTACCTTGACGAGCTCACCGACGCTGCCCGCCTGATGGGCGCTGTCAACTGCGTCGTCAACAAGGACGGCAAGTCCACCGGCCACAACACCGACGGTGCCGGCTTCATGCGCAACCTCAAGGAATGCGGCTTCGAGTGCAAGGGCAAGAAGATGGTCCTCATGGGCGCCGGCGGCGCAGGTTCCGCCATCTTCGTCCAGGCTGCGCTTGACGGCATGGCTCAGATCGACATCTTCAACGCTAAGGACGCTTTCTTCGACGGCGCCGTTGAGCGTGCCGCCAAGGTTTCCGCCGAAACCGGCTGCGTGATCAACGTTCACGACCTTGAGGACAAGGCCACCCTTAAGGAATGCTGCGAGAACGCCGATGTTCTGGTTAACGCTTCCAAGGTTGGCATGAAGCCCCTGGACGACCAGTCCCTTATCCCCGCCGAGTACATCAAGCCCGGCGTCTTCGTTGCCGACACGGTGTACAACCCTCAGGAGACCCTGCTCATCAAGACCGCCAAGGAACTGGGCAACCCCGTTGCTCCCGGCATCGGCATGATGCTGTGGCAGGGCGCTATCGGCGAGAAGCTGTGGTACGACATCGATATGGACATCGACTACATCCGCGACATCGTCACCGAGAAGTAAATCCTTGCTCCTAGTGGCTAGATTCCTAGCTTAGCGCGCCGATCGAACTCCTGTTTTGGCGCAAAAAAAGAGCTGTCACCTGGTGTGACAGCTCTTTTTGTTTGCTTATGCCTGCGGGACGGGCGCAAGGGCGGTCCCTGTTTTCCCGTCGGGCTTTAAATGGAGACGAGAGATTGGGCGCCTAGGATGGCTTATTAATCCATAAGCACCCAAAATACTCCGGTAAGGCGGCTAGTCCTCGAACTCGATGACGTCCTCGAACTCCGCGCGGAAGATCTCGAACACGTCGTTTAAGACCTGCTCGTCCTCGACGGGGACGTAGGCTTCCAGAGCCTCGTCATCCTCAACTTCAACGACCTCCATGATGATGACCTCGTTGTCGTCATCCTCGACGGGAAGCAAGACCACGTACTTCCTACCGTCGTCGGTCTCGATAATGGCAAGAAGCTCAACCTCGACCTCGTTGTCATCTTCGTCGGTCAGGAAAATGGTGCCGCCAACTTCTTCTTCCAAAGACTCATCGTCGATTTCGATGATGTCGTTTTCCTGGTCAGCCATTGCCTCCCCTTTCCGCGCCGAAGGAACCGACGCACAGCGTGAGCACGCGATTAACTAGTGCCCTGATTCTAACAAAAAGGCGGCCCAAGCTTGGACCGCCTTCAAACGATGCACAGTAAACGCCGAATAGCTTAGCGCTGATCGATGGGCACGTAAGCACGCGGCTCGGTTGCCGTTTTGTAAGCGGGGCGGATGATGCGCTTGCCCGAGACAAGTTCTTCGAAGCGGTGCGCCGCCCAGCCGGCCATACGACCGCAGGCGAAGAGCGGGGTGATGAGGTCGGCGGGAATGCCGAGCATGCGGTAAACGAAGCCCGAATACATATCGACGTTGGCGCACATGTCCTTCTTGGTGCCCTTGACGTCCAGGATGACCTCAGGCGCCAAGCGCTCGATGCTCTTTAAGAGATTGAGCTCGGCCTCGTACTCGGTGCCGGCGGCGAGCTTGGTTGCGTACTCCTTCAAGACGATAGCGCGCGGGTCGGACTTGGTGTACACCGCGTGACCCATGCCATAGATAAGGCCGGTGTGGTCGTAGGCTTCCTTGCGCAGGATCTTGGCCAGGTAGTTGGCAACCTCGTCGTCGTTTTCCCAGTTGGAAACGTTTTGCTTGATTTCCTCCTGCATGGCGGCAACCTGATGGTTGGCGCCGCCGTGCTTGCGGCCCTTAAGCGAACCGATGGCGCCGGCGTATGCGCTATAGGGGTCGGTATCGGCCGAAGTCAGCACACGGCAGGTGAAGGTGGAGTTGTTACCGCCGCCGTGCTCAGCATGGAGTGCGAGCATGATGTCGAGCATGCGCGCTTCCTCGGGGGTGTACTTGCGATCGGGGCGCAGGGCCGAAAGGATGGTCTCGGCTGTGGACTCGCCGTACAGGAAGTGGTGATACACCATGGTGTCGCGGTGGTAATGCGAGCGCATTGCGTAGTAGGCAAGAACCGAGATGCGGGGCAGGCGCGACAGCAGGCTGACGGCGGTGTGAATCTCGTGCTCGAAGGAGCGATCCTCGGGGTTCTCGTCGTTGGCGTAGAGCGTCAGCACCGAGCGCGCGAGCAGGTTCATGATGTCGCGGCTGGGCGTGGAAAGAATCTTGTTGACGGTAAAGCCCTCGGGCAGGTCGCGCTGGGCGTCGATTGCGGAAATGAAGAAGTCCAGCTGCTCCTTGGTGGGAAGCTCGCCCATCAGAAGAAGGTAGGCCACCTCTTCGAAGCCGAAGCGCTTGGTTGGATCGCCGGAAAGAAGATCGTACAGATCGTAGCCGCGGATGAGCAGCTTGCCTTCGTCGGCAACCTTGAAGCCGTCGCTGATCATGTAACCATGAACATTGGAGATGTTGGTAACGCCCGCGATAACGCCCGAGGAGTCGGAGTTGCGCAGGCCGCGCTTCACGTTGTACTGCTGGTAAAGGGAAGGGTCGATCGAGTTGACGGAGATGAAATTCTTGTACAGGGAAATCTTCTTCTTTTCCTCGCGAAGCTCTTCATCCTGCTTGATCGCTTGAGCTTTAAGTTCTTCGGTCAGGTTGTTCTGATCGTTCATGGGAAGCTTCCTTTCGCTAGAAGCTGATTATCCCCCACAAACGCGGGCGGCACCTGCGTAAAGCGGCAAACGATACCAAAACTTAATACAAAGCTCGGCAAAACAAGGATTGCTGTTGGATTAGATGGGGCGCGGGGAGCGGGCGCTTGGACGCGAATAGGGGCGAGGGCAAACTGAGCGCGGTTAAACCGGGCGCGGCGGGGAGCAGGAGCGCACTTGCTAGAGCAAGCGCAAAAGCTGAGCCCGACGAAGAGGCGGGCTCCTTAGGCCCAGATGAAGGGCAGCGGGATGTCGTGCTCCTCGACGGGGATGTTGGGCACCTGCTGCTCGGCAAAGGCAACGCCCACAAGCTGCACCCCATCTGCGAACTCGTGCGTTCCCGGCACAAGCAGCTGGCTTAGGTAGCGATCGTAGTTGCCCGCACCGTACCCAAGGCGATTGCCCTGCGCGTCGAAGGCAACGCAGGGACACACAAGCATATCGAGCTCGTCGGCGGCAACGTAGGGCATGCCCGCAAGCTCGGGGCTATCGTGGTAGTAGCGGCGCAAGGGATGTAAAAGGAAGGGCACGCCCGTCTCACCTTCCGCGAGCGCGGTCTTACGGGTTGAGCCGCCCGTACCCAAGGCCTTTTTGCTTGCCAGATAGTCGGCTTTCGAGATGCGGCGGAACTCCATCGTCTGCTCGCAGGCGCCGGCCAGGCCGTGTGCATCGTGCATCATGCAGGGGAAGGAGACTTCCACGCCGCGCTCGTAGGCGCCCTGAACCAGCAGGTCCAGATCGACCTCGTCGGAAAAGGCCGAGTATACGCCCAGCTTGAAGCTGCCCGATGGCGTGCCGGAGGCAACGGGGACAGTGGATGCAGCGCTGGGAGCGGCGGACGCGGCAGCCAGAGCCTGATCGATACGCGCAAGAAGTTCAGCGCAAATCTTGGTGCTCTTTTCCTTCTTCTGCTCGAAGGCAAGCTGGGCCCTGAGCTCTTTGACCTCGACGCGCAAGGCGGCGCGGCCCTCTTTAACAGAGGCCGCGCCGTTCATGATTTCTTCTTGCAAGCTAACCATGAAACGAACCCGCGACTACAGGAAGTAGCCCACGCCGCCCTCGATAAGGGGCTGATAGGTATCGCCGGGAACGTTTTTGTACAGGCCGCGGCCGGAGCGCTCGGAGTGGCCCATCTTGCCCAGAATGCGACCGTCGGGACTGGTGATGCCCTCGATGGCGAGCATCGAACCGGAAGGATTGACCGACAGATCAAGGCTCGGGGTGCCCGCCTCGTCCACGTACTGGGTTGCGACCTGGCCGTTTGCGGCAAGCTTGGCCAACAGCTCGGGGCTGGCAACGAAGCGGCCCTCGCCGTTGGAGATGGCCACGGTGTGAACGTCGCCCACGCTGGTTTTGCTGAGCCAGGGGCTCAGGCTCGAGGAAACGCGCGTGCGCACCAGGCGGGACTGATGGCGACCGATGGTGTTGAAGGTGAGCGTGGGGCACTCGGCATCCATGCTGCGGATGTCCCCGTAAGGCACCAGGCCAAGCTTCACCAGGGCCTGGAAGCCGTTGCAGATGCCCAGCATCAGGCCATCGCGGTTCTTTAGCAAATCGCGCACGGCCTCGGTGACCGCAGGGTTGCGGAAGAAGGCCGTAATGAACTTGGCGGAGCCGTCAGGCTCGTCGCCGCCGGAGAAGCCGCCGGGGATCATGACGATCTGGCTGTTCTTGATGGACGCGACCAGCTTCTCGATGGATTCGTGGACCGCATTGGGGTTGAGGTTGTTTACCACCAGGACCTCGGCCTTAGCGCCGGCGCGCTCGAAGGCCTTGGCAGTATCGTACTCGCAGTTGGTGCCCGGGAACACGGGGATAACCACGCGTGGGGCGGCCAGGCTGCCGTGGTAAGTCAAAGGCAGATGCTCGGTGTTGGTGATGGCTTCCACCTTCTCACCCGCTGCGCGATACGGGAACACGGGCTCGATCTTGGCCTCCCATGCCTCCTGGAGCTTGGCCAGGCTGATGGTCTCGCCGGCTGCGACGAAGTTGTAGGCAGCGGTGGTGGTGCCGAACTCGGAGATGCAAGCAGCCTCGATGTCGACGCCAGCATCGGCGGCGATCTTCTCGATGTCTGCGCCCTGTGCCAGCTCAACGATGAAGGAGCCGTATGCGGGAGCAAACAGGTCGTCGGCCTCGATGTCGGCAGAAAGCTCGATGCCGATGCCGTTGCCAAGCGTCTGCTTGAAGACGGCCTCGGCCAAGCCACCGTAGCCGGGAGTGCTGATGGCCGTAACAGCGGATGCACCGACCAAGGCCTCGACGAGGTTCATGACCTCGCACTCGGACGCAGCGGCGGGCGTGATGCCGTCTTCCTCGCGCACGGGCTCGATCAAAACGACGCGGCTGCCGGCTGCCTTGAACTCGGGGGAAGTGACGCGCTCGACGGTGCCGCAGCCGGTGGCGAAGCTCACCAGCGTGGGAGGAACGTCCAGATCCTCGAAGGAGCCGGACATGGAGTCCTTGCCGCCGATGGAGCCGACGCCGTAATCGAGCTGAGCCATCAAGCTGCCCAGAACGGCGGCCACGGGCTTGCCCCAACGAGCAGGCTCGTTGCGCAGGCGCTCGAAGTATTCCTGGAAGGAAAGGTAGAGGTTCTTACGCTCGAAGCCGGCGGCGACCATGCGTGCCAGCGATTCAACGACCGCAATATAGGAACCGGTGAACTGATCAGCCTCGGTGAGATAGGGGTTAAAGCCCCATGCCATGCCGGAGCAGGTGGTGGTTTCGCCGGGGACGGGCAGCTTGGCTGCCATGGCCATGGTGGGCGTGAGCTGGTTCTTGCCGCCGAAGGGCATGAGCACGGTGGCCGCGCCGATGGTGGAGTCGAAGCGCTCCGCCAAGCCCTTGTTGCAGGAAACGTTGATATCGGTAACCAGGCTCTCGAGCTTCTCGGAAAGCGTGGAGCCCTCCCACTCGCGGGCGTAGGTGCCAGGCGCGCTCACCTTAGCGGCCTGATGCTTGGGGGCACCATTGGATGCCAGGAACTCGCGTGAAACGTCGATGATCGCGTCGTCGTTCCAAAGCATGCGCACGCGCATGTCGTCGGTGACCTCGGCAATCACGGTTGCCTCGAGGTTTTCCTCGTGAGCAAGCTCGATGAAGCGCTCGGCGTCCTTGGCCGCAACGTCAACGGCCATGCGCTCCTGCGACTCGGCGATGGCAAGCTCGGTGCCGTCGAGGCCCTCGTACTTCTTGGGAACCGCGTTGAGGTTCACGCGGACGCCGTCGGCAAGCTCGCCCACGGCAACGGAAACACCGCCAGCGCCGAAGTCGTTGCAACGCTTGATGAGGGTCGTTGCCTCCTTGCGGCGGAACAGGCGCTGGATCTTGCGCTCAACGGGCGCGTTGCCCTTCTGAACCTCGGCGCCGCATTCCTCAAGCGAATCGAGGTTGTGCGCCTTGGAAGAACCGGTGGCGCCGCCGATGCCGTCACGGCCGGTGCGGCCGCCGAGCAGGATGACCACGTCGCCGGGGGCGGGAACCTCGCGCACCACGTGGCTTGCGGGAACCGCCGCAACCAGAGCGCCGATTTCCATGCGCTTGGCGGCGTAGCCCGGATGGTAGAGCTCGTGAACCTGGCCGGTTGCCAGGCCAATCTGGTTACCGTAGCTGGAGAAGCCCGCAGCTGCGGTGGTGCACAGCTTGCGCTGGGGCAGCTTGCCCTCGATGGTCTCGGACACCGGGACCAAAGGATCGGCGGCACCCGTCACGCGCATCGACTGGTACACGTAAGCGCGGCCGGAAAGCGGGTCGCGGATGGCGCCGCCGACGCAGGTGGCCGCGCCGCCGAAGGGCTCGATCTCGGTGGGATGGTTGTGCGTTTCGTTTTTGAAAAGGTAGAGCCAATCCTGTTCCTCGCCGTCGACGTCGACCTTCACTTTGACGGTACAGGCGTTGATCTCGTCGGATTCGTCGAGGTTCTTCAGGATGCCCTTGGATTTCAGATATTTGGCGCCGATGGTGCCCATGTCCATCAGGCAGATGTCGCGATCGTCGCGGCCAAGCTCGTGGCGCATCTCAAGGTACTTATCGTAAGCGGCCTTGACCTTGGGGTCGTCGATCTCAACATCGGTGAGCACCGTGCCGAAGGTGGTGTGGCGGCAATGGTCCGACCAGTAGGTGTCGACCATCTTGACCTCGGTGATGGTGGGGTTGCGATACTCGGTATCGCGGAAGTAGCTCTGGAAGAAAGCGATGTCGGCCAGGTCCATCGCAAGGCCGCGCTCATCGATGAAGGCCTGAAGGCCCGCTTCATCAAGCTCGGTGAAGCCCTCGATTACCTCGACTTTGCCGGGCACGGGGTAGTCCATCTTCAAGGTTTCGCGCACATCAAGGGATGCCTCGCGCGCCTCGATCGGGTTGATAACGTAGTGCTTGATGGCGTCCACGTCCTCCTGGCTCAAAGCGCCTTCAAGCACGTAGAGAGTTGCCGAAAGAACATCGGGGCGCTCGCCCTGGCTGATGAGCTGAATACACTCGGAAGCCGAGGCAGCACGCTGGTCGAACTGACCGGGCAAAAACTCGACGGCGAACAGGTGCGCGTCGCCGATTTCGGGCATGTCGTAGGAAACCTCGTCGGACTGAGACTCGCTGAAAACCGTGGGAACGCACTGCTCGAACAGCGCAGCGTCGATGCCCTCAACGTCGTAGCGGTTGATCAGACGCAAACCGCTTAGGGCCTCGATGCCGAGGATGGTGCGCAGCTCGTTGAAGAGCTGCTTGGCCTCGACGTCGAATCCGGACTTCTTCTCAACGTAGACACGGGAAACCATTGCTTCTCTGCCTTCCTTCCAAAGGGAGCTTGGCGCTCCAAGCTTGGTTTACTGGGCAATCTGGGATGAGCGATTGCGCTCCCCCCAGCATTACCACCCTAAACGAACAATGCCCACGCGAACGTGGGCATTCGGTTGCATGTTGCCGTTATTTGCTCTTCTTGGCGTTCTTGGACTTGTTGCGCACGTTGACTGAGGCGTAGTAGGCCTCGTCGCGCGCGGGCTTGACCTTTTTGATGTCGGTGACGATGGCGCCGGTCAGGCAGCCCCAAGCAAGGATGAGCAGCGTCGTGTAGACGATGTAGTTGTCTTCGGCCAGCGAAGAGAAGGCGGTGGCGATGAGCATGACCACCAGGCCAGCTGCCAAAAAGGCGAAGAAGACGATGCGCCACTTCTTGTACTCGGCGGTCTTGGGCTTGAAGCTGCGACGAGCCTTGTCCTCAGCCTTCTTCGCGGCGGCCTTGGCCTCGCGCTGCTCGCGAGCCTTGCGCTCCTTGGCGGTCTCGGGCTCCTGGTTGGAACTCGACATGCGAGCCAGCAGGCCCTTCTTCTTGGGGGCGGCAGTGGTGTCCTTGACGTAAACGGACGCGGCGGCCTTGGTAACCGGCTTTGCGGATGCAGCGCTCTTGCGAGTCTGACCAGCAGGTTTGGACGTGGTGTTGCGTTCGTTCATAGGATTGCGAGTGGCCATTAAAACGCTTTCTCTTGCTTGTTGCTACTTTCATATTGCGCCGGCAGCGGCCCTTAAAGCTTAGGCCGGACGGCGCAACTTAGGACTTACTGGGCGACGAACTTGCGGCCGGTGATCTTCTCGTAGGCCTCGATGTACTTGTCGGACGTCGCCTTGATAACGTCGGCGGGCAGATGAGGGGGCTCGCCGGTGCGGTCCCAGTTGGCGTTGAGCCAGTTGCGCACGAACTGCTTGTCGAAGCTCGGCTGCTCCTTGCCCACCTCGTAGGTGTCGGCAGGCCAGAAGCGGGAGCTGTCGGGGGTCAGAACCTCGTCGCCCAGGACGATTTTGCCATCGATCATGCCGAACTCGAACTTGGTGTCGGCGATGATGATGCCGCGCTTCAAGGCATGCTCGGCGGCGGTGGTATAAACCTTGATGGTGAGGTCGCGCAGGGCGGCGGCGTCAGCCTCGCCCATCAGCTCGACCGTGCGCTCGAAGCTGATGTTCTCGTCGTGATCGCCGATTTCAGCCTTGGTGGAAGGCGTGTAGATGACCTCGGAGAGCTTGGAGGAATTAACCAAGCCCTCGGGGAGCTTGATGCCGCAGACCGCGCCGGTGCGCTGGTAATCCTTCAAACCGGAGCCGGTAAGGTAACCGCGGACGATGCACTCGACGGGGAACATCTTGGCCTTCTTCACGAGCATGAAGCGGCCGGCCAGGTAATCGGAATAGGGCTTGAACTGCTCGGGCAAATCGGCCACGTCGCAGCTGATCAGGTGGTTTTCGGTCACGCCCTCCAAAAGCTCAAACCAAAAGCAGGAAAGCTGGGTTAGAACCTGACCCTTATAAGGAATCTCATCAGGCAAAATGTAGTCGAAAGCCGAGATACGGTCGGACGCTACCAAAAGCAGCTTGTCGCCTAGATCGTACAGATCGCGAACCTTACCTTGCGCATCAGGTTTAATGTCGATTCCTGGCATGCATGCCTTCTTTCGTTTACGGAAATTTACGAAACGTATCTTCTTATTATGAAGCAAACGGGCTGGATTTATGGAAGGTTCTTTCCGTTTTCTCGCCGGATTCGCAAACGACGCGGCGATTCCTGCTCGCGAATGAGCGGAATGTAGATGGTGAAACAAGCGCCTTCGTTCGGACGGCCGTCCACGTGGACCCAGCCGTTATGGCGATCGACGATTTCCTTAACCACCGAAAGGCCGATTCCCAAACCGCCCGTGGCGCGGGCGCGACCGCGGTCGGCGCGCCAGAAGCGGCTGAACACCATCTTGGATTCCTCGGGCGTAAGGCCGATGCCGGTATCTTTAACCGCAATCTGGCCCATGATGTCGCCCTTCTTCACCGTGAGCGTCACCGTGCCGCCTTCGGGCGTGTAGCGCACCGCGTTGGAGATGAGGTTGGCCGTTGCCTGGCGAATCATGTCAGCGTTGCCTAAGACCCACACGTGCGGGTCGCGCCGGAACTCGAAGTTGAGGCCTGAGTCAACCACGAAGGCCTTGTGAGTGTCGACCACCTGCTCAAGCAGCTCAGACAAATCAAGGCGCGTCATCTCAACGGGATTGGCGCGATTTTCCAAGCGCGAAAGTTTAAGAAGCGCATCTACCAGGCGCGATAGACGGCGCACCTCGGAGTTGAGAGTTTCCAAGCGCTCGGGGCTTGGCTCGTACACGCCGTCGATAATCGCCTCAACCGTTGCCTGGATGGCCATCAAGGGCGTGCGCAGCTCATGCGCAACGTCGGTGACCAAGCGACGCTCGAGGTTGCGGTTGGCCTCGATTGAATCGGCCATGCGGTCGAAGGTCTCGCCCAAGCGCGAAATCTCGTCGTTGCCGGTAAGGCCCGAGCGCGCCGAGTAATCGCCGTCCTTGATGCGATTGACCGCATGGGTTATTTCGTTGATGGGCCGCACCAGCGCGCGACTGAAAAAGAAGCCGCCGACCAAGGCCACAACCAAGGCCACCAAACCGGCAAGCAAAATGGCCTGGTAGGAGCGCAGTTGGAACTCGCGATCAAGCGAGCTTGAAAGATCGGACGAGCCGAACACGCGAACATAGACCGTACCCACCTGCTTACCATCGGAATAGATGGCCGAGGTGGCAACGTCCGAGCCGGCCTTTTGCGGCCCAAGCAAAGACTTCGACGAATTCTTGTCGTTGTCGTAGACCACCATGCCCTTGCTGTTTTCCACCCGGATGTTCCAAGTGTCGAACAGGTCGCTTGCCACGTTGACCGAGGACAAAACCTCCATCGACCATTCCTCTTCGCCGTCGGCGTTCTTGCCTTCGTAGGAGTAACCGATGGATTCGGACAGCGAATTGGCCACCTTCTGCATATTCTCATGCGTGTAATCGCTGAAGTGGGTGTTCCAAACCAGGTACAGCACCACGGCAATCACCAGGACGGTCATGCAGGCGATAGCAAAGAAGGCCGCCATGACGCGCTTGGTATAGGAGCCGGGCTTGCGGCGGACGCGGGGTTGGCCGGTTTCGGGATCCAAGCCCTCGGTGGTATCGATTAAAGGCTCGTTAGCCATCAGCCGACCTTTCAGCGAAACGTACCGGGCGGCGCAACACGCAAGGTGTCGGGGCCGCCCGGATTCGTACAGATATCATGCGCTCGGCCGGAGCCGCAAAGAAAACACCCGGCAAGCGCAAGGAAACTTTGGCTTAGTCGCCGTTCTTGGTGGGATCCTCGAAACGATAGCCAACGCCATGAACGGTATGCAGCCAGGTTGGGTTGCGGGGGTTGTCGCCGAGCTTGGCGCGCAGGTTCTTAACGTGGGAATCGATGGTGCGCTCGTAGCCCTCGAAGTCGTAGCCCAAGACCTTTTCAACAAGCTCCATACGGCTGTACACGCGGCCGGGGTAGCGGCAAAGCGTGGTGAGGAGCTTGAACTCGGAAGCTGTAAGGTCGACCTCCTTGCCCTTGACGAGCACCTTGTGGCCGGACATGTCAATAACCAGGTCGCCGAATTCCAAGACCTCGCGCTGCAGCTCGCCGGAGCTGGTGCGGCGCAGAAGGGCGCGCACGCGGGCAACCAGCTCGCGCGGACTGAAAGGCTTTACCAGGTAATCGTCGGCGCCAAGCTCGAGGCCGATGATGCGATCTTCAACCTCGCCCTTGGCGGTAAGCATGATGATGGGGCAATCCGAGCTATCGCGGATGGCACGGCAAACGCGCTCGCCAGGAACGCGAGGAAGCATCAGGTCGAGGATGACCAGGTCGAAATGATGCTTGGAGAATTCTTCAAGGGCCTCCTGACCATCGGCAGCCAAGGTGAGCCAATATCCCTCGCGCTCGAGGTAGGCGGCCACGGCATCGCGGATGGCCTTTTCATCCTCAACAAGAAGAATGCGAGGGGTTTCTGCGTTGTTCATGATCTCTCTCCTTTTACGCAACGTGCGCGGGCCTTAGGCACCTGGCGGACATACGATCTTGCTTGCTTGCCTGAAACGCGCTTTACCTGCTGAATGCCCAGATGCCGACCCTAAGACAATGCGATTCGACGCATTGCGGACGTGTTTGAGAATATTGTAGCAATTTGGCTTAAATCTCTTTTAAAGGGATTATTGATGCCACAATGTTTTCTCGTATTTCCCATAAAGAATGCATAGATTCGAACCGAAAGGACCTGCCGTGCCCACCAAGCGCACCGACCATACGACTCGCCGCAAAAGCCCCACGACGCGCACGTCATCGGCTGCCGGCAAGCGCACGGGCACGCCCCGCGGACGCAAGGCTCCCTCGGCTCGGCCGTCAAACAACCGCCCCGTCGGCGGGCGCGCGGGCGGAGGGCGCCCTGCCGCCAATCGCCCGACCAAGAGCGCGATTCCCGCAGCTCGCAGGTCGGCGCCCAAGCACAGCGCCAACACCATCGGCAACATCAGCGCTGGTCGCGGGCCGGCCCCCAAAAGCGGCAACCCGGTAACCAAGGTGCTCGACGGCATCGCGGACGGCCTTAACGGAATCATCGGTTCATTCGCTGGCAAGAACCCGCAGGGCGGTTTTTCGACCTCCTACCAGGGGGCGCAAAGCTCCATTCCCAGCTTCACCTCGCAAAGGGCGGGCAATTCAGACCCCGGCGAGCTCAACATCGAGGGCGGTGCGGGCTCGGATGGCGTGCTTCTTACCCGCCGCAAGGTGGTCGCGGGCGCAGCGGCCTTAGGCGGCGTAGCCCTTGCCGGCGGCGGCATATCCATGGCAATCGACGCCTTCGAGGGCAGCTCCGGCACCGCCGATTACATATCGGTAGCCGAAGACGCCATCACAGGCGTTGACGACCTAAAGCAGGTCAAAGCCAAAAACTACGTGACGGCCGAGGCAAGCTACCACCTTCCCTTCGGCACCTTGGTGTTCGCCGACAACGACGATTACGCCTGCCTTCTGGTTCCCGGCGACACCTCGTCCCCACTCAACACCATCAAGGCCATGAGCCTTTCATCCGGCAAAACCAAAAGCCTGGTGAAAAAGGCGCGCGGCGCCAAGGACGGCTTCGAGATCATGGACGCGCGCCTGGGCACAGGCGGGCTCATCTGGACCGAGGCCAACACCTACGAAAGCTCCTGGCGCATTTACACCGCAAGCTTCGACGGCTCCAGCCTAGGCAAGGCCAAAAAGGTGGACGAAGGCGACGCCAACTGGCTCACCCCTTCCATCGCCGCCAACGGGAACCGCGCGTTTTGGCAGGTCAACCCCAACACCGATGGTGAAGAGGCCTCGGCTGCGAGCGTCGTGCGCAGTGCCAACTTCGGCAGCAAGGATTACGAAGAGCTCATCACGAGCAAGCGCGCCTTCGCCACGCGCATCTCCTGCGTCAGCGAAGGCGTGGTGGTAACGCCGCGCGCGGAAAGCACGGGCACCTATTACCAGCTCACCCTGCTCGATGCCGCAAGCGGCCAGGTGGCCGATACGATGGTTTTGCCCTCAAACATGTCGCCCGACCAGGCATCCTACGGACGTAGCGGCTTCAGCTTCGGCTTCACCGACACCTACAACTACGGCGGCGGCATCGCCAACCTGGGAACCTACACGCCCATGCGAAAGGCCGAGGTCTACAACTACGACAACCTTCCCAGCTGGCTGCGTTACGGGCGCACCCCCAGTGCCGACCCCTGCTGGTGCGGCGATTGGTTCTGCGTCAAAAGCACGCGCGGCATCGCGGGCATCCATTTCGCCAAGAAGCGCTACTTCAGCATCACGGTGCCCTCCGACACCGACGACTGGGGCGAGTACCTGGTAAGCACGGGCACCTGCAAGAAGATCGTGAGCATGGCCAAGATCACGCCGAGCGACAACTCCGACCCCTACACGCTCGTGCGCGTGTTCAGCACCAAGTCCGGAAAACTGGGCGACGCCTTCGGCGGCTAAACCTGGGCACGCAGCACGGCAGTTTAACGAAACGAAGAAGGCGACCCCATGAACAACGGGGTCGCCTTTTCTTTCGCATATGAGGGACAAGTGAACAGCTAAGGGAGCGAAAACCTGCACCCTACACCTGCGCCCTGCACACGGAGTCCGAAGCTCGCGCTAACAATTGGCCAGGCGTGCCTCGACCTGTTGGGCGAATTTGTCGCCGGAAATGGTGTGGCTCATGCGCTGCTGCGCAACAAGATTGCCCAGGGTGACGCTGTTCACGTACTCGTCGATGGCCTTTTCGAGCCCCGCCCAAAAACCCACGGTCGCGCAATCGTCGTGCAGGGGACACAAAGGAGCGCCATCCTCCAGGCATTCCACCGGGGCATAGGAGCCTTCGGCCGCGCGGAGGATATCGCCAGCGGATATATCGGAAGCGCTCTGCGCCAGGGAATAGCCGCCGCGAGCACCACGGGCGGAAACAAGAAAACCCTGCGAAACCATGGTCTTCGCAAGCTGCTCCAGGTACTTGACGCTGATGCCCGTACGCTCGGACACCGCACGCAGGCTCGTACGCTCGCCTTCGGGCAGACAGCCGACATCAATCATCAAACGCAAGGCATAGCGGCCTTTTGTCGTGATCATCATGGCTGAAACCTACTCGATGCCCTGAGCGCGCACGGCAGCGGCCTCAGCCTTGGCAGCCTCGGGATCCTCGCCGTCAAGAGCCTCGAAATCGACCTTGCCCGAGCCGTCGCCATCGTCGTCGATGATCTGCTTGAGCGTACGCCAACCAAGCTGGGCGCACTTCACGCGTGCGGGCATGCGGGAAATCCCCTCAAGCTCGGCCGCCTCGCCCAGCGAAGCCTTCTGCTCGTCGGTAAGCTTTTCGCCACGGATCATGGCAAGGAAGGTCTCGGCCAGAGCCTCGGCTTCCTCGACCGTCTTGTCGGTTACCAGTTCGGCCATGATGTCGGCCGATGCCTGTGAAATCGCGCAGCCGCTTCCTTGGAAGGCCGCCTCGACGATCACGCCGTCCTCAACGATGAGCGACAAAACGATGTCGTCGCCGCATGAAGGGTTAACGCCTTCGTGCACATGTGTGGCTTCCTCAAGTGGGTATTTACAGGTGGGATAGGAGTTATGCTCCATCAACGCACCCTGGTAGATGCTCTCAAGCCCCATGGAAAATCCTCCAAACCAGTTGCACCGCTTCGATCAGGCGATCGATGTCGGATTCGTCGTTGTAAAATGCCAAGCTCGCCCTGCAGCAGCTGCCGTTTTCGACGTCCATCCAGGCAAGCAAGGGCTGAGCGCAGTGATGACCTGCGCGAATGGCCACATCGGCGGTGTCCATGATGGACGAAACGTCATGCGGATGAATGCCCTTGATGTTGAAGGAGACGACGCCTATGTGAGCCGTCGGATCGCTCGGGCCGATGATGTCCACGTAATCCAGCTCGGAAAGACGACGGACGCACTCGGAGGTAAGCGCCGCCTCGCGAGCCTCAAGAACGTCGAGCCCGATGCCCTTGACATAGCGGATCGCGGCGCCCAAACCGGCGATACCGGCGGCGTCCTGAGTGCCCGTCTCGAACTTCATGGGGATGGGAGCCCAGGTGGCCGTGGTCTCGGTGACGTTGTCGATCATCTCGCCGCCGGTGTAGAGCGGGTCCATCGCCTCCAAAAGCTCGCGCTTGGCCCACAGCACGCCCACACCCATGGGTCCGAAGACTTTATGGCCGCTGAAAGCCAGGGCGTCGCAGCCAAGCTCCTTCACGTCCACAGGGATATGGGGCACCGACTGCGCGCCGTCGACGAACATGAGCGCACCCTGAGCATGAGCCTTCTTGGTAAGAAGTTCGATAGGATTGCGCACGCCGAGCACGTTGGACACGTGCGTGCAGGAAACGATCTTGGTCTTGGAGCCGATCTTCGCATCCATCTCGCCCTCGGTGATGACGCCTTCTTCATCAGGGCGCAGATACACCAGCTTAGCACCCGTGCGCGCGCAGGCCTGCTGCCAGGGGATGAGATTGGAATGATGCTCCATGATGGAGATGACAACCTCGTCGCCTGGCTCCAAAATCGAAGGCGCAAAGCTTACCGCCAAGAGGTTGAGCGATTCGGAGGCGTTGCGCGTGAAAACGATCTCGTCGGCATCATCGACACCGATGAAGGCGGCAACTTCCTTGCGCGCATCCTCGATGGCCTGAGTCGCAGCAACGCTTAGGCGATACAAGCCGCGCAGGGGGTTCGAGTTCATGGTCTCGTAGAAATTGCGCTGGGCATCGAGCACGCAAGCGGGGCGCTGCGCAGTGGCGGCGCTGTCCAAAAAGGCCAGGCCCGACTCGTTAACCAGCAGGGGGAAATCTTTCTTGAAAGGGTTGGCCTTGATATCCAAGGCTTCATCCCTGTTTAGATTTGCCATGCTTACTCTCCTTCAAAAGCTTGCGCCTGAAAACGCGCAGCCGCGCCGGCGGCCAGACCCGCTGCCACCTTGGCATCGATGGCCGCCTGAATGGACTCCTCGTCGCGCACGTCGGGCACATCGCCCAGTTCGTAGTTGAAGCTCGTTTCGGCCAAACGCGAAATCGCGGCGCGCGACTCGTCGTCAAAGGCATCGATCAGGGCTTTCTCAAACAGCGAGCGCGTGAACAAGGCCTCGATCTGCGCGTCGGAAAGACCACGCGAGGCCAGGTAGTGGCGCTGCGATTCCGGCACGTGGCCGATGGTCGCACCGTGGGTGCCTTGAACGTCGTCATCGTCGCACAGGATGATGGGGATGGTGCGGTTGCGCACGTCCTTATTGGCAAGAAGAACGGTTTCCAACTCGTGGCCAACCGCGCCCTTGCAGCCATGGATCAGATCGATCGTGCCGCGCAGGATCTTGTCGGACGAGCCGATGAGCACGCCGTTGGCGATGAGGTTCGAGGTGGATTGCTTGCCGAACTGCCTGATGAGGTAATTGAAATCAAGCGCAGAGCTTCCGGCACCCAGGTAATGGGTGGCGATATTGCAGGTGCTCTTGTGACCGAGCATTGCATTACCGAAGCCGAAGAAGCTCTTCTTGCCGCCCAGGTACACCTGATCGACGTCGACGCGCGCCGAATCCGCCGTTTTGATTTCGATGGACTCGAAGTAATCCCAGGTGGAAGCCAGGGTTTGCAACTGCTTGATGCTCACGCGCGAGCCCGCATCGGCGATGATACGAACCACCATGCCGACGGCGCCGGCGCCGGCCGAAGGAGAATCGGCCTCCAAAACCAGGTTGAGGCGCGCCCCTTCATGCACATGAACGTCAAGGCTGCCCACGGCAAAAGCACCGTCTTGCGCTTTGATGCGCAAGACAACGGGGGCGCTTGCCTCGTGATAAGCCTCCACATTAACAATGGAATGGGCAGTTGCCTGAGCACGAAGGAATGCGCTGGCCTCATCACCCAAGGCGGCATCCGTCGCGGAGCGGGGGATGGCGTTACGGGCGGGAACATCGAGCTCGTCCGCCGCTTGGGCAGCGAACTCGTTGAAGGGCGCTTTATCCACGTCGTCGGTGGAGCGCACGGTCACGCGCTTTGCGGAAATGTCGCGTGCACGCTGTTCAAGGGCGGCCCAAGCGCCGTCGAATGCTTCCTGGTCGTGACCCATCACGTCCACGGGCAAATCGAGCGAAACGGCAAAGGGGTTGGCCATGCGCAAGGAGTCAAGCTCGAAGGGCGTGCCGTTTGCTTCAAGCCTGTTCCAGGTGCTGGTAAGCAGGCCGTTCATAGAGCCGAAGGAAGCGGCAGCGCGAGCAGTGTTGGTTTCGGTTGCCATTAGCCAATCGCCCCTTCCATCTCAAGTTTGATCAGGTTGTTCATCTCGACCGCGTACTCAAGCGGCAGTTCCTTGGACACCGGGTTGGCAAATCCGTTGACTACCATGGTCGATGCTTCTTCCTCAGGGATACCGCGGCTCATCAGGTAGAACATAAGGTCGTTGCCGATACGGCCAATAGAGGCCTCGTGGCCGACGCTCACGTTCTGGTTGCGGATATCCATGGCAGGAATCGTGTCGGAACGGGACTCGTCGTCGAGCATGAGCGAGGCGCAGGAAACGGCCACGCTCGCGTTCTCGGCCTTCTCGGTGACGGAAACCGAAGAGCGGAAGGTCGAAACGCCGCCGCCCTTGGAGATGGACTTGGTGTTCACCACCGCCTTGGTCTCGGGCGCAGCGCACACCACCTTGCAACCGGTGTCCAAATCTTGGCCGGTGCCTGCGAAGGTGATGCCCGTGAACTCGCTGGTCGACTTCTCGCCGGCGAGGATGCTCATCGGGTACAGGCAGCCCACATGGCTGCCGAATGACCCCGAGACCCACTCGATGCTGCCACGGGCACCCACGGTGGCGCGCTTAGTGTTGAGGTTGTACATGTTCTTCGACCAGTTCTCGATGGTCGAGTAACGCAGCTTCGCGTCGTTGCCGACGAAGAGCTCAACGCAGCCCGCATGCAGGTTGGCCACGTTGTACTTGGGCGCGGAGCAGCCTTCGATGAAATGAAGCTCGGCGCCGTCCTCGACGATGATCAAGGTGTGCTCGAACTGGCCGGCGCCCTTGGCGTTCAGGCGGAAGTAGCTTTGCAGGGGGAAGTCGAGCTTCACGCCGGCGGGCACGTACACAAAGGAACCGCCCGACCACACGGCGCCATGAAGCGCAGCGAACTTATGGTCGGTCGGCGGCACGAGCTTCATGAAGTGGTCGTGGATCACGCCTTCCCAACCGTCCTTCATAGCCTCTTCGATGCCGGAGTAGACGATGCCCTGGTCGGCAACGGAATCCTGGATGTTGTGATACACCAGCTCGGAGTCGTACTGGGCACCCACGCCGGCGAGGTAGGCACGCTCAGCCTGAGGAATGCCCAAACGATCGAAGGTGTCTTTGATGTCCTCGGGCACGGAATCCCAGTCGGATTTCTGTTCGCCCTCGGGCTTCACATAGGTGACGATGTTCTCGATATCAAGGCCGTCGAGCGCCGGGCCCCAGTTGGGGACGGGCGTGCGGTGGTAAATGTCCAGGCATTTCAGGCGCAGATCGAGCATCCATTCGGGCTCGTCCTTGCGCGCGGAAATCTCCCTGATGATTTCGGGGGTCAAACCGGCGCTCAATCGTTCGCTATGAGCCTCGCTTTTGATGAAGTCGTAGCGGGAACGATCGACGTCGGCGACTTGGGATCGCGACGTCATCTTCACTCGCCTGCCTTGGCATCGGCCTCGGCAAGGGCAGCCTCCATGTTCTCGATCGCCTGGGCGGCGTCGAAATGGGGCTCTTCCTTAGCAGCGGCGGCCTTGGCCTGAGCTGCGGCAACGGACGCAGCACCGGAGCCGGCCTGGCCAACGTAGCGCTCAAAGCCATGGTCGTTGATCTCGTTGATGAGCGAGGCGCAACCGGCATCGACCAAACGGCCGCGCACCAAAACGTGCACTTGGTCAACATCCAAATGCTCGAGGATGCGGGTGTTGTGCGTGATCATCAGGAGCGATCCGTTCATCTCCTCCTGGTAAATACGAATGGCGCGCGAAACGGTGTCGAGCGCGTCGACGTCGAGGCCGGAGTCCGTTTCGTCCAAGATGGCAAGCTTAGGCTGCAGCAAAAGAAGCTGCAACATCTCGACCTTCTTCTTCTCGCCGCCGGAAAAACCGACGTTGAGCTCGCGGTCAAGATAGCTTGGGTCCATGTCGAGCTGCGCCATGATCTCGGTGATGCGCTTTTTAAGCTTGGGGCCGCGCAGTTTAAGGTCGGGGCGCTGCGCGACGATGGCGCGCAGGAAGGTGAACAGGGGCACGCCCGGCACCTCGACGGGAGCCTGGAAACTCATGAACAGGCCGGCGGTGGAGCGCTTGTCGGGCGAGAGTTCGGTGATGTCCTGACCATCGAAGATGATGCTGCCGGCCGTGGCCGTGTACTCGGGGTTGCCCATCAAGGCGGAGCCGAGCGTGGACTTGCCTGCGCCGTTGGGGCCCATCAGAACATGGGTCGTCCCTTCATCGATGGTCAAATCGATCTCATGCAGCAGCGGGGTTTCGTCCGCGGCGATAGTCAAGCCCTTGGTTTCAAGGATGGCCTTGGCCATGGGAATCACTCCTCTTCCTCGTAATTCCAGTATTTTCAAAGGCTGCCTTCGCCTGATGTGCGGTCAGGCTAAGGCGCGCGGCGCACACCTCAGACAGCCCATGCAGTCTAAGCTGAACTATATCATAGTAATTTACTGGGAATTAGATTTGAGGAAGATTCAAAAGGAAAATAAACTAACGCCGGCGGCGCGGATGCCCGCGGCGCGTGCGGATGCGCTCGGCCTCGGTACGGCGGCGGCGCACCTCGGCGCTTTCGTCCTTCAAGCGCAGGTAACTCTCCAAGCGATGCGTTGCCAAGGAACCGTCGGCGACGGCCGCCTGGACGGCGCAGCCCGGCTCGTTGGTGTGGCTGCAATCGCGAAACTTGCACGACTGCGCCAGCTCCTCAACATCCGAGAACGCGGCGCCGATTCCTTCCTCGGCGTCCCACAGGCCAAGCCCGCGCACGCCCGGCATATCGACGATGTATCCACCGCGAGGAAGCTTGATGATTTCACGTGAAACAGTGGTGTGACGGCCCTTGCCGTCCTCGCGCACCTCGGTGGTTTTTTGCAGCTCATAGCCAACCAGCATGTTGACCAGGGTCGATTTGCCCACGCCGCTGCGGCCGACCAAGATGGCGACCTTGTCCTCGTCGGCGATAAGCTCGGCCACCGCATCGATCGACGCGCGATCCTCGCCCGACAAGACCATGACCTTGTCGTTGCCGACGAAGCCCTCGATGCTCTTAAGCACTGCTTTGGCGTCGGCCTCGTCGGTTAAAAGGTCGGCCTTGGTCAAAACGACCACGACCTCGGCACCCGTCTCGTGCGCAAGCACCAGCTCGCGCTCCAAACGGCGCGTGTTCACCTGGTCGAAAGGCTGGGCAACCAGCACCAAATCGAAGTTCGCGGCAAGGGTCTGGGGCAGGGCGCGCTCGGTAGGATCCTTGCGGACGAAGCTTGTGCGGCGAGGAAGAACCTCGACGATGCGGCCCTTGTCGTGCCCGCTCGGCAGCTCGATTTCCACCTCGTCGCCGATTACCGCGCGATGCTCCTTGGTCTTTACCAGGGCAACAGCGTGCTCGCAGCGAACCTCGGCACCATCCTCAAGACGCACCAAGGGATAACCACGATCAAGTTTAACCACACGTCCTCGCATCAACGCTCCTGCTCGTTACGATGGCGGTAATACAGAACCAACAGCAAACCGATTAAGGGGAACACCCAAGCCAGGGTGAAAAGGATCGAGCTCGGCTCGGCCACGGTGGCCTTACCGCTGGCAACGACGGAAACCGTTTCGGCATGAATATCGGATAAGCCCTGATGGTCGCCGCAGGCAAGATGGAAGGTACCCATGACCTGCAAGGTTGTTCCCTGCTGGCCGTAGTGACCATAGGCATCGATCTGATTGGCCAGCTCGCGCGTCATGTAGATGGAAACAACGGACGGGTCTTCCGCATCGAGCTCCTGCAGGCTCACCCAGCAATAGGCGGAAGCCCCTTCGTCTGCTATCAGGTCGCCCACGACCTCGCCCTTTACCTGGACGGTTTGGTTGTCATGGAAGGAATCGGCCGTGGTGAGCTCAGATATGGGCACGTCATACAAGAAGGAGCTGTCGGGGAGCTGGTTGGTGTTGACCGTGTTATCGGATGAAGTCTCGGGTTCGTCGGCCAAAGCCTGGGCATGCATGCCCGCGCACAGAGCAAACACAAGAGCGGCACCCAAGATAAGCTTCGTCATGTTCTTTGCCAGGATACCCATCAGTTCGCGCCCTTACGACGGGGAAGCACCGACATAACGATTTTGACGAGCAGCGCGATCAGGGTCACGTACTCCAAACGCCCTGCCCACATCTCAAGAACGTAGAGGGCTTCCAAGGGAGCGGGCATGCCTGTGCTGATCACGCCAGCGGAAAGGCCGCCGTTGGAGGCCATGGAAACCGAGTCGAAGATAGCCGAAATGGCATCGTAGCCGTAGGCGACGCCGGCAAGCGCGCCGATAATGAAAGCAACCACGAACAAGGTCGAAACGGTCATGGCCGAACGTGCGAGGTCGGTTGACAGAACATGCCTGCCAAGGTGGTGGTACACAACCGACACGCGGGCGTTTTCCGGAGCAAGCGTTTCCTTAACCGTGGAAGCAAGGGACTTAACCACAATGCCCACGCGCATAAGTTTCATACCGCCAGCGGTCGATCCGCTCGAGCCGCCGATGGACATGAGCAAAATCAAGATCAAAAGAGCGCCCGACGAGAAGCAGGTGGTCAGCTGATTGCTCGTCACCACCTCGAAGCCTGTGGTGGACATGGCCGAAACCACCATGAACACGCCGCGGCGCAAAAGCTCGGGCAAGTCGGGGAAGGTATCCGATACCGCCAAGGAAGCCATGAACACCGCCGTGGCCACCAGAAGCCAGATAACGCCGACACGGATTTCAAGGTCCTTGAAGAAGTTGAAGGTACGGCCCTTCCACACCTCAACCAGCAACGCGAAGCTGATAGAACCCAAGATCATCAAAACCATGCAAACCATTTCCAAAGGGAAGGAATGGTAATAGGAAATCGACTGGCTCGTTGGGGCGAAGCCAGCCGTCATGAAGCCCGAAATCGCAATCCAAAGCGAGTTGAACACGGCGCGCAAGGGCTCCATGCCCGAAACCAAGCAGAAGACGGAAAGCAGCAAGGTCGCCACCGCAATGAGCACGAGCGAGATGCCGCCGATAAGGCGCGTGGTGGTGACGATGTTGGGAAGCACGTGATCGCTGCGGCCCTCGGAGGAATACAAGCCCGACATCGACGAGCCCATCAGCCCCAGAGCCAAGGCGACGACGATCAAGCCCAAGCCGCCGAGGAAGTGCAGGACGAAGCGCCACATGTTGTCGGCGTAGGCCATATGGTCCAAATCGATCACCAGCGAGGCGCCGGTGGTGGTTAGGCCCGAAACGCCTTCGAACAGGGCATCCAGATAGGTGGCATAGTGCCCCGAAAAGGCGAGCGGAACAGATGCGATGAGCGCCAAGAACATCCAAGCCAAACCCGTAACCGCCATGGCCTGCTGATGGGTCAGGCGCCCAGGGTTCACGCGCAGCAAGCGCAGCAAGGTGCCGAAGGTGAGCGCGATGCCCGCCGACATGGCATAACGAAGAAAAGGCTCCCATTCTTGGCAAATGAGCGCCGTCAAAAGCGGCGCCAGGAAGGCGAAGGCGAACACCGAGGTCAGAACGCCCAGGTAATGCCCGATGGTAAGGATGTCGTCGAAACTAAATCGCTGCCACATTCGCTATCCCCAGAAGGTGGCGGCAAGCTTCACCAAAATGGTGACCACGTACAGCACGATCACAAAGGAAATAATGGACGTCAGCAATGCGCCGACGCCCGCCAACGAGACTTTCGTCTGGTCCTTTTTGATCTCAGGCAATTTCATGCAGCCAATTCTAGTACATAGCGCGGCCCAGTACATAGCGCGACCCCTGTGCAAGAAGGAAGCTCGCACAGAGGACGCAAAAGCGGCCGCCCCGAAGGACGGCCGCCGATATTTCGCAAGCAAACCGGTAAACCAGCTGCTCACTGAAGGGCTTTCAGGCCCCCATTAGTCGTTTGCACCGGAAGCAAGCTCGGGAGTGGGCTGCTGGATGTCGACGGTGTAGTGCCCATCGCCATCAAGATCGACCACCACCTTGGAGCCGGCCAACACCTCGCCCTGGATCATCGCGGTCGCAACGCGGTCGACAACCTGGCGTTGAATCAGACGCTTCAAAGGACGTGCGCCGAACACCGGGTCGTAGCCGTCGATTGCCAAGCTCTCGCGAGCGGCGGGGCTGACGACAAGCTCGATCTTGCGGTGAGCCAGGCGCTCGGAAACTTCCTTAAGCTGCAGATCGACGATGGGTTCGACGTCCATGATCGAGAGGGCGTCGAAGGTGATGATGTCGTCGATGCGGTTCAGGAACTCCGGGCGGAAGGTGTTGCGCAGCGAGTCGTTCACCTTGGTGGTGAGCTCGGCCATAGCTTCGGCCATGGAGTCCAAATCGCCCTGCATCATGTCCTCGATGCTCTTGCCCAAGCTCTTGGCGCGGGCGGCCTTTTCCTGACCGAAGGCGCGGATGCTCTCGGAACCGACGTTGGAGGTCATGATGATGATGGAGTTCTTGAAGCTCACCACACGACCTTGGCCGTCGGTCAGGCGACCATCGTCAAGCACCTGCAGCAAGATATTGAAGACGTCCGGATGAGCCTTCTCAATCTCATCAAGCAGAACGACGCAGTAGGGATGACGGCGAACCGCCTCGGTAAGCTGACCGCCCTCGTCGTAACCAACGTATCCCGGAGGGGCGCCGATCAAACGCTGCACGCTGAACTTCTCCATGTACTCGGACATATCGATGCGCACCATGTTGCGTTCGGTGTCGAACAGATACTCCGCCAAAGCCTTCGCAAGCTCCGTCTTGCCAACACCGGTGGGACCCAAGAACAGGAAGCTGCCGATGGGCTTTTCGGGGTCGGCCAGGCCCGCACGGCTGCGTCGGATGGCATCGGCCACGGCGCTGACGGCCTTGTCCTGGCCGATCACGCGCTCATGGAGCTTCGCCTCAAGGTCGACGAGCTTGGCCATCTCGCCCTGCATCATCTTGGTTACGGGGATGCCGGTCCAGGCGCTCACAACCTCGGCGATTTCCTCCTCGCCAACTTCCTCCTTCAAAAGGCTATTGTCGTCATCGCGGGCCTCGAGCACAGCCTCGGCCTCGGCAATCTTCGCCTTCAGCTCGGGGATGGTGCCGAAACGCAGCTCGCCGGCGCGGCCAAGGTTACCCTCGCGCGTTGCCTGTTCTTCCTCATGCTGAGCGCTTTCGAGCTCGGACTTGAGGTTCTGAACGTTGACGATCACGTCCTTCTCGTTCTTCCAGGCGGCCTTCTGAGAATCAAGCTTCTCGCGGGCATCGGCCATCTCGCGGCGCAGCTCTTCCAGACGCTCGGCCGAGGCGGCATCATCTTCCTTCATAAGCGCCTGCTCCTCGATCTGCATCTGGGTCAGCTTGCGCTCGGCGAGGTCGACCTCCTCAGGCATCGAGTCGATCTCGATGCGCAGGCGGCTTGCGGCCTCGTCCATCAGGTCGATCGCCTTGTCGGGCAGGAACCTGTCGGAAATGTAGCGGTTGGAAAGCTCGGCAGCGGCCACCAGGGCGGCGTCCTTGATGCGCACGCCATGATGGATCTCGTACTTTTCCTTCAGGCCACGCAAAATCGCGATGGTTTCCGCAACGCTCGGCTCGTCGACGAGCACGGGCTGGAAACGACGCTCAAGAGCAGCGTCCTTTTCAATGTACTTGCGGTATTCATCCAAGGTGGTGGCGCCGATGGCATGAAGCTCACCGCGAGCAAGCGCGGGCTTGAGCATGTTGCCGGCGTCCATCGAGCTGTCACCCGAGGAACCCGCGCCGACGATGGTGTGCAACTCGTCGATGAAGAGGATGATCTGCCCGTCGGACTGCTTGACCTCACGCAGCACCGCCTTCAAGCGGTCCTCGAACTCGCCACGGTACTTTGCGCCCGCCAACATGCTCGACAGATCGAGCGAGATGAGCTCGCGGTCGCGCAGGCTCGAGGGCACGTCGCCGGCGACGATACGCTGAGCCAGGCCCTCGACGATGGCGGTTTTACCGGTGCCGGGCTCGCCAATGAGCACCGGGTTGTTCTTGGTGCGGCGGGAAAGCACCTGGATGGTACGGCGGATTTCCTCGGAACGGCCGATAACCGGGTCGAGCTTGCCTTCGCGCGCCTGGGCGGTCAGGTTGATGCCGTACTGGGACAAAACCTCGAACTCGGTCTTGGACTGTTGATCGGTCACGCGAGTGTCGCCGCGCAGCTCCTCGTAGGCTTCCTCGATGTTGGCGCGCGTGATGCCATGCTGCGCCATCAGCTTGCCCGCGTCGCCCTTGTCCTCGGAAAGCGCGATAAGCAGGTGCTCGGTGGTGGCGTACTGATCGCCCAGCTTTTCAGCGATCTTGACCGCCTTGTCGAAGACGTTCATGAACTGCTGCGAGGGCATGGCCATTCCCATGAAGCCGCCGCCCTGAACGCGGGGCTGGGCGTCGAGCTTGGCCTTGACCTCGTTGGCCAAGGCGGCGGGGTCGGCGCCGATGCGGGTGATGATGGACTTGATATTGTTCTCGCCCGCATCGAGCAGGGCGCCCAGCAAGTGCAAGGGCTCAACCGAGCCTGCCTCGTGCTCGCCGGCCACGCTCATCGCGGACTGCATCGCCTCTTGGGCGGTAAGGGACAATTTATCGAGTCTCATAATTGCCTCCTTTGAAATTGTTTTCCTATTTTTGCCCGATGAACAAGTCATCGGATTGCTTCCTTAGTTGTTGCGAGCAAAGCTGCGCTCAGCTTTGAACCGGCGCTCGCCCAGTGCCCACGCGGCCCCATCTGCGCTAGATGCGGCGCAGCTGGATGGCCATCGTGGATTCCATCAGCTCGTTGACGTTTTGGCGCGTCTCAAGCTCATGAACCCTGTCGGCTAGGCGTCGCACGCGCTGATGCAGGGCGTCGAGCTCGTTGTCGCGCTCGGTTAGGCGGCCCTGCAAATCCAGGATGCGTATAACGCCTGCCAAGTTGATCCCCTCGCTCGTAAGCTCGTTGATCAAACGCAGACGATCGATGTCCGCCTGCGAGTACATGCGGGTGTTGCCGCTCGTACGCTGA
Source organism: Oscillospiraceae bacterium (assembly GCA_963635145.1). Lineage (GTDB taxonomy): Bacteria > Actinomycetota > Coriobacteriia > Coriobacteriales > Eggerthellaceae > Anaerotardibacter. The sequence goes on from CAVHFE010000009.1 coordinate 49,500, forward strand.
GGCGAAACCAAGCCCTTCTGCTCGTAGATGCGCAGCGTCTGAGGATGCACTCCGGCAAGCTCGGCCGCGACGCCAATCATGTAAACGGGACGTTCCGCGTCGTTCATTACCATCGCCTCAAATCAGATTCGTCTGCTTCCATGTAAGCCTTAAGCGCTTCTTCCTGCTTCGCGTTCAAGGACGAAGGGACCTCGACCTTGATGACGAGATGGAAATCTCCGCTTCCGCCAGCTGCGCCCAAGCGGGGAGCGCCCTTGCCGCGGATCGTGAGCTTGGTGCCCGACTGCGTACCGGCGGGAACCTTCACCCTCACCTTGGCACCATCAGGAGTGGGCACGGTGATCTGGGTTCCAAGCGCCGCCTCGGCGATCGAAACCGGAACGTCCATAAGCACGTCGGCCTTGTCGCGGCGGTAGTAAGAATGCTCAGTGATGTGAACCTTCACCAGCAAATCGCCGGCAGGGCCCCCGTTGACTCCGGGGTTGCCGCGGCCGCGCAAGCGCACCTGGCCGCCATCGATCGCGCCGGCAGGAATCTTCACCGGCAGGGTCTGGGGCTCGGATCCCGCTTCAAGGCGGACGCGGATCTTCTTCTCGGTGCCCTTGAAGGCCTCGTCAAAGCTGATGTTGAGCTTCACAGTCCTGTCGGCACCCTTTTGGGGCATCGGCTGGCCACCGCCGAAGGGGCCGCCGAATCCACCGAAGCCACTGAACCCGCCAAAGCCCTCGCCATTGCGCAGGCTCTCCAAAATATCAGCCCACGACCCGCTGAAGCCAGCGCCGCCGCCAAAGGGAATCTGGTTCTCGTTCGCCGTGCCGTACTGGTCGTACATCTGGCGCTTCTTGTCGTCGGAGAGAACCTCGTACGCCTCGTTGATAGCGCGCATCTTCTCTTCGGCTTCCTCGGCGTTGCCACCGCGAGCCTTTACCGCATCGGGGTGATTGTCACGTGCAAGCTTGCGGTAAGCCTTTTTTATCTCGTCAGCAGAGGCGTCACGCGAAACGCCCAGCGTCTTGTAGTAATCGGGGGTTGCGCCCATAGCGACTCACCTCTTCTCTTAAAAGGAAGGCGGACATATGCCCGCCTTCCTAACCATTCTTATTCTGAGTCTTCCTCGGTGTCCTCGGCTTCGCGCTTGGGCCCGCCGCTGGTCACCGTGACCATCGCGGGGCGCAGCACCTTGACGCCTAGGCGGTATCCCTTTTGGAACACCTGGGAAACCGTCTCGTCGGGGACCGAAGCATCTTCCACAACGCCGACTGCCTGAGCAAGAAGCGCGTCGTAAGCCTGGCCGGCGGGATCGATGATCTCGAGGCCGTCCTTCACGAGTGCGTCGGTGAACTTGTTGAACACCGCTTCAACGCCCTCGATCAAGCCGCCTTCGCCGTTGTCCTTGGCGTAGGCCAAGGTGCGGTCGAAATCGTCGACCACGGGGATCAGATTTTTCATCAGACCCTCGGTGGCGCGTGCCGTTTCCTCGGCACGCTGCTCCTTCATGCGGCGACGGTAGGTGTCCCACTCGGCGTGCAGGCGAAGGTACTTGTCCTGCCATTCCTTGGCATCGGCAAGAGCCTTTTCCAGTTCGTCCTCGGGGCTGGCCTCGGACTCCTTGGCTTCCTGCTCGGCATCAACGGCGGCCTCGTCCGAGGTAGGCTCGGGCTCGGGAACCTCCGGGCTCTCGTCGATCTCGGTATCGGCTGCCATGATTAGTTCTCCTTCTTGTCGTCGTCGACAACCTCGAAGTCGGCCTCAACCACGTCGTCTGCGGGGGCGGCGCCTGCACCGGGCTGTGCGCCAGGCTGTGCCTGCTCGTTGGAGTAGACGACCTCGGCCATCTTGTGGCCGGCCTGCTGCAGCGCCTCGGTTGCCTGCTTGATGGCCTCGATGTCGGTGCCCTCAAGCGCGGTCTTGGCGGTTGCGATTGCGGACTCGACCTCGGACTTAACATCGCCGCTCAGCTTGTCGCCGACCTCGCCCAGGGTGGTCTCGGTGGCGTTGACCAGAGCGTCGCAGTTGTTGCGGGTCTCGGCCTCTTCCTTGCGTGCCTGGTCTTCCTCGGCATGAGCCTCGGCGTCCTTGACCATGCGATCGACTTCGTCGTCGGACAGAGCGGTGGAGCCGGAGATGGTGATCTGCTGCTCCTTGCCAGTGCCCAAATCCTTAGCGGAAACATTCACGATGCCGTTGGCGTCGATGTCGAAGGTGACCTCGATCTGAGGCATGCCGCGACGTGCCGCGGGGATGCCGGTCAGCTGGAACTTGCCCAGGGTCTTGTTGTCGCGAGCCATCTGGCGCTCGCCCTGAAGAACGTGAATTTCAACGCTGGTCTGGTTGTCGGCCGCGGTGGAATAGATCTCGGTCTTGCGGGTGGGGATGGTGGTGTTGCGATCGATCATCTTGGTCATGATGCCGCCCATGGTCTCAACGCCCAGGGAAAGGGGAGTGACGTCGAGCAGCAGGATGCCCTGAACGTCGCCGGCAAGAACGCCGCCCTGAACAGCTGCGCCCATAGCAACAACCTCGTCGGGGTTGACCGACATGTTGGGCTGCTTGCCGGTGATCTGCTTGACCAGGTCCTGAACGGCGGGCATACGGGTCGAGCCGCCGACGAGGATGACCTCGTTGATGTCGGAAGCGGTCAGATCGGCGTCGCGCAGAGCCTGCTCAACAGGCTTCTTGCAACGAGCGAGCAGATCGCTGGTCATGTGCTCGAACTCGGCCTTGGTCAGGGTGTAGTCCAGATGCAGAGGACCGTTCTCGTTCATGGAGATGAAGGGCAGGTTGATGGAGGTCTGGCTGGTGGAGGAAAGCTCCATCTTGGCCTTCTCGGCTGCTTCCTTCAGGCGCTGCAGGGCCATCTTGTCGGCGCGGAGGTCGACGCCGTTCTCGTTCTTGAACTTGTCGGCCATCCAGTCGATGATGCGCTGATCCCAGTCGTCGCCGCCCAGGTGGTTGTCGCCGTTGGTGGAGCAAACCTCGAAGACGCCGTCGCCAAGCTCGAGGATGGAGACGTCGAAGGTGCCGCCGCCCAGGTCGAAGACCAGAACTTTCTGCTCGGTCGTGGTCTTATCAAGGCCGTAAGCTAGTGCTGCAGCGGTAGGCTCGTTGATGATGCGCAGCACCTCAAGGCCGGCGATCTTGCCAGCGTCCTTGGTTGCCTGGCGCTGAGCGTCGTTGAAGTAAGCGGGAACGGTGATGACCGCCTGGTTCACAGGCTCGCCGACGCGCTTCTCGGCGTCGTTCTTGATCTTGCGAAGAACCTCAGCGGAAATCTGCTCGGGGGTGTACTCCTTGCCGTCGATGTCGACGACTGCGCGGCCGCCCTGGCCGGACTTCACGTTGTAGGCGACGGTCTTCTGCTCGTCGCTCGTCTCGACGTAGGAACGACCGATGAAGCGCTTCACGGAAGCGATGGTGTTGGTGGGGTTGGTAACTGCCTTGTTCTTAGCGGCCTTGCCGACGGTGCGCTCGCCATCCTTGAAGCCAACGACGGAAGGAGTGGTACGGTCGCCCTCCGCGTTAACCAAAATCTCAGGCTCAGAACCCTCCATTACGGCCATAGCTGAATTGGTGGTACCCAAGTCGATGCCAATGATCTTAGCCATTGTCTTATCCTTTCAATTTTGACCGGCTTGCACCGGCCATCCTTTATTACCTAAGTAAATGAAGAAGGGGAGCGCAGGGCCTTTAAGCCTTCTTCGATACTTAGGAATATAAAATCTAAGTGGGGTATTGTCAAATTTCCTTCTTTGTAATTTGAAGATTATTTGATGATGCTACATTTTCCCAGTTCATTACTCTAGTTTGCTCTTCATAATTCAAGCGCGGAAGGCTCTGAAAATCTAACAAGACCTTATATAGATCTGTAACTTGAGTCTGCTGCTCAAAAATTCGCCGCAACTGACTTTTTCGCAAAAAATAAGGCATTGACCTGCGTCAACGCCTTAAATCAGACACACTTTTCGTCCTATAACCGCACTTTCGGCCTTTAGGCCCATTTTGTCCCATAGCCCAATTCTTGGAAACGGTGCCGCCCGAGCAAACAAAAAGGAGCCTTGCGGCTCCTAGTTTGCACGGTATGTGACCCAAGGTTTAATCCTCGGCGATCTCCTCGATCGCGCCCATAGGACATTCCTCGACGCAGTCGCCGCAGGCGATGCATGCCTCTTCGTTAACGACCTTCAAAACACCGTCGACGACGTCGATGGCGCCCTGAGGGCAAGAGTCAACGCAGATACCGCAGCCGATGCACTCATCGTTAATTACGGGATGTGCCATTTTGGTACCCCTTCCTTTTCTTCGCTTCATGGAAAGTGCAATTTCCACGGTTGCGAACATACCAGAACAAAAGGCCGTTGTAAGCGGCAATGCCACTTTTATTGCCTAAAGGCATCCAAGATGCATAAAGCTAGCAAATGCGGGGGAGCTGCTCGCCCACCAGCATGTCCATGATGCGCGTCGTTCCGAAGCCCGTTCGCAGCATAACGCGAGGTGCACGGCCCTCTTCGCATGCTTGGACCTCGCCGATGATCGCCGCATCCGCGCCGTACTTGTTGGCCTTCATAGCCGCCAGCGCCGCCTCGGCCTCTTCGGCAGGAACGATACACACCATCTTGCCCTCGTTGGCCACCTGGTACACGTCGTAGCCGAGCATCTCGCACGCACCGCGCACAGCGTCCTTCACCGGAACGGCGTCTTCCTCAACAAGGAAATCAACGCCCGACTGGTCGGCAAGCTCGTTTAGGGTGCTGGCAAGGCCGCCGCGGGTAGGGTCCCTGAAGCAGCGGGTGCCGGGGGCCGCAGCAATAACTTCCTGAATCAGATGATTGAGCGGAGCGGCGTCGGTTTGGATGTCAGCCTGGAAGGAAAGGTCCTCGCGGCAGGCCATGATGGTGATGCCATGGTCGCCGAGCGTGCCTGTAACCAAAATCTTGTCGCCGGGTTTGCAATTGGCGCCTGACAAATCCACTCCGTCGGGGATAAAGCCTATGCCCGAGGTGTTGATGAACACGCCGTCACCCGAGCCGCGGTTGACTACCTTCGTATCACCCGTGACGATATGCACGCCGGCTTCCTTGGCAACGTCGGCCATCGTTTGGCAGATGCGCTTCAGGTCTTCCATGGGAAAACCCTCTTCAAGAATAAAGCCGCAGCTCAAGTATTTCGGAACCGCGCCCGATGTTGCCACGTCGTTGACGGTGCCGCACACAGCCAAACGCCCGATGTCGCCGCCGGGGAAGAAATGCGGGGTCACCACAAAGCTATCGGTCGAAAAAGCAACACGGCCGGGCTCCGCCTTCAGGCGGGCGGCATCGTTTCCTTCGCGGAGTTCCTCGCCCGCATACGCGTCGAAAAACACCTCGTCGATGATGCGCTTCATCATAGTGCCGCCACTGCCGTGACCCAACAACACCGTTTGATCCATGTCCGACCTCCTTGAGGAATGGAATTGAAAGAGCTTCCTGGGGGCGCTGCAGCGCGCCTACGGTTGCACTACCGCTTTTAAAAAATCCGCTAAATGAACTGGCCCGTCGTGGTCATAACTAAACGGCCGGTCTTGACGCCTTTGGTTCCCAGGATGAGGTTGCCAATATCCTGCACATCGCCCGTTTCGCCCTTCATGATGATGACTTCAAGGCAATTGTCCTCGTCAACATGAACGTGCGTCGAGCTAATCACCACATCAAGGTAATGATGTTGGATGTGATGAAGCTTTTCCTGCAGGTCGTTGGCATGATGGCTGTACACAATGGTAAGCGTGCCCATGACGATGCGCCCGGGAATCGAGCACTCGTCTTCAACCAGTGCCTCGCGCACCAGGTCGCGCACGACCTCCGAGCGGTTCTTGGCCAAACCGCGACGCGCCACCAGCCTGTCGAACTTGACGAGCAGGTCCTCGGGCATCGCCACGGAAAAGCGCATTAAATCATTGCGCATGGAGGCTACACCAAATTAACCTGAACGCCCGAAGCGGCCTCGGCGTCGTCCTCAAGGGCATCCTTCGCATCGTCGAGCGTCGCGCGCACCTGGTCGAGCAGCGCCATAGCCTCATGAAGCTTTGCGCCGACGGTGGGGAAACCCGCGTCCTCGGCGTCGTGGCCGAGATTGTGAACCCAGCGGCGCTCGAGCTTGATATGGTCGTCGATCTGGTCAATCATCTTCTCAAACTGACCGGTGTTGATTCCGTTAGTGCACATAATTTCTCCTATCAAGGTAATGTGAACACGAATTAAAGAAAATGTAACACCACCGTAGTCGCAAGGTTCCTGGGAATTTAAAATTTATTTGTCAAAGAGCCTTTCGGGCGGTGAAATTCGCTAGCATTTCAAGCGTTAGGAACCTAGGCGTTTTCAAAGGGGACTCCCGTGCCATCAGCTTTCGAGGCAATCAAAAACGATATTTTCAAACGCTACGGCGCGCATCTTTCCGGCAACGAAAACGGCTTGTTCGTCACCGTTTGCTCGGGAATCGCAAACGAAGATGCCCAAAACGCGCTTGAAAGCAGCGCCTTGCAACTCGGCTTTCCCAAAGATGCCGGCGGGCAGGCAGTCACCGCGCTGCAAAATGCGGAACAGCTGGAACCCAAAGAACTCATCTTCATCATTGAAACGCTTGATCCGCTTGCGGTGGTTGCAAGCGACATTAAGGCGACCAAAGCCCTGGCCGATGCCTACCATATGCAAATCGCGCTCGAAACCGAGCAACGCCTGCTCGGAAGGCCGCTTCTTTGCTTCGAGGATTTTGAAAACAAGATTTCCTCCCCGGAAGGTAAGAAACTTGCATGGAAACTTCTAAAACAGCTCAGGGACCATGCATAAGCGATAAACTACGAAACATCTTTTAAAAAACAACGCGTAACGTGGAACTATGTTTTGCGAAGCGCATGAAAATCGCAGGCTGGCAGGCATAAGACCCCAAGGCTAACCATGCAAAAGAAGGGACCGCTATGGCAAACAAGGAGCTTAACAAGAAGCCCGAAGAGCTCACCATCCTACTTCCCGGCGGCGCGGGATACATCGGAAGTCATACCGCCGTCGAGCTGCTCGACCGTGGATACAAGGTCATCATCGTCGACAATCTTTCCAACTCCAGCAAGGTAGCCATCGATCGCATCCGCCAAATCACCGGCGCAAACGACGAGCAGCTCGTCTTCATCGAGGCGGACATCCTCGATCGCCCCGCGATGGACAAGGTCTTCACTGATTGCAGCATCGACGCCATCATCATGTTCGCCGGCCTCAAGGCCGTGGGTGAATCGACGCAGAAGCCCCTTGAGTACTACTGGAACAACGTCGGCGGCGCACTCACCTTATTCGACGTTGCCCGCAAGCACGGCTGCAAGAACGTCATTTTCTCCAGCTCCGCCACCGTTTACGGCGAAGAGGCGCAGGTGCCCTTCACCGAGAATCTTGAGCGTGGTAAAACCACCAACCCTTACGGCGAGACCAAAGCCATGCTCGAGCGCATCCTTACCGATTTCTATCTGGCCGACGATGAGTGGAGCGTCGTTCTTCTGCGCTACTTCAACCCCATCGGCGCGCACGAAAGCGGCCTTATCGGCGAGGATCCCAAGGGTATCCCCAACAACCTGTTACCCTACGTTGCGCAGGTCGCCACGGGCAAGCTCAAGGAACTCGGCGTGTTCGGAAACGATTACCCAACTCCCGACGGCACGGGCGTGCGCGACTTCATCCATGTAGTCGACCTTGCCGTTGGCCACGTGAAGGCGCTTGAATGGATGGCTGGCAAAATCGGCACCGGTGAGCCCATCGGTCGCGGCAGCTATCAGGGCCCGGTAAGCGAAGACGGAACCCGCCACGGTGTTGGCGTGTTCAATCTTGGCACGGGCAAGGGCACCAGCGTTCTTGAAGTGGTAGCCGCTTTCGAGAAGGCTTGCGGCCATAAGATTCCTTACGCTATCAAGGATCGCCGCCCCGGTGACATCGCGGTCTGCTATGCAGCCTGCGATAAGGCGCGCGACGAGCTTGATTGGGTAGCTCAGTACGATATCGCTCGCATGTGCGAGGATACCTGGCGCTGGCAATCCGGCAACCCCAACGGCTATGAGGGCTAATTAGCTAAAGCCGCGAGGCCCCACCCGGGCACGAATCGAACAACAGGCCATGCGACTACGGTTCGCATGGCCTGTTTCTTTTTGACTTAATTGAAAATGCTTTTCCTATAATCCCTGAAAAGGGTAGGAAAGCAGTACTTAAAAACAGGCAGTTCCTTAGATGCTTGGCTATTTTCCCGCCTTGGGGCAAATAACAAAACAAACTGCTGCTTAGCGGCCGACGGTGCCAATCTGTGCCGGAGAATCGATCAGCACGTCGGGCTCGCCTTCTTTAAGCATATCGATTGTTGGATAGCCCCAAGTGCATCCAGCGGCGTACATGCCTGCGTTGTGAGCCGCGCGCATGTCACTTGCGGAATCACCGAAGTACACGCAATTCTCAGGCTCAACCCCAAGCTCCTGTGCGCACTTGAGCAAGCCAGTAGGGTCAGGCTTACGAGGCACCTCAACGCTTTCGCCCAAGGCACAACCAAACAAACCGGGAAGGTAGCGCGCCTCGACCGCCTTGACGCCGCCATCGAATTTGTTCGAAACGATACCGAGCTTTGCTCCTTCGGCTTTAAGGGCTTCAAGCACCTCGGGGATTCCCTCGAAAGGCTTAGTCAGGTTCATGCCATAGTCCTTATACAAGGAACAAAAAAGCTCATAGACCTCGTCCACTTCCTTTTGAGAAGTGCCTTCAGGGACGCACGACCACACCAAAGCAAGGGCACCGTTGCCAATAAAGCTATGCACCTCTTCGATGGAGCGCGGAGCGAAGCCTTTGCGCGCAAGCGCCTCGTTAACATTGACATGGAGGTCCGGCAAAGTATCGAGCAGAGTTCCGTCCAGATCGAATATATAAGCGTCGAAGGGCATGGCATATCCTTTCGTTTGAACACGATGCACTAAGGGTAAGCAGAGGCCAAGAAGCATTCAAGGGAGGCTGGGCTAAAACAAAAAACGAGCAAGGAAGATTTCCTTGTCCGTTGATTTTTATGGAGCGGGTGTAAGGGATTCCCGCGCTTCGCGCTCTTCCCCTTGGCGCAAGCGCCTGCGGGCGAATCCCTAAAAACGTGCCACTGGCACGTTTTCTTTACGGGATTCCACCTTATCGGTTCTAATCCCTATTAGCAGTTGAAACCAAAACGGACAAGGAAGATTTCCTTGTCCGTTGATTTTTTTGGAGCGGGTGACGGGATTCGAACCCGCGCGTACCAGCTTGGGAAGCTGGGGCCTTACCACTTGGCGACACCCGCGAAAGTGTAGCTAGAAGCTATTTCTTAGCAACGCCACCGATGAGAGACATCTTGGTGCCGCACTCAGGGCAGGTGCCCTTGGTGATAACGCGGCCGTTCTTGGTAACGCCCTCGGTGGGGTTGACCATTTCCTTCTTATCCTTGCACTTAACGCAATAGCCAACAACAGCCATGGTAATCCTCTTTCTAATAAAGTATCGCGTCCCGATTAATTCCCCATAATCCGGACAGCTCATAATGCGCAAACCATTGTACTTGCAGCATCTGCATTTGACCAGATAAAACATAAATAAATACCCCTTGCCGCCAAAATGGGCAACAAGGGGTATCGAATTCATACAATCAAAGCTTTCATGCCTTATCGGCTGAAGCCAAGAAGCTAGACCTAGATGACCTTTAACAGTTCCATAACAAAGGAGCTTGCGTCTTCCAGCGACTGAACATCGATGTTATCCAGCACGTCCTCTTTTTCGGCGTAGTAAGCAGGCTTGCCGTCCTTAACGCCGACGATGCTGAAGGCCTGGTAACCACGACGGATAGCGAAGGAACCGGGCGTCTCAACGCTCAGCAACTGGGCGGTGCCATAAGAAACCTTCGAACGCTCGGCGGCCTGACGCATGAATCGCTTAACGCGAGAAGAAGGCTTAGCAGGGAAAAGGACACCTTCTTTATCGATCAAAGATAAGCGACCTGCACCAAGAGCCTGCAGGTTGATGATGGTGGCACCCTCGAGCTCGTCCTTATGAGCGTCGAAGAATGCTCGCATACCCGAATTGCTACCAATCTCGGAACCCAAACCAACGAACCATACCTCGGTATCAATTCCAGGATGGCGGAACTCGTTGATATGCTGCATCGCCTGGCTGATCTCGGCGGCGGGGTCCTCCGAAGAGGCAACCGGATGGCTCATCACGGCATCAAGATCAACGCTGTCAGCGGCATCCGCCACGTCGGTAACGCTGAAACCCTTGGTTTCGTCGGCAGCAAAGGCATCATCGGCAGGCACTTCCTCAGGCTCCTGACCGCCCTTGCCAAAACGCTTGCCAATGGATTTAACGTCAATATTGCGCAGGTTGTCGAGGCTGAAAGCGCCGCCTTCGTACTTGCCGGAGTTTTCTTGGTCGCGGAAGCTCTCCCAGCTTTCACGGCTTTCGCCGGCGCCCTTGGCGGTATAGCCTTCATCAGCGCCGATCCATTCGTTAAGCGACTCCTGCTCAGCTTTCTTGTTCTTACGACCGAAGCGGCCAAAGAGCCTTCCAACACGAGATTGGGGCATATCAACGTATTCGGGGCCGGCATAAGCACCGGTTTCGGTATGAGATTCCTCGAAGGAAGAGTCATCGGCATCTTCCACGTAGAGGTTTTCCTCGGGGATGCCCTCAACCAACTCATCGCCAACGGGAGCAAACGCGCCCGTACCGCCAACCGTGCTGAAGGAGCTGGTAGCGGAAACGACTTCGTGCGAAACGTCGGACTCGGCGCCCAAGGGCGGCAAGTTCAAACCAAAGCGATCGCTTTGGGAATCGCGCTCAAGCTCGCCGGCGCTGATACGAGGAATGGCACCGGAAACCAAAGGTGAGCGCTTTGCATCCTGAGACATGGGAGCACGCTGGCTTCCCGCCTCAACCTGAGAAACCTCGTTCGCGTTGAGTTCAGGAAGCTTGATTACCTGATCGGCGCCCTTGCTTTCAGGAATTGAAGGCAAGGAATCCAGCTTCATACCGACGATGGGCGAAACCTGCTCTTCGGCCTTGGCTGCCGCAGCGGAGGACTCAGGAGCTTCCTTTGCCGGAACAACGGCGTCCGAAACGCTTGCCATAGCCTCGCGGATTTCCTGCATGGAGACAGGCTTGGTGGTTTCGCCATTTGCGTCGTCGGAGGAGTCCTCGGTCTCGGCTTTATCCATGAATGCGGATACATCCATTGCGTCGAGAATCTTAGGCTCGGCTACCGGCTCGCTTTCTGCCGGGGCGTCCTCGTCCAAATTTTCAGCGGCGGGAGCTTCTTCGAAGTCCTCTTCTGTAGCGGCTGCGGATTCCTGCTCAGGCTCGAGAGTTTCATCCTCACGGTAGTCGAGCTCTTCCTCAGCGAGATTTTGCTCGGCGGCAGGCCGATCAAAGGCTTCTTCAGCAACGGTTGAAGAAGCACGAACGTTAGAGGCCTTCTCGGCCAGATGCGTGCCTGCTTCCGTTGCAGCGGCAGCTGCAGATTCGGCCATATGCTGAACCTTGTTCATGAAACCGCCGAATGCGGAGCTTGCACTAGCTGCCTGATGACGCAGCGAGCGAGCAGTGGAAGAAGGAACTTGCTCTTCCTCTGGTTCACTCTCATCCAGAGGAGCAACATCCACGTGTTCAAGGTCTTCGTTC
>CAVHFE010000010.1:0-12080 GCA_963635145.1 Oscillospiraceae bacterium
CCAACAAGCGCGTCGACGAGTTCGGCGGCTCCTTCGAGAACCGCATGCGCTTCCCGCGCCTCATCGTCGAAGAGGTGAAGAAGCGCGTCGGGGGCAAGGTCGCCATCCTCGCGCGCATCAACTCCTCCGACGAGGTCGAGGGCGGCATGGACGTCCACGACTCCGCAGCCGTGGCCGCCTACCTCGAGGAATGCGGCGTCGAATGCCTGCATGTCTCGCGCGCCGTCCACATCAAGGACGAGTTCATGTGGGCTCCCACCACGGTCCACGGCGGATTCAGCGCCGAGCTTGCCACCGAGATCAAGCGCGCGGTTGAGATTCCCATCATCACCGTCGGCCGTTTCACCGAGCCCCAGTACGCCGACCTCCTTATCAAGGAAGGCCGCGCCGACTTGGTGGCCTTCGGTCGCCAGTCCCTGGCCGACCCCCACACCCCCAACAAGGCCATGAACGACGATCTGGGCGACCTGACTCCCTGCATCGCCTGCTTGCAAGGCTGCACCGCCAACATGTATCAGGGCAAACCCATCCGCTGCCTGGTAAACCCCTTCCTCGGCTTCGAGCTTGAAGGCGAGCCTGCCGCCAAGACCAAGAAGAAGGTGCTGGTTGCAGGTGGCGGCCCCGCTGGTTTGTGCGCGGCCTTCATAGCCGCTGAGCGCGGGCATGAGGTGACGCTTTACGAATCCTCGAACGTTCTGGGCGGCAACATGCGCATCGCCGCCTTCCCTCCCGGAAAGGGAGACATCACCAACCTGGTTCGTTCTTACATCGTGCGCTGCCACAAGGCCGGCGTGAACATCGTCATGAACACCGCCGTCACGCCTGAGCTCGTCCGCGAGCAGAATCCCGACGAGGTTATCGTGGCAACCGGCTCAAAGACCCTGATTCGCGACATCCCCGGTGCCGACAGCCCCGAGATCCTGCATGCTGGCCGCGTCCTTACCGGACAGCAGGTGCCTGGCAAAAAGGTGCTCGTTGTCGGCGGCGGCCTGGTGGGTACCGAGACCGCTGACTTCCTGGGCGAGCTCGGCTACGACGTGACCCTGCTCGCAACGCGCAGCTACTACGGCGTGGGCATGATCGGCGAACACAAGAAGTTCGTCGAGAAGAACTTCGCCGAGAACCACGTGAAGGTCATCTACAACGCGCGCGCAAGCGAGTTCCTTGCCGACGGCGTCGATTACAAGGACGCGATTGACGGCTCGATGCATGCCATCCGCGGCTTTGACAACGTGGTCATGGCACTCGGCTACCAGAGCTACGACGAGCTTACCGAGCCTCTGAGGGAAGCTGGCGTGAGCGTTCACACCATCGGCGACGCCGTTAAGGCACGCCGATGCCTCAACGCAACCGAGGAAGCACGCCAAGTTGCCATGGAGCTATAAGCCGTTAACTAGCATTAATTCGCTTATAGAGCTTAGACTTCAATAAGCAAAGCTTTACACCCCCAAGTAATCTTGGGGGTGTTTTGTTTCTAGAAGAAAGCGCGCCCAAGGACTACACTCACAGTATCCAAGCAAGGCATGCGAACGGTAAGGAGCAAACATGGTTACGCTCGACGAAGCCACCAACATCATGTTCAAGCTAGCCGGAACCGCACCTGCAATAGAGCCCGCACGCTGCACAAAAGTGCGGCATAAGCTATCCCGCTGCACCGCCTGCGTAGACGCCTGCCCCACGGGAGCTCTTTCGGTTGAGGAAAACGAAATAGTCGTGGACAAGACGATCTGCCTTGGCTGCGGCACCTGTTCAGTCGCCTGCCCCACCCAAGCGCTCACCAGCAAAACAGGAGCCCTTAGCTTTGATGAGCTAATAGAAGTTTCACTAAATTCAGATTCTCTTGACAGTACTAAAGAAAGACAAGCAAACAAGATCCTTTGGCTTGCCTGCTCCAAGCATCAACTTGCCAAGCTGGGGAGCAAGCACTTAGGGGCTATCCCCTGCATCGGCGCACTCGATGAGGCGCAGCTTATCCACTTCGCGGCCGAAGGCATCGACGAACTTCACCTGCTTACCAACAAGTGCCAAGAATGCCCCCTCGCAAACGCCGCCGAGTACTTCGGCAACACCTACCGTCGAGCAAAGGAACTTGCGAGCAAATGGGGGCTCACACTCAAGGTGCAGCATATCAAAGAAAGACACAAGCAAGTTTCAGCCTTCCCCTACCAGGACGACGGCTTCTCACGACGTGGCTTCTTCGGAAGCGTCAGGCAGGAGTTGCAGAAGTCGAGCCTTGCTGTTGCCGAGAGCGCCATCGAGCAACATTTCGAAGAGCAGAGGGAGAAGCAGCAATGGCGCGCGCGCTTGCTCAACGAGGACGGCACCGCCTTAAGAAGGTTCAGCATCCCGCGCAACGATGCCATCCTCGACGAGCTATACTCCGCCGAATGCCAGCCCGACCAAGACGAGATGATCCGCCCGCGCTTTGCCGGCAGGCTCAGCGTTGACCACAAGCTTTGCACCGACTGCGGATTATGCGCCTTCTTCTGCACCACGGGAACGCTCAAAAAGCTAGGCAAAGATAGCGCGCAAGACATCGCGCGCAATGCCGGCAATAAGCATGACGCCGAGAAACAAAACGCAAGCTGCGCAGACAATGCCGCCCCCGCAGACGCCGCCTTCGAACCAGGCACACATGAATTCAGGGCCTGCGATTGCGCGCAATGCTACCTCTGCGTCGATGCCTGCCCCAACCATGCCATCAAACTCGATTGCGAGCTGAGCGTTGCAGAGCTCTTCGAACTCAAGCCGCAGGTAATCTAGAAAACGCAGTACGCGCAAAGCATGCAAGGGCCAGCTCCGCGCCAAATATACGCACAAAGCCCGAAAGGCAAATCAGCCGTACCAAGCAAAAGCAAAACTCGAGCCTCGAGGTAAAGACCTGAATATTGCGCCGCCACCCGCCGAACGTCGATTCGCAGACCGCACCCCAGGCCATAAACCAAACAAATCCTTAAATAATGTTAATTACCATGAGCTAACTAATTCACCTGGCAAAACACGTTTTGTGAGTAAATCCTTATTCTTTCAGCGAATAATGCAAAGAAAGAATAATGCTTTTCTAAATACTTACCGTTCGCCGTCCTAGCCTTGACAAACCTAGTGAGACACTGAACACGTTCACATAACTGTGATCGTTTGTACCTTTTAAAGGCTAGGAGGATTCAAATGGGACTCGAATCACTTCTCATTTTCACTCTGCTGGGAGGAATGGCAGCAGGGGCTTACGGATTCGAGACGATCCTCGTCCGCAAGCGCGAGGGCGAGCGCCCGTGGCTCACAACGCTCGTCATCGTCATCATGTTCGTCGTCGGATGCCTGGCATCGGCAACCCACATCAACGACTTCGGGCGAGCATTCGCCTCGGTGTTCACCAACGGCACGGTCAACCTTAGTGCCGCCATGGTGCACGAGGTGTTCATCGCCGGCATCTTCGCCGTTCTCGCAATCATCGATCTGTGCATCACCTTCACAAAGAAGGAAACGCCCTACGCATTGCGCGCCGTTACCGCAGTCGTTGGCCTCATCGTCATCCTGGCGATGGGCTTCGCCTACACCGACAGCTACGCCAACGCCATCTGGTGCGAGGCGCCGGCAACCGTCATAGGCATGCTCGGCGGATCGCTTGCCGCGGGCTTGGCGATGCTCGGGCTTTTCGGTGGTATCGATTACCGTGCCGACTCCGCTAAGAAGTGGGTGTTCGGGAGCGCCGGCGTGTTCGCGCTCGGCATCGTCCTTGAAATTGCAGCCTTCGCCGTGCATGGCGCAAGCGTCATCGCCCTGGTACTCGCCCTTATCATCGGCCCCGTTGCCGGCATCGCGCTGTTCGCCAACTCGGGCAAAGTCAAAAGCGATCAAACCCTGAGCTTCATCATGTTCGCCTTGATGTTCGTCGCCTTTGCGATATGCCGCTATGCGTTTTACGCCACCATGGGAATCTAGAAAGCAGGCACTGAAATGACTATCACCGACACAACTATTTCACGTCGCGGCTTTTTAGGTGCATCAGCCGCTGTAGCCGCAAGCGTTGCCGCCCTGTCAATGACGGGCTGCTCCGCGGATACCTCGCTTGAGGCCTACGAAAAGCACGAACTCCCTACCGACCCCGCCAAGGACGGCGAATGGGTAACGGCCGCCTGTTGGCACAACTGCGGCGGACGTTGCATGAACAAGGTCATGGTTAAAGACGGCGCCGTTGTCCGCCAAAAGACCGACGACACGCACGAGGATTCCTTCGACTACCCGCAACAGCGCGGATGCGTGCGCGGCAAAGCCCAGCAGCAGCAATGCTTCGGCGTCAACCGCCTTAAGTACCCCATGAAGCGCAAGAACTGGAGCCCCGACAATCCCAACGGCGATCTGCGCGGCAAGGACGAATGGGAACGCATCAGCTGGGACGAGGCCATCAACTATGTGGCCGACCAGTTCAAGACCATCAAGAAGAAGTACGGCAACCAGGCCTTCCTCATCGGATCCTACGGTTCAACCTACGCCTTCCCGCCGCTTCTGGCCTACGGCGGGCATAGCTCCATCGCCGACACCACCTCGCATGGTTCCTACAACCTCAACCCCGCCACCACCATCGGCATCCCCGCCTACGATGCGGGCAATTGCAACGACCGCTTCGACATGCTCAACGCCGACCTCATCGTGTTCCATTCATCGAACCCTGCCTGGTCGGCTGCGGGCCTGCCCAGTTACAACTACATCCGCGCCAAGGAAGCGGGCGTGAAGTTCATCACCATCGACCCCGTCTACACCGCATCCGCCCAGCTGCTCGACGCCGACTGGATCCCCATCCGCGGCGGCACGGACACCGCCTTCCTCTTGGGCGTTGCCTACGAGATGCTGCGTCTGGACAAGGAAGAGGGCGACATCATCGACTGGGACTTCCTTGACAAGTACACCGTCGGCTTCGACTCCAAGCACAAGCCGGCCGACCTGAAAGAAGACGTCAACTTCAAGGATTACGTCACTGGCAAGTACGACAAGACCCCTAAGACCGCCGAGTGGGCCTCGAATATCTGCGGCGTTCCGGCCGAGCGCATCACCAAGTACGCTCGCCAGCTTGGCAAGAAGAACAACGTGTGGCTGTTGCACAACTTCGCGATGGCCCGCTGCAACGGTGCCGAGAATCTGCCCCAGATGTTCATGACCGTGGGCGCCATGGGCGGCCACATGGGCAAGAAGGGCAACTGCACCGCCAACAACTACCATGCCAACGCCGGCAACGGCGGACCGGCCCTCGTAAGCGCCGGCTCCACCGGGTTCCCCTCGCTTGAGAACAAGGTCCCCGGCACCATCCCTGGGCCCCAGGCTTGGGAGGCCTGCTTCACCGGCAAGTACCGCGACGTGGGCAACTGGTACATCACCGGCGCCAACGCCGGCAAAGACTACACCTGCGACATCCATTGCATCGTTCACGACGAGAACGCCTACCTGCAAACGGGGCCCAACATGAAGCGCGGCATCGAGGCGCATCGCAAGATGGACTTCGTGCTGTCCAAGGCGCAGTTCCTCACCACGCAGGCCAAATACTCCGACATCGTCTTGCCCGTCACCACCCAATGGGAGGTCCCCGGTGGCCTGCTGAGCTCCAACCGCGAGTTCATCCTGTGCTACTCGAAAGTCATCGATCCGCTGTTCGAGGCCAAGACCGACCAGGAAATCAACACGCTCATCATGAAGGCGCTGGGGCTCGACCCGAAGGTCGCCTACCCCTTCAGCGAGAAGCAGGGCTTCTTCAACGCGATCGCCGGCTGCACCGTCGTCGCCGACAAGGATCCCGCGGTCACCGAGCCTTTGGTTACCATCACCAGCGCCGACATCAAGAAGTGGGGCGTCGACGGAAAGCCGCAGAAGGGCTGCATCAGCCTTAACGAGTTCATAAAGAACGGCGGCTACCAGGTGAAGCGCAAGAAGGGCGACGCCTTCAGCAACTACATCGGCTACGGCGACTTCGTAAAGGATCCCAAAGCCGCGCCGCTCACCACCGCAAGTGGCAAACTGGAAATCAGCTGTCAGGCCAAGGCCGACCTGTTCAACAGCTTCGGCCTGTGCGACCGCAAGTACACCCCCTACCCGGCCTATATCTTGCCCGACATCGGCTACGAGACCACCTTCAAGGACGGCAAAATCGGCGGCGAGAAGGGCGACTACCCCTACATCATGTTCAACCCGCACTATTTCCGCCGCTCCCACACGGTCTTCGACAACTGCCCCTGGCTGCGCGAAGCATGGCCCAATCCCGTGTTCCTGGCCGCGTCCGACGCCAAGGAAAAGGGCATCGTCGACGGCGACACCGTACGCGTTTGGACCAAGTACGGCGAGGTCTTGCGCAAGGCCTGCGTCATGGAGAACCTCATGCCCGGCGAAGTGGGCATCCCGCACGGCTCCTGGGTGCGCGTGAACGAGCAGACAGGAATCGATGAAGGCGGTGCCGACAACTTCCTTATCGGCAACGACATCTCCGGCGGCGGCGTGACCAGCTACAACAACAACAATTGCAACTTCGAAAAATACACCGGTACCCCGCTTGAAGACGACAAGGATACCGACCTGCGTATTATCGATCTCGATTAGCAGAAAGGGGTTTTGAGTCATGGCTGTTGGATTCTATTTCGATCAAACGCGCTGCATCGGCTGCCGCGCCTGCCAAATCGCCTGTAAAGACAAGAACCGCCTGGATGTCGGCACCCTCTACCGCTACGTGGGCACCTACACGACGGGAAGCTACCCCGACGTATCGATGTACAACTGCACGCTCGCCTGCAACCATTGCGATGATCCGGTGTGCCTGAAAAATTGCCCCGTCGGCGCCATCTATAAGGCACCCGACGGAACGGTAATCCAAGACCAAAGCATGTGCATCGGTTGCCGAATGTGCGTGATGTCGTGTCCCTACCATGCCCCTCAGTACATCGAGGAGAAGCATGTTTCGGGCAAGTGCGACGGATGCTATGGCCTGCGCCAAGAGGGAAAGCAGCCCGCCTGCGTTGCAGGCTGTCCCAACCGTGCGCTCGACTTCGGCGATATAGAGGAGCTGAAGAAGAAGCACGGCGACGACCTGGACAAGGGCACCATCACCGTTCTACCCTCCCCCGACCTCACGCATCCCAACATCCTCATCAAGACGAAGGATTGCGCCTTTGAAAAGGATTACAAGGAGCTCAACTGGTAGCGCTAAAGCTTTGGCGCGCTTGACGGCCAGCCTCGATTCTTGCTCAGCCCGCAATGGGTCGAGCACCGGGGCTGGCCTTTTCACTTTCAGGGGTTTATCAGGATTTCCCGACGCTCGCATTGCACGGTGCGCTTAAGGGTTTATCCTCGATACCAGGGTTTATAACCACAAGGGCTTACCACCACGAAAGCTAGGAGCCTGGCATGCCGAATCAAGAAAACGAATCCAAAATCGCGCTCGCCCTCGCGCATCGCGCGTATCGCTACACTCTTCTTCATCTCGTGTTCGGCGCTGAACCGAATGAGGATTTGATGAGCAAGGCGTTTTCGGCGGAGTCCCGCGAGGCCTTCGCTAGCACAGAGCCGCTTGTGGGCTACCTGAGCGAACATGCTGACGAGTCGGACGACCCAGCATTCCTGGCTGCTGCCCAGAAAAACTATCGAGCCCTGTTCTACGCGATGGGCGAGGCCAACGTCGTCGCCTGGGAGTCCCCTTATCTCGACGATAACGGGATGCTCTTCCAGGAAAGCACGCTCGACGTGCGTGAGCTCTACCATCAAGCCGGGCTCAAGCTCCAAGCAGAAAAGCAGTTCCCCGACGACCACATTGCCGCCATGATGGATTTCCTCGCACACCTGTCCGTGGAAACCTACGAGCGCTTCGCCGACGGGGAGGATGCAAAGGTATCCGAGCTTATCGCAGCGCAGCGCTGCTTCATCGAAAAGCATCTTCTGCATTGGCTTGGCAAGTTCAGTGAACAAGTTACCGAAAAGGACGAGCAGGGCTTTTATGCCGCCTTTGCCCAGGGCATGCAGCGCACTGTCAACGATGATTACGATCTGCTTACCAAAGCCCTCGAGGAGTTTAGCTGATAAACGTGGATTTTTCCGAGTACGCACAAGCATTCAAACAGGTTGAGCAGGACTTCGAGGCATCGGTCGAAAGCTTCGGCGTGCCCTTCGAGGAAAACGAATCCTCACCCAGGGAAAAGCGCATCCAGTGCGCCGAAAGGAGTTCCTGCGCCTGCGAGAATTCCCAGGCCTCGCTTTGGCTCAATTGGATATCCCCCGCCTGCCTGGCCTGCCGCACCGGCGAGGCCACAAGCACCTTTTTCGTTGACCTTAGATGCTCGCGCAACTGCTACTTCTGCTTCAACCCCAACCAGGATTACTACGAGTACTTCCTCTCACATAAACGTAACATCACGGCCGAGCTGGACCGCGCCGCAAGCCAAGGTGTGCACTTCGATTGCCTAGCCGTCACCGGCGGCGAGCCGCTCCTTCACAAGGACGAAGTGCTGCGCTTTGTGAAACACGCGCGCGAGCTCTATTCCAACAGCCACATCCGCCTCTACACCAGCGGAGACTTCCTAGATGCGCACACCGCCGAAGCGCTTGGAAAAGCAGGCTTGACCGAGATTCGCTTCAGCATCAAGCTCAGTGACGATGGCGAAATGCCCCAGGTGCCCTTCGAGCAAATGAAGACGTGCCGCGAGTTTATCCCCTATGTGATGATCGAGATGCCCGTTATCCCCGGCACGCTCGATTCCATGAAGGAAACCCTGCTCAAGGCCGATGGCATAGGCGTCAAGGGCATCAACCTATTGGAATTCTGCTTTCCGCTTCACAACGGCGAGGAATTTGCCAAACGCGGCTTCAAGCTGCGCAAGCACCCCTACGACCACCTGTACAACTACTGGTACGGCGGGGGTATCCCCGTGGCCAGAAGCGAGAAGGAAGCCCTGGCGCTCCTCGAGTTCGCCCACAAGCAAAAGCTTAGCCTTGGCATCCACTATTGCAGCTCGGATAACAAGAATTCCGGGCAGATCTTCCAGCAAAACAAATGCTTTACCTCCGCGAAGAGTGCACTGCAAAAACACTACCCCTGGCTTTCGCGTGACGACGACTCGCAATTCCTCATCTGTGCAAAGGCCTTCGGCGCCGACGCGGCAAAACTTCGCACCTGGCTTGCCACCGCAAATGAGCCCTTTGATTACGAGCGGGAAATTCCCTGCGTCAGCTTTCCCGCAAACCTAGCCGCCCCCGCCATGAAGGAATTCCCCGGCACCACCATCGCCCTTAGCTATAACGTTTTTGAAGAAGACGAAGCGGGCGACCCTAAACTCCGTGAGGTCTCTGTGCGAAAGCTCTAAGCTCTGCCCGCTTGGCAATCCACACCGAACCCAGCATCCGCCCAGAACCCACCGTTCGAGCTTCCCTCTTCGCGCTATGCGAGCGCATCTTTGTTTCCAGATTTTTAAATAAGGCCGCCATTTAGACGAGAACGCGCACCCATCAGACACGCAAACAAGGCTGTTATAGCTTCAGGCTATATATACGAACGCGTTCGCTATAGCTTGAGGCTATAGCAGAGCATCATGAATTGCCCTCTTCATCGATTCTCGAGCTATCCGTAATATCAGTCTCACCGAATTTCAGAGCAGCAAACCACGCATGACGATCAAGAAAAGGCAGGTCACATGCTTAGTTTTTTGCGCTCAAATTCAGGATAGGGCAATAAATCAACTGAAAGGAAACCCGTGAAAACCCTAAGCCCCCTCAAGTTCAAGCGCACTGCCGTCAGCACGGCATTGGCTTTGACCCTCATCGCCGGAAGCACCGTCGGCCTTGCCGGCTGCGCATCGAGCGGCAGCTCCTCGGCCTCCGACTCCAACCTCGAGAAAACCGAGTTCAACCTTGGCTACCTGAACTCCACCGCACATCTCTTCGCCTTCGTCGCCGAGGAAGAAGGCTACTTCGACGAGGAAGGCCTGAACGTCAACCTGACGCAGTTCTCCTCTTCCTCCGAGCTTGAAAGCGGCCTTTCCAACGGCAAGCTCGACGTCGCCTTCATCAGCACCGTCCCCACCTTCACCTTCGCAAGCTCCGGCTCCGACATCTCGATCTTCGGCGGCGCGATGACCAACGGCCACGGCTACGTCATCAAGTCCGACTACACCAAGGGCTTGAAGGATTGGGACATCTCCATCCTCAAGGATCGTAACGTGGCATCCGTCAAGAACTCCATCCAGGACGCCGAGCTGCAGCAGCTGCTTGAGGCCGCCAACATCAAGATCGGCGACGGCGAGGGCGAAGTTCACATCAAGTACTTCGATTCCCAGAAGGACGCCTACGCAGCCCTGAAGAATGCCTCCATCGATGCGGCCAGCGTGTACTCGCCTTACGCCTCCTTGGCCGAAAGCGAGGGCTACTCCATCGTCTACCGCTGCTCCGAGGAAAAGCTGCTGAAGGACCAGCCCTGCTGCCGCCAGATCGCTCCCACCGAGGCCTTGAGCGAGAACAAGAACTCCTACACCGCCTTCGAGCGCGCGATTATCAAAGCCTACGAGTTCACCCAGACCAACCACGATAAGACCATCGAGGATGTGAAGAAGTACATCGACATCGATGAGGACGCCATCGAGACCGAGGTCTACGGCGGCTACGGCACCTCGTACCCCGACCCCGATACCAAGGCTTCCAGCGAACTCAAAGACGCCATCGTCAAGCTGGGCTACACCTCCGACTTCGACGAGACCGAGCACTACAACACCTCGGTCTACGAGGACGCCCTGAACGACCTTGCCGAGGAGGACAGCTCCAACGACATCCTGAAGGAGCTCCAGGAACACTTCAAGGAAGCCAATTGAACTGAAGGGGACGCAAGCGAAAGCAGCACTTCCAAAGCTTACGCGAGCACAGTGAAGCAAGAAGTCCCCGAATGCTGCGGCGGCTAACGCAGGCAGCCCTTACCTAGAAAGGAACCCTTCCGTGAGCAAGATTGAGGTACGCGATCTGACGGTCGAGTACGGTGAGAAGCAGGAACGAACGCTCGCTTTGTCGCATGTCTCGTTCGACGTCGCCTCCGGCGAGTTCGTGACGATCATCGGATCGAGCGGATGCGGCAAGTCCACCCTGCTGTCGGTGCTCGAAGGCCTGCACGAGCCCACTTCGGGCGAGGTGCTGATCGACGGGGTGCCCATAGACGGCCCCGGCCCCGAGCGCGCAGTCGTGTTCCAGCAGTACTCGCTGTTCCCCTGGCAAACCGCGCTCGAGAACGTGGCCTTCGGCATCAAGCAGTACCATCGCGAGCTTAGCAAGAAGGAATGCCGCGAGCAGGCCAAGGCGATACTTAGCAAGGTGGGCCTTTCCGGCTTCGAGAACAAGTATCCCAGCCAGCTCTCCGGCGGCATGCAGCAGCGCGTCGCCATCGCACGAGCCCTGGCCGCCGATTCCGAGATCTTGCTCATGGACGAGCCTTTCGGCGCCATCGACGCTAAAAACCGCACCCTCTTGCAGGAGTTCCTCTTGGATATCTGGGAGGGCGAGCCCGCCGACGAGAAGAAGACGGTGGTGTTCGTCACCCACGATATCGACGAGGCCATCTACCTGGCCGACCGCGTCATCTTGATGAGCAGCCATCCCGGGCAAATCTACGAGGAGTACCGTGTGCCCTTCGCCCGTCCGCGCAACCGACACAAGCTCAACTCCGACCCCGAATACGTGAAATTCCGAGCAAAGCTCTACGACGCCCTGTACAACAAGGCGATCGACGCTCAAGACCTAACGAAGGCGGCGCTGTAAATGAGCCTGAAACAACGATTCCTCACCTCGGCCAACCTGCTCTTTTTAGTGGTTTTGGCTATCAATCTCATCCTGCCCGACACCATCGAGGACGACGCCTGCCCTTTGTTCCTAAGCGGCTTTCTGGTGATAGTCGAGGTGCTGGTGCTCGCGGGCTGCGGCTTGGCCAAGGCGCCCAAGACCCTGCACGTGTTCAACGACGTGGGTAGCTTCGTCTACGTGATCTGCGGCGCTTGGACCTTGTGCACCGCGAAGTTCGCGCTGATGAACCAGTCGCTTTTCCCTGCCCCCGGCACCGTGTTCGCGCAGCTCGTCGC
>CAVHFE010000010.1:12090-55262 GCA_963635145.1 Oscillospiraceae bacterium
GGGACAAGGTGCTCGTCAACATCAGCAGCTCATCGGGAATCATCGTCGAGGGCTTCCTGCTTGGCGCGGTTATCGCCATCCCCTTAGGCTTGCTTTTAGGTTGGAACCTGCGCGTGGGCTACGCCGCAAGCCGCGTATCGAGCTTCTTCGCGGCCATCCCGCCCATCGTCTACATCCCCTATGCGATCGCGCTTTTGCCCACCTTCCGCAGCGCCTCGGTCTTCGTGATCTTCATGGCCTCATTCTGGCCCATCCTCGTCAACGTGATGAGCGGCGTGCTCAACGTGGATAAGGGCATCATCGACTCGGCGAAGTCCATGAACGTGAGCACCCCCACGATGCTCGCCAAGGTTATCTTCCCGGCAACGCTGCCCCAGCTCTTCATCGGCTGCAACCTGGCTTTGTGCTTCAGCTTCATCCTGCTTACCTCGGCCGAGATGATCGGCGCCAATGCCGGCATGGGCTACTACGTGAAGAACTACTCCGACCTGGGCGACTACACGCGAACCGTCGGCGGCATCCTGGTCATCGGCGTGGTGATTTCCATCGTGACCTACGCCTTCAACCGGCTTGAGGCCTATTGCCTCAGGTGGAGGAAACGCTAAAGCACCACTTCCTTAAGCCCGTAGGTCCTCGAGCCTACGGGCGCTCCATCAACCGAAGGCTCGCTTGACTTGTCGACATCCTGGCTTCCAAGCTCCGCCCTGCTTTCAGTGCCGCTTTTAAGAATCCTCACGATTCGGACCAAAGCACCAAAGCGCAAGGGTCCCCAACAATAGCCCTTCCCTTAAACGAAGAAAGCTTAGGGTCGCAAAGCCAGCTAAGCTCCAACAACACAATCGGCAAAACAAGCTAGCCCATAAAGAAGACCTCTGCTCATCCGAGCAGAGGTCTTTTACGTACGCGGAAACGCTAAACGCTCGCGTTAATGATCCCTAAAGGGAATCGAAGCCGAAAGCTACAGACTCATAGCCACTTCGTAAGCCTCGGAGGTGGCGTCCAGGGCACGGCGTGCACGGACGGCGTCACCGATGGCATGAACACTGAAACCGGCCTCTTTCAGGGGCTCGCTCAGGGTATCGTTGTTGCGATAGCCCATGGAAAGCACCACGGAATCGAAACCGCGCAGCTCCTTGGTTTCGTGAGTGACCGTGTCCTCGTAAGCAACACCATCGGGATAGAACTTGCAAACGCGTGCGTTGGGAACCTGCTTGACGCCGTACTCGGCGAAATGATGCATCAGGAACTTGCGATGCTCGGAGATCATGTCGATACCCATAGCCTCGCGGAACTCGGCGATGGTCACGTCATGCTGAAGCTCGCCCAGAAGCTCGGCGGTCTCGCAACCGACCATGCCGCCGCCGACGACGAGCACCTTCTTGCCCGCCTGACGCTTGCCTGCCAGAAGATCGCCGCCATGGATGATGGAAGGATCGTCGATGCCCTCGATGGGAAGGATAAGCGTGTTGGCACCCGTCGCGACAATGACCTCGTCGGGGTTCTGCTCGCGGACGAAGTCAAGGTCGACTTCCTTGTTGAGCACAATCTTAACGCCGGCCTTCTGAGCGCGAACGATGTAGGCGCGGATCATGTTGGAGATGTCGCCCTTTCCAGGAGGGAAGGCGGCCAGGCGCATGTTGCCGCCCAGGGTCTCCTTGGATTCGTACAGGGTCACGCTATGACCGCGCTCAGCTGCGATGAAGGCTGCTGCCAAACCGGCGACACCGCCGCCGACGACCATGACCTTCTTCTTGACCTCAGCCTCGGGCTCGCCTGCGACCTCATGCCCCAAGAAGGGGTTGACCAGGCAGCGCAAAGGCTTGCCCTGGTACATGTTGGCGGTGCAGCCCTGCAAGCAGGCGATGCAAGGAAGAACGTCATCCAAGCGGCCCTCCTGTGCGCACTGGGGCATATGGGGGTCGGCCAAGGACTGGCGGCCGAAGGCGATCAGGTCGGCACGGCCCTCCTCCACCATAAGCTCGGCATACTGAGGCTCGGTGAAACGACCGATGGCGATGGTGGGAATATGCACGGCACGCTTGATCTCGGTGAACAAGTCGGAGCTGAAGCCACCGTGAATCGTGGTGGGGGCCCACATGTACTCGTCCTTGATATGGACGGCGCGCGAAATGTGCAGGCACTCGACGCCGCAATCCTCAAGGTAGCGGGCGATTGCCGCGGAATCCTGAACGGAAAGGCCGCCCAGAATCTCGTCTGCGGAGTTGATACGCGCGATGATGGCGACCTTGCCGCCGACGCGCTTCTTCACCTCTTCGACGATGAGGCGTGGGAAGCGCATGCGGTTCTCGAAGGAGCCGCCGAACTCGTCGACGCGCTTGTTGGTGCGGGGGCTCATGAAGGAGCTCACCAGGTAGCCGTGCGCCATGTGGATCTCGACGGCGTCTACGCCGCCCCTCATGGCACGCTCGGCAGCGTCACCGTAGCCCTTGACGAGCTCGTATACCTCTTCGGTGGGAACTTCCTCAGGGACATCGCGCCCGTAGGAACCCTGGATGGGGCTTGCCGCCTGAATGGGCGCACCGGCGTTCTTGGCGTTGCCCTCGGGGCCGGCGTTCTGCAGCTGGATGCTCACGCAAGCGCCATGGGAATGGCATGCGTCGGTGATGCGCTTCAGGCTGGGGATGCTTGCGTCGTCGTAGAGGCAAGGCTTCAGAGGGCCGCCCTTTGCGCCCTTGTGCACAACGGTTGCCTCGATGGTGATAAGGCCGAAGCCGCCCTTGGCGCGCTCCTCGTAATAGGCAACGGACTGGTCGGACCAAGTGCCGTCGGAGTTTGCGAAATTGTTGCCCATGGGAGGCACCACGAAACGGTTCTTAACTTTCATGGGGCCGATTTGGATGGGCTGCGAAATGTGCTTAACGCTCATGAATATCCTTCCCACTGCGCGCGCTTTTTCAAAACGCGCTTTCCTCCAAAGCGCAATGTTAGTGGAGCTTAAGCTCGGGTGGCGGGCGTTGAATTCGAACGTGTTAGATGTTTTCGAACACACATGTTTGGAAATTTTATTCAATAGCCTGGAAACCAGGCTTTCTATCGTTAGAATAGCTTGCTAGAACTGCTTATTACCTAGTTTGAGCTGCTTGTTTAAGAATCGGTGCCGCTTGGGCGTCTGTTCTTCGCCTATCGCGTGCAAGCCTTTGGCCGCAAGCGCGTTTTGCCTAGGTTCGTCAACGGAAGGCGAGCACATGAATCTGTCCCACTTGCATTACTTCACGGTTTTGGCTGAAGAAGGTCACTTCTCAAACGCCGCGAAGTCCCTGTTCATCGCCCGCTCCACCCTAAGCTTGGCGATTTCCCAGTTGGAACGCGAGTTGGGCGCCCCTCTGTTCACGAAGAACGGCTCGGCTTTCACCCTTACCCCTTACGGCCAGGAGTTCTATCGCTATGCAAGCTTGGCCTTGCAGGACATCGAGACGGGCCGCCGCAGCGTGGCCGCGATGATGGAGGGCGACAACGGCACGCTTCGCCTGGGCGTTCCCTTCACCATGCAGAACCCCGACTGGTCTCACATGATCCGCGATTTTCATGAGCAGGGCGAAGTGTCGCCCAACATCGAGATCACCCAAGGTTTTTCCGAGGAGCTTTTGCATGAGCTTTCGGTTGGCAACCTTGACTTGAGCTTTGCGGCGAAGATGGACGATGCGCCTGCCGGTCTAACTTACGAGCCCTATTGGTCGCATGAGCTGGTGCTCGTCGTGAACAAGGACAACCCCTTGGCAAGCGCCGAATCGGTGACGATGGACGAGCTTAAGGGCTTCAAGGTGCTCTCGTATCGCGAGGGCAGCCCCTTGTACGACTCGGTGAAGGAGCTGGCCGACCAACACGAGATCGAGCTTGAGTCGCGCTTCCGCGACGAGATCACCATTTGCTCCTTGGTTTCCTCGGACAAGATGGCACTTGGCTTGGCAACCTATTCCTTCTTGATTCCGGCCTTCACCGATGTGGTTTGCATCCCTATCGAGGGCATCTCGCGCGATTTCCACGAGGAGTACCTGGTTTATCGCAGCGACGATTCGCTGTCGGGCGTTGCCCTGAGGTTCTTGGAGTATGCCAAGAATCATCCCATGCCCAAGGGCTACCTGCCTCGTTCTTAGACGAAAACCGCCTGTTTTTATACTCGCCCCTTCAAGAAGCTGGGGCATAGGTCGTTGACGAAGCATTCCGAGCAGCGTGGCCTGCGCGCTATGCAAAGCTCGCGCCCGAAGACCACCCATTGATGGTTCACCGGCCCCCAGTACTCGCGGGGGATGGTGCGCAAAAGCTGTGCTTCGGTTTTGGCGGGCGTGTCGGCGGAGGGGCCGGCCAGTTTGAGCTTGTGCGCTATGCGGTACACATGCGTGTCCACCGCAATGCCTTCCACAATCCCAAAGGCTTCGTTTAGGACGACGTTGGCGGTTTTACGCCCGACGCCGGGGAGCTTCTGCATGAGCTCGATGTCCTGCGGAATCTCACCGCCGAAGTCGGTGAGCACCATTCGTGCGCAATTGATGCAGTTGGCGGCCTTGGTTTTGTAGAAGCCCAAGGAATGGATGATTTCTTTGACGTCCGCGAGCGGCGCCTGCGCCATGAGCTCGGGCGTGCCGTATTTTGCGAAGAGCGCGGGCGTTACCTTGTTGACCCCGGCATCGGTGGTTTGCGCCGAGAGCATGACGGCGATGGTCAGCTGGAAGGGCGTCTCGTAATCAAGGTGGCAACGCTCGCGCGGGTAATGCTCGTTCATGCGCTCGCATATCTTGATGGCACGCTCGGTTTTGTGCGCTTTGCTTTCCCTGGGCATGGGCGGCCTCCCTTTCGTTTGTTGGGCCTATCTTAAAGCGAAGTGCGGCGGGATGCGAAGAGGCGGCAAGGTGCCCAAGCCTTTGGGCGGCCAGCCGTTGTAAACTGGTTGAAGATATTCCCGAGTTGCCGCCTTGCGCGGCTTTTCGTGTATGCGAATAACTCATTTTAAAGAACGCGCCCGTTGGGAGACCTTATGCTCATCGATGCCCTGACACAGACCTTCGAGCGAACGCATGCCCTAGATGGCTTTTGGGGCAAGCTCGACTCCGGCGCTGACGCCACCCTGGCCGTAGCCTCATCGGCCAGGCCCTTGCTTGTGGCGGCTGCGTTCACGCGCAAGCCTCGCACCACCATGGTAGCCTGCGCCGGTGAGGATAACGCCGAC
The DNA here is from genome assembly GCA_963635145.1 of Oscillospiraceae bacterium. GTDB lineage: Bacteria > Actinomycetota > Coriobacteriia > Coriobacteriales > Eggerthellaceae > Anaerotardibacter. The sequence goes on from CAVHFE010000010.1 coordinate 17,276, forward strand.
ATCTTCGCGCGCAACCTCGCTGCGTTTTTGGGCGACGATCGCGTTTTACGCTTGTCGGAGCTAAGCGGAAACCCCTTCAATCTACAGACGGAGCCGGACCCCTCTGAAATCGCACGCCGCAACGAGGCTCTGTGGGCGCTTGGAAGCGGGCGCGAGCTTGTGGTGGTGGCGTCATCCAAGGCGCTTTTGCGCAAGTTGCCCACCGTGCAGCATCGTTTTTGCGAGCCCATCGCACTTGAGCAGGGCATCGACTTGCTCGATGGCGCTATTCCGGGGGCTGAAGATTATTCCGGGCTGCTTGAGCTGTTGGTGGGCAAAGGTTACGAGAACACCGGTTCATTAATGGGGCCTGGGACTTTTTGCACTCATGGCGGAACCTTGGACGTGTGGCCGGGGAACTTGAAAGCGCCCGTCAGGCTTGACTTCTTCGGCGACGAGCTGGAGGAGATTCGTCGTTTTCTTCCTTCCACGGGGCAGACCATCGCTCCGCTTGAGCGTGTGGAAATCTACCCGGTGAGCACTTTCAACGCGAACGCGCAGGCCGTAGCCCATGCTCGGGAGCACCTGGTGGTTCCTGCTGAAAGCGACCCAGGCTTGCGCGAGCTTTTGGAGGCGCTTGAAGACGACAGTCGCCGCAAGCCCGAGGCCCTGCTTGGCTTCCTGTACGAAAACACGGCAAGCGCCTGCGACTATTTGCGCAAGGATGCGCTCATGGTTTTGCTTGAGCCGCGCTCCATCTTCGACGATGCGCTTCATATCGCCGACGCCCTTGCCAAGCAGGCGCAAGGGACTTCGCTCACCCCCGAGATGCAGTACCTAAGCCCGCAGGAGCTCGATTTCGGTTCCTGCCAGCGCTCCACCTATGTGTCGATGATGCGCGTGGGGGCTTCCGCCGATGAGCAGCTGGTGGTGAAGCGCGTGGATGCCGCGGGCAGCATCGATAAGATCTACGGACGTCTGCGCTCCTTCTGCGACTCGGGCTTCACCGTGGTGCTAAGCGTCCCTAACGCTAGCGCGCGCGAGGACGCCAAACTTGCCATGTTGGATGCGGGCATTCCGTTTGACGAGGTGCTCGACTTGGCAGGGGAGACTCCCCGAAAGCTCATTCGCGGGCATGTTTCCCTGGTTGACGTGGACATTCCCTTGGGAATGAACTTGCCGGCGGTGAAGACCGCGCTTGTTTCCTTCAACGATGCTTCAAGCGCCATGAGGCGTACTAACAAGCGGCGCGTCGATGTGACCGAGATCACCTTTCCCTTCAAGCCGGGCGATTATGTTGTCCATGCCTTTCATGGTGTTGCCTACTTCAACTCCATCGTGCGGCGCGACATCGGCGGCGTCGAGCGCGACTACCTGCTTTTGGAGTACGCCGAAAAGGACAAGCTCTACATCCCTGTCGAGCAGCTTGATCGCGTATCGCGCTACGTTGGCCCTGAAGGTTCGAGCCCCAGGCTCACGCGTTTGAACACGAGCGACTGGAATCGCGCCGTAAGCCGTGCGCGCAAGGCCACCAAGCAGCTTGCCTTCGACCTAGTGGACGTTTACACCCGTCGTTCGGTTTCCAAGGGCTACCGCTATTCGCCCGACACGCCCTGGCAAAAGCAGATGGAGGATGATTTTCCCTTCGACGAGACCCCCGATCAGCTTGCTGCCATCGCCGACGTTAAGGCCGATATGCAGGCGGCGCGCCCCATGGATCGCCTGATCTGCGGCGACGTCGGCTTCGGCAAGACCGAGGTGGCCCTGCGCGCAGCCTTTAAGGCAACGCAGGACAAAAAGCAGGTGATGGTTTTGTGCCCGACCACCATCCTGGCTCAGCAGCACTATTCCAGCTTCAAGGATCGTTTCGAGCCCTACGGCGTCACCGTCGAGGTTCTGTCGCGTTTCCGCACGCCGGCACAGCAGAAGGCCGCGCTCGAAGGCTTTGCTAACGGTGAGGTCTCCGTTCTGGTGGGTACGCATCGCCTGCTCAGCCGCGATGTTAATCCGCACGATCTGGGCCTCGTCATCATCGACGAGGAGCAGCGTTTCGGCGTTGGGCACAAGGAGCAGCTGAAGAACATGCGCGAATCGGTTGATGTGCTCACCTTGTCGGCAACGCCCATCCCGCGCACCATGCAGATGGGTCTTTCGGGCGTGCGCGATATGAGCCTTATCTTGACGCCGCCGGGTAACCGTCGCCCTGTTGAGGTGCACGTGGGCGAGTGGGATCCCGACGTGGTGAGCGATGCCATCCGTCGTGAGCTGGCGCGCAAGGGCCAGGTGTACTACGTCTCCAATCGCGTGCGTTCCATCAAGGATGCCACCGAGCGCGTGCATGAGGCCGCGGGCGAGGCGCGCGTGGGCGTGGCACATGGCAAGATGAACAAGGAAGAGCTTGAGCGCGTGATGGAAGACTTCAACGCGGGCGAGATAGATGTTCTGGTTGCCACGACCATCATCGAGTCGGGCATCGACAACCCGCATTCCAACACGCTCATCATCGAGGATTCGCAGCGCTTGGGCTTGGCGCAGATGTACCAGCTCAAAGGACGCGTGGGCCGCTCCAACCTGCAGGCATACGCGTATTTCCTGTTCCCGGACGACATTCCTTTGACCGAAGAGGCGCAGGCTCGCCTGACCGCCATCAACGAGCACTCCGATCTGGGCAATGGCATGCAGATTGCGCTGCGCGACCTTGAGATTCGCGGTGCAGGCGACCTTTTGGGCGCAGAACAGTCGGGCAACATGAGCGCGGTCGGCTTCGACCTGTTCGCGCAGATGCTCGCGCAGGCCGTCAACCTTACGCGCGAGGGGCAAAACCCCGATGACGATTACCTGCCGCCGGCCTTGTCCGACATCGTCGTCAACTTGCCCGATGCCACCTACATTCCCGAGGAATTCATGCCTGACGCCGACGAGCGCGTGCTTCTGTACCGCAAGATCGCAAGCGCCGAATCGGTCGAGGTGGTGGACGAGTTGTTCCAGGAACTTAAGGAAAAATACTCCGACATCCCCGAGCCCACGCTCAACCAGTTTGCCAAGGCCCGTCTCAAGGCTTTCGCTTACAAGCAGGGCATCAAGAACGTCTCGCTTGTGGCGGGCAAGCTCGTGGTGGAGCCTCTTCTTCTTGCGCGTGAACAGCAGCAACGCCTTAATCGAGGCGGCGGGCGCTACCTTGCCGACAAACAGCGCGTCACCGTCCCAATGTCCGAGGTGGGTGCAAGCGACGCTGCGACCACGCTCGTGGCGGCATTGGCTTATCTTGAAAAGCTGGTGGCCGAACGTGATGAGATTCGCGCGCGTCAAAAGGAAAAGGCTCCCCGCAAGCAGGGGATGGACGCGAAGCCTTTGACCATGCGTTCCATTACCGAGACGGGTGGAAGCATCACCGGGCACAAGGGCAAGGGCTCAGAGCGTTTCGGCGACAGGGAGGCGCGTCGTGCCGAGCGTGCGGCTAAGCGTGCCGCGCGCAAGGGGAGTGCCGCCCCTGGCATCCCAAGCATGTACGACAATCCCAAACTCGCCGCCAAGCGTGACCAGGCGCTAAAGGATGAAGGTTCTTCGGCCGGCAAGGCATCGGCTGCATCTGCTGCCCAAGAAGAAAGCGCTGCCGAGCGCAAGGCGCGCGAGCTCAAGGTAACGCGCGTTGTGCCAAGCAGGCGCGGGCGCTCCGGCGGCTCTTCTGCCAAGAAAGGTGGCTCGATGCACAAGGGCCGCAAAACCAATCGCATGGATTGGTAAGGATTCTTCAGCTGTTCCTTAGCATTGCTCAAGGTTTGGTTTCATGGCGGGATGCCGAGCTTGCTTGGCAACGACTGCAAGTGATGAATTTCAAAGAGAAAGAGGGTCGTACCATCGTGGTTCGACCCTCTTCGTGTGCGTCGTAAAAGCAACGGCTAAGCCGATGCTAGTTTGTCCTACAGTTCGCCTGCCAGGAAGTGCTCGATGAAGCTCGTGGTGGCCTCGCCGTTGCGGAACACCTCGTTGCACATGATGGCGTACTGGATATCGAGGTTGGTGTACACGCCGCCGATGACCGTTTCCTCAAGCGCGCACTTCATTTTCTCGATGGCCTCCTCGCGTGTGGGAGCGTGCGTGATGATCTTGGCGACCATCGAATCGTAGTAGCTCGAGATCGCGCCACCGGCGTACATCGCCGAGTCGACGCGCACGCCGTTGCCGCCGGGGAAGTTAAGAGCGGTCACGGGGCCGGGAGAGGGCATGAAGTTGCGGGCGGGACGCTCGGCATTGATGCGGCACTCGATGGCATGGCCGACGGGCTTCAAATCTTCCTGCTTCCAGGAAAGCTCAAGACCGCTGGCAACGCGGATCATCTCGCGCACCAAATCGATGTTGAAGCGCATCTCGGCCACGGAATGCTCAACCTGAATACGGGTGTTCATTTCCATGAAGTAGAAGTTCTCGGCGTCGTCGACCAAGAACTCGATGGTGCCTGCCGATTCGTAGCCGACGGCCTTTGCCGCGGTAACGGCGGTACGGGCGATGGCCTCGCGCTTTTCCTCGGAAAGGAAGGGGCAAGGGCTCTCCTCGACCATTTTCTGGTGGTTACGCTGGATCGAGCAGTCGCGCTCGCCCAGGGAAACCACGTTGCCGAAGGAGTCGGCCATGATCTGCACCTCGACGTGGCGCGGGTTGAAGAGCGCGCGCTCCAGGTACATGGTGTCGTTGTCGAAGAAGGACACGCTTTCGTGCTGCGCGATGTTGAACTGCTCCTCGAAGTCGGACTCGTCGAGCGAGACGCGCATGCCCTTGCCGCCGCCACCGCCGGAAGCCTTGATCATGATGGGCCAACCCATCTCGCGGGCGGCCTTCAGGGCATCCTGGGCGTTGTGCATGGGCTCCTTGGAGCCGGGGACCACGGGAACGCCGGCCTCGATCATGGTCTTGCGTGCCTGCGATTTATTGCCCATGGACTCGATGAGCTCGGGGCTGGGGCCGATGAACACTAGGCCGTTGTCCTTGCATGCCTGGGCGAAAGTGCTGCTTTCGGAAAGGAACCCGTAGCCGGGGTGCACGGAGTCGGCGCCGGTTTCGCGCGCGGCTTCCAAAATGGCGTCGATACGCAGGTAGCTTTGCAGCGAAGGTGCGGGCCCGATGCAAACGGCCTGGTCTGCAAGCTGAACATGCAGGGAGTTCTTGTCGGCCTCGGAGTACACGGCCACGGTCTTGATGCCCATGGACTTCGCGGCGCGGATGACGCGGACGGCGATTTCCCCGCGGTTGGCGATGAGAATCTTCTTAAGCATGGATGGATCTCCTTGTTTCGATTAATGGCGGAAAAGATCGCCCTGGGTGGCTTGCGCCCAGTCGACGTTGCGGAACATGCTGGCGAGCATCTTGGACTTGCCCTCCTTGGGCACAGGCTGCTCGGTCAAAAGCTCGGCGATGCGGCGTGCGGGCTCGCGGGTGGCTTCTTCGCCCAGGTAGGGGCGCCTCATGCCACGGCGGAGCTTGTCCATGAAGGCGCGCTGCTGCCTAAGCAGGTCCTGCGCCTCGTAGACGCTGATGCGCCTGAAACGGATGAGGTCGTTGGGTTGGCGCTGGACGAGCAAGGGCAAGTCCACGCTGGCCACGGTGCCGATTTTGGTGACGCCCGAAGTGGTATGGCGATCGGCCATGGCGATGATGGGGCGCCCGCGGCTGGGAACCTGGATCGATCCGAAGGCCACGCCGTCGCTTAAAACGTCGGAGGTGTCGGCCTTGGTGGCGATGCCCTGACCGTTGAGGTAGTAGCTCGTTCGGTCGGACTTGCCGGTGGCCACGAAGACCTTGTTGTAGAAGGCCTGAACGCCCGCCGCGTCGAAAAGATGCTCATGCGGGCCGGGAACCACGCGGATGAAGGTGACGCCGGGGGTGCCGAAGTTGTAGTAGTTGTCGCGCTCCATGAAGTGGCCGTAGAGGTTGGGGATGTCGCTTACCTCGCCCTTGAGCTCAAGCTCGTCTCCTTCGGCCAAAGCGCGCCCGTTGAAGCCGCCGATGTGCGCGGCAAGGTGCGTGCTGGCACTGCCAAGAACCAGGGGCACGTCCACGCCGCCGGCAAAGGCGATGTAGCCGTAGAGACCCTGCTGGCAGTAGCCGATGGAGAGGGTCTGGCCGGCACGAGCGCGGATGGCCCGGTAGCCTTGGACGGGCTCGCCGTCGAGCGTGACCTGAGAGCGGGCGCCCGTGATGGCGAAGACGGCGTTTTGGTTGAAGCGGATTGTGGGCCCGAGCTTCGTGTACTCAAGAAGGGCGGCGTTTTCCTGGTTGTCCACCAGGATGTTTGCGATGGTGGCCGCGCGGCGGTCCATCGCGCCGGAGTGCGCCAGGCCCCACACGGTGTTGCCGAAGCGCCCAAGGTCCTGAACGGTGGTCGAAGGCCCGGGACTCAAAATGCTGATGCTCATCTAGGCCTCCTGCTCGTAACTCTGAAGTTCATAGGTACCCTCGGCGATTTGTTGCGAGATGTTCTCGAACTCGTCGGCTGAAATAGGCTCGATTTCCACGCCTTGGCCGATCTGAAGAAGAAGGGCGGGCTTGCGTTCGATGTCGAACAGCTTGAGGGGGGTGCGGCCGATCACATGCCAGTCGCCGGGGCTGCTAAGGGAATAGATGCCCGTCTGCTTGCCGCCGATGCCGACCGATCCAGCGGGGACGGAATCGTGGGGCTCGAACGAACGGGGGATATCGAGCTTGTGGTCGAGCCCGGTGAGATAGGTGAAGCCGGGGTAGAAGCCGTGCATGCCCACCTCGTAAATGGGGGCGCTATGGCGCTTGATGACCTCGTCGGTGCTCAGGCCGGCGCTTTTGGCGACGGCCTCAAGGTCGCGGCCGTACTCGCCGCCGTAGCACACGGGAACCTTCACCACCGTGCGGCTGGGGTGCTCGGCGCTTTGCTTGGCGATGTATTCCTCCAGGTTGGCAAGGCGATCGTTCAGCTGCAAAACCAGCTCGTCGTAGCCGATGGTCAGAGGGTCGTAGTAGATGGTGAGCGCACAGTAGGCGGGCGTTGCGCCGATGGTGCCCTGGATAGGTTGCCGCTCGAGCACTTCGAGCGCGCAGCGGACATGCCGCGCCGCGTCGGGGTCGTACGTGCGGCTTCCGTTCGCTGGATCTAGCGTGCTACCAAACACGATGTTGAGCGCGCTGTCACCGACGATCGAGATGTCAAGCTCGGTCATACGATAATCGCTTCCTCTTGTGGATTGATAATCAGCAATTATCTATTTTCCTATTTTTCGAGTTTCAAAGGCCTAGATGCACGGAAAATCTTTATGTCAAAACTGTTAAATAATTGAACGAGTTTCAGTTTTACTTAAAGAAGATTCTAAAGAAGGCGCTGAAAACAAAGTGTGACCTAGCGTTTCGATTTTTCCGGCACAGCGCGTTTGAGCGGCAAGTTTGGGAACATGGCGCGTTTGAGCTGCAGGCTTGCGAAGATGGCTGAACCGTTTGACATGCAGGCCCGACCGTTGGTCTGGGGTCAAGGTCGCAGGTCGGCAAACATAGTTCGCAAGTCGGTAAACAAAGGCCGAAGGCTAAAGCCGAAACCAAGGCCAAAGCCAAACTGAAGGCAAAGCTGGAAGAGCCCTTAGGCCTGGCTGCCCTTGGTGGCTGTGGCGTTGAAGAGCTCCAGGTACTCGCCCTCGTGCAATGTCACCGTGTAGGTGGAGAAGGTGCTTGCATCGCTTGTCTGCTTTTCCTCGGTGATGTAGTCGCCTTCGTAGGAAAGGTCCTTCATCACGTAGTAGGCGTAATAGGTCGAAGAATCCTTGCCGGCCTTAAGGCGATAGGTGCCGGCAGGGATGTCGGTGCCCACGCGGAACACGCCGTTGGTGTAGGGGTCGGAGAACTTGTCGGTCATCTTCGAGATGTCGCAGAAGCCTTTGGTGCCGTTGATGACGATCAAAACCTCGGAGTCGTTGACGGTGATGAGGTTATGGCCGTAGTAGTTGTTGTTGAGCTTGCATTTGTAGGTGTTGCCGCTCTTGGTAAGAACGAAGTAATAGCTGAGCTGGGTGTCGGAGCCGCCCATCCAATAGGTGCCTGCATCGATGCCGCCTTTTGCGCCGACGAAGTAGATTCCCTGGGGCGTGTTCTTGCCCGTTGCCTTGGCATTGGCGAAGTACTTTTCCTGAAGCTCCTTGAGCTCGGATTTGGTGAAGTTGTCGATGGAGCTGCCCTCGTCAAGGACGGTGCGCAGGTTGGCGTTGCCAGCACCTTCGCTTTCCTCGTCGTCCGAGCTTGCTGAGCTGCTTGCGCTTGTGTTGGTGGTTGGGCTGTCGGAGTCAACCACGGAGGCGATGGTTACGCAACCCGCGATGCCCACCGCGAACAAGCCCAAGCAAGCAACGACGACAAGCGCGATGATCGCTGCCAGGACGCCTTTGGAACCCTTGGGCTGCCTTTCGGGGTTGGGGATGGCGGTGTATTGATAAGGCTGATATGGGCTGGGCATCGGGCGCTCCTCGAAGGGGTCTGGTTTGGGTTTTCCCTAGAATAGCCCGTCTGCCTCTTCAAGCAGCTCGCTTGCGTTTATTTCAGTGAAATCACATGCTTCGTTCACGCAAGCGCCGGCGCATGCGCCGCAGGCGATGCAATAGCTCTTGTTGTAGGCCAGCTTGCCATCCTCAGCTTGGCGCGCGCCCGTTGGGCAGGCGACCACGCAGGCATGGTTGTTTGTGCACGAATCAGCGGTGGTGGAAACCCAAAGCGCGATGCGTTGCCCGATTTCCCTGTTTTCCTGGGCAGCTTCCAAGGCGAGCTTGCGGCGCGGCCAATACTTGGGAATGCGATGATCGGCGGTAATCTCTTCGAGCGTTTGGCCTTCATGCTGCTTGATATGGCCCGTAGCGCGTAGGCGCTCCATGCGCTCTTGGAAATCGTCGACCGAAGAGCTCTGGTGCAGGCGATGCTCGCCCGTTGCCACCTCGGCCATGGTTTGGCCAAGGCCCGAGAGCATGTTGCGGCGATCGCTGTCGGCCTGAGCGCTCTCCATCAACGAGGCGATGATGGATTGCTGCGTGGGCACGGAATCGGTGAAGCCGATTTCTTTTTGAGCCCATGCCTGGGCCGTGTCGATGGCGTGCCCGAAGAGCTCGGGTGCAAGCGATCCTGCCACCTGGCACTGCGCGCACAAGTCAAAATCGCAGCAGACGTTAAGCTGCGCGCCGTGCGCGAAAAGGAAGGCGTAGGCCTCGGGCGGCACGTAGGCCAGGCAAGGCACCAGCACGATGTTGTCGGCAGGGTCTTGCCCCAAAGGCACCATGTCGTTGCAGGCGAAGGTGATTGCCAGGCCCGTGTCGGCGATATCGAGCGCGTTGTGCGTCAAATCTTCAAGCGTCACGCGCACGCTCGAGAAGCCGTCGCAGATGCCGGCGCAGATGCCGCAATTGGTGCAGAGATCGTCGGCGATGACGGGCAAATCTTCCTCGTTGAAACTGATGGCGCCCTGCGGGCAGGCTTGGGCGCAGCGTTCGCAGTTGCGGGTGTAGGGCCGGGTGCACAGGGCGCGCACCTGCTGGATGTCCTCGCGATAGATCGGCTCGGGCTCGTCTTCGTCGCCTTCGGAGCCAAGACGTGCTGCCAAAGCTTCAAGGTAGTCCAGCTGATCGGGCTCGGCGCCCGAGGCGTCGTAGTGAAGGATGTCGTCCCAGGCGGCAAGGGGGTCATCGTCGTCGGGAAGAACGGGCTCGTCTTCCGGGGCGATGAAATCGGGGCCCTCGTCGGGGCTGGCCTCCTCATCGACGTAGTCGTCATCGTCGTAGGATGCATCTACCAGCTCGTCTTCCTCGTAGTCATCGGGAAGCTCGCTTGCGCAAGCACCGTGCCCGCCAATGCCGGCTTCGCCTTCGGTAGGGATGTCGTTCATGCGGAAGGCGTTGCTTTCCACGGGAGTGTCGTCCATCCAGCCGGCATCGCCATCGTTGGCGCGCCCAAGCTGGGCCGCAAACGGGTCAAGCCCCGTGGCGTTTGCGCTCGCGGGGCTTGAGATGCCGTTGGTATGTTGCTGCTCGGCTGTCATGCCCTAGTTCTCGAAGAACTTCTTAATGCAGGCGTCCAAGCGCGCAACGACGATGTCGCGCTCCATGAGCTCGATGGCCTCGAAGAGCGGTGGCGAAACCTGCGAGCCGGTGACGGCCACGCGGATGGGCTGGAAGATGAGCTTCTTTTTAAGGTCGAGCTTCTCGGCCAGTTCGGCCACGGTGTCTTGCAAGGGGTCGCACTCCCAGGCGATGCTTTCATTGGCAAGGATGGCGCGCACCTCGCGCAGCACCTCGTTGGCGCGGCAACCTTCCTTCAGCAAGTTCTTCTGAACCGATTTCTCGTCGTATTCGATATCCGTGCCGGCGAACACGAAGGCGAGCTTTTCGGGTGCCTCGGTCAGACGCTTCATGCGCTCGGCCACCAAGGGGTAGAGCTTCTCGAACCAGGCATGCTTGGCATCGATCTCTTCCTGCGTGGTAAGCCCGGCCTCAATAAGGAAGGGAGCCACGGCATCCACCCAAGCTGGCGCGCCCATGTTCTTGATGTACTCGCCGTTCATCCAGTCGAGCTTCACTTCGTCCAGGATGGCATCCTTCTTGGTGATGCGCTCAAGGCTGAAGTTCTTGCACAGCACGTCGCGGGGGATGATGGTGGTGTCGCCATCGAGCGACCAGCCCAAAAGCGCAAGGAAGTTGACCAGCGCGTCGGGCAGGTAGCCCATCTTCAGGTACTGTTCGACGCTCGTGGCGTTGCGGCGCTTGGAAAGCTTGCGGCCATCGGAGCCCAAGATCATCGACAGGTGAGCGAAGGTTGGGATTTCCTTGCCCAGAGCCTCGTAGATAAGAATCTGACGCGGGGTGTTGGAAAGATGGTCGTCGCCGCGGATAACGTGGGTGATGCCCATGTTGGTGTCGTCGCACACCACGGCGAAGTTGTAGGTGGGGCTGCCGTCGGTGCGCACCAGAATCATGTCGTCCATAACGTCGGCGGGGAAGGACATGTGCCCGTACACCGCGTCGTCGAACTCGATGGGGCCGTGGTTCTCGGGGACCTTCAGGCGCCACACGTGGGGTTCGCCCGCGTCTATGCGGTGCTGTGCTTCCTCGGCGGAAATGCCGCGGCAGCTGCGGTCGTAGCCGGAGTAGCCGCCTTCGCTCTTCTCGGCGGCGGCGCGTTTGGCGTCAAGCTCTTCCTTGGTACAGAAACAAGGGTACACCGCGCCCCTTTCCTTCAAAACCTCAAGCGCCTCAGCATAGGTGTCGAAGCGCTCGGTTTGCAGGTAAGGGCCAAAATCGCCGCCGACCTCGGGGCCTTCGTCCCAGGTAAGGCCAAGGCCGCGCATACCGCGCAGGATGACCTGCTTGTTCTCCTCGGTGGAGCGCTCGGGGTCGGTGTCCTCGATGCGCAAGACGAAGGTGCCGCCCGTCGCGCGGGCGAAAGCCCAGTTGAAGATTGCGGTGCGTGCGCCGCCGATGTGCAGCTCGCCGGTGGGCGAGGGGGCGAAGCGTACGCGGACGGGGCGATTGTCTAAGGCCATGGATGGTCCTTTCAAAAAGAAGCTAAAAGGGTGTTTGGTCGATTTGCTTAGTTTACAACGATGCCTGCTTGGCTTGCACGCTGTCTACGATGCTTTTTGCTAGCGCGGGGATGCTTTCCTTCGAGCTGTCGACGATAAGGTCGTAGCCCGTTTTGCCCCACTCGCTGTTAAGGAAGGTGCGCGCATGCTCGCGGCGCTCCGCATCTACTTGCTTGATCTTCACGAGCGCCTCGTGGCTGCCCAGCCCGTCGCGCTTACGCACGCGCTCGATACGCTGATTGATGGGCGCCTTCACGAAGATACTGAACACGTGCTCGCGCTCGGCCAAAATCGCGTTGGCGTTGCGGCCGACGATCACGCAGCTCGAGTGGGTGGCCAGGTTGGTGATGGTACGCGCCTGCGCAAGGAACAGCTCGTCATCGACGGCAGCCGTTTTGCCGATGTAGGCGTATTGCTGTGCGTAAAGGTTGTACAAGATGCCGTGGCGCACTTCCTGCTCATGCTCGCGCACGTAAGTGGGCGTAAGCCCCGTTTCGCGCGCGGTCATGTCGATGAGGCTGTGGTCGTAAACCGGGATCTCGAGCCTGTCTCCGATGGCCTGGGCAAGCTCGCGCCCGCCCGACCCGTACTCGCGCCCGACGGTGATAACCAAGGGCAGCTCTTCCTTCTCGTAGGAAACTTCGGGCTCTTCTTCCTTGTTTGCGGCGGTAAGGGTCACGTGGCCCTTCGTGGGCATGAAGTGCTCCATGTTGGGGAAGAGCTCGCCGAGCTTTTTGATGATGGGCCCCACCAAAAGCGCCAGAAGCAGGGTGCCTTCGCGCACGCCGTAGAGGCCCGCCATAAGCAAAAGCGAGAGCACCGCGCCGATGATGAGGTTCGACATGTCGAAGGCGAGCTTGCATTTGCCGAATTCGATTCTGGATACCGCGCTGATGGCCTGCACCACGCCGTCGCCGGGGAGCATCACCAGCGCCGCCTTCACCTGCAGCCACACGCCCAACGCGGTGATGCAGCAGCAGCAAAGGATGACGAGTATTTTCACGGGGTAGATGGGCATAGGCACCATCTGGCAGATGGGCACGAAGAAGTCGATTAGCGCCGCGAAGATCATCACGAAGGGGATGCAGAGCAGCTGCAAGGGCTTGTAATCGCGCTTCAAAAGCACGATTTGCGCCACGATGAACAGCATGTTCATGATGAAGGTGAACACGCCGATGGTGATGGGCGTGGCGAAACTCAATACGCCGGGGATGGCGCTGATGGTGCTCACGCCCAGGCCCGTTGCGCGCGATTGCGCCACGCCGAAGGCCACGCACGAGAGCCCGAAAAACATCACGATCAGGCGCAGGATGAGGTTCGGTACGGGTTTGTCGAAGAACTTGAACCAGCGCTCACCTATGCTCATGCAGCCTAACCTTCTTTCCAACGCACGTAATACGTGGTCTTGTGCGCAATTTATTTACAGATGCTTGAAATCGTCCATTCAGTATATCCCTCGGCTTCGCATTTTCCAGAGGAGCGCATGTGCGGGCCGCGGGCGCGCATGCGCGCTTCGAGCTTTCGCCCCTCTTGCGATCAGAGCGACCAGGGCAGCTGGTGCGGCTAGTGCAGCAGGTGCAGCCAGTGCGGCTAGTGCTTGCGAATGAACCTGCCGAGCGCGATAGACGCCGCGCTTAGAAACAGGCTCGTTGCCGCCCAGAGCGCCGCCATCGCAGCCCAGAAGGCCTCGGGGAAAAGCTTGATGAGCAGCGAATCGTAATCGAAGGTCCAGGTGCCGGCGCTGAAGAAGAGCGAGTGCATGGCAGCGAACAGGCCCTCGAAGTCGGCTAGAGCCCACACGGCGATGCCTAAAAGAAGCACGACGGGCATGGCGCCGCCCACGATAAGGCTCAAGCCGAACATGCGCTTGCCGCGAAAGGCGCCTATCCAGATAAGGCCTGCCAAGGCCACGATCGCGCAGAAAATCACCGAGCCCTGCGCCGTTACGAAGACGGGGATGCAATCGGCAAGGTGGCTTAGCTCGTCGTCGGTGAGCGAGAACCAAGTTTTCACTTGGCTTACGCTGATGCGCCCCGAGCTGGCATAGCTCGAAGGAAGCCCCAGGGATTCGACCACCTGCGCAACGGGATTGTTTGCACTTGGGTTGCTCGTCGTGTTGCTTGCAGTGCTGGTGGATGCGGAATCGGTGCCGCTCTGCTCAGCCGCCGAATCATTCGAGCCCTCGGCGTTCTCTGAAGCATTGGCGGACCCATTTGCGGACGAGCCACCCAGCGCTTCCTCGATCATGCTCGTGCTCGTTTGCGCGTTAACCGCCTCAAGCATGCGGGCGCTGTCGGTAAGAAGATTGCCCGTCTGGATGACGGTTGCCACTTCGGGGTAGTTCTTCGCCACGTGCTCAAGAGCGGTGCTGGAAAGTTCGTCCTGCGTTGCATGGCCCATCGAGTACAGGCGCACCTCTTCTGCGATGGCGGCCATGTCCTCGGCGGGAAGCGTGCTATTGCCCCAATTGGAAAAGCCGTTGCCCACGGCCTTGGTTGCCTCTTCGGTGGAGCAAACCAAAAGCCCCGCGCCGAAGAGCGCCCAGGCAAGGCATAGCGAGGTGAGCGCGCAAACGGCGCCGCCCACCAGGCGCTCAGCGATGCTTGCGTTTTTGCTGTTGCGAGCCATTTTCTTGGCTGCCCGCTATTCGCACACGTGGATGGTCGCGGCGGTCATGCCCTCGTTCTGCTTGCTAATGGTGGCGTGCGGCCCCAAGCGCGAGAAGATTCCCTGGAATTTGCCGTTGTACAGGTACAGTCCGTTGAGGTTGTTGTAGTAGGCGCCTTCAACATCGATTTCGCTGTCAGCAAGCTCTTCGATATGCGTGTCGGGGCGCAGGGTATGCGTTTTGTAGGGAGTGATGAAGCGCTGCACCAGGAAAGGCGCGCCCGCCTTCGCGTTCGCAAAGCGCTCGATTAGCGCCTCCCATTCCTCCTGCGTGCACGATTGACCTGCGTATACGTCCTGCGCGCCATAGGCGTCGGTAGGCTTGATGATCCATTTGTCCTTGGTAGTGCGAATCTCGCCCAAGTCCACGTGCTCGGTATCAAGGAACTTGGTCTGCGGCACGTGCTCGGCAACGAAGGCGTTTTCCTCGTCGGTTAAGAAGCTCTGCGTTTTGGGATGGTAGAGCGCGTCGAAAATCTGCTTGTCGTGCACCAGATGCCCCTGGAAGCTGCCGATAAGCGCCACGCCTTGGTTGCGCACGGCGTCGATCAAGCCCTGCGATTCGTCCCAGTAATCAAGCACATCGTTGGTCACGCTGCGGCGCCAGATGGCATCGATCGGCAGGCCTTGGGCATCGTGCAGGCGCTCGCCGTCCCACTCAAGCTCGCGCACGTCGCGCACCACGCATTCGTAGCCGCGCTCGGCGAAGTACTTGCAAAAGATATGGAACTCGTCCACCACGCCGCGGTTCAGGTAATCGCAGATGGCGAAGCGGGGCATGTCCACCTTGCGCTCGTAGCTTTCATAGATTTTGATGAATTCGTCTACCCAGGAACGGAAGAGCTCGCACTGTTCGAGCTTATGCGCCTGAGCGAAGGCTTGGTAGCTGGCCGAAGTTTCGATGGAGTGCGTGATCTCGCGGTTCTCGTTCATGCCGGCCGAGCCGTCGCCGTTGAACTCGCAAAAGCCGCACTCAAGCGTGCCTTCGTTTAGGAAGGTGTCGATGCGCGCGAAGGGGAGTACCGCATCGTAGCCGCGTGGGAGCAGGATCAGCTCTTCCAATCGTTTGTCGAAGTGGAAAATGCTGCGGTAGTCGGGGTCGGCCAGGTAGTGCTCGATTACTTTCACAAGGATGCGATGCGTGGTCTCCGCGATATTGCGCAAGGCATTCCAAGATTCATCATCGAACAGGCGCGGCACGAACGAGCACGCCACCACCTGATGGTGCACGATCGCCGTCGAGTTCTTCATATAGTCAAAGGCGGCCCTGCGCCCGGTCAGGTCGCCATTCAGGCTTGCCATCGTGGCGAAGTATTCCTCGGTAAGACTTGCGTTGTTGCTCATGTGCCCTCGATTCCGGGTTTTTGCGTAAGCCAACTTTACCCAATGTTGGCGGCTGTGTCGTGTGCTTTCGCTGAAGTTGATAAAAGTTGAAAACTCTCTTCCAAAACTCGGCCAATGTATTACAATTGTCGTATTGGTAATTAATTGCCAATATAGAAAGGGAAAGATGATGGACACGAAAGAGTTGGGAAGAAGGATCCAAGCGATGCTCGATGCTCGCTGCATATCTAGAAAAGAGTTTGCAGCGATGACGGGGCTGACCGAGGCTGCGATTAGCCGTTATTGCACGGGGGCTCGCGAGCCAAAGTCGATTACTCTCGCGACTATCGCAAACTCATTGGGAGTTTCCATAGGTGAGTTACTTGGTACTCCTTGCGAGGATCCAGAGACTCTTGACGGTGCTATGAACTTGGTTGCGCGAAGCGCCCAGAACATCTCGCCGGAAGATAAGAAAAGGCTCATTAACGCTTTGATTGGGTTTACAAAGTAGTAAGGGGTTCCATGCATTGGTTGTTGCCTGCTTGGCGATACGAAGAGATAAGGGCATGCGTCGCGGACCTCATTGAAGATTGGGGCGTATGCGTATATCCGTTTAGCGTCTGGAGCCTTCTCCGCAAGATGTGCATCACCGTTATTCCCTATTCAGCTCTTCCTAAGGATCTCAGGGAGGAACTTCTGATTAAAAGCCCTGATGCATATACCATTTATCCTCCCGATTTCAATCCTCTTCGAACTACCATTTACTACAACGACATAGGTCGAAGTCGTCGACGAATTCGCTTTACCTTGGCC
Source organism: Oscillospiraceae bacterium (assembly GCA_963635145.1). Taxonomy (GTDB): domain Bacteria; phylum Actinomycetota; class Coriobacteriia; order Coriobacteriales; family Eggerthellaceae; genus Anaerotardibacter. Next base: position 33,624 of record CAVHFE010000010.1, read on the forward strand.
CATGAACTCGGGCATCTAATTCTTATGCATCTTAATTCCGAGGATGCGAGATACGAGTGTGAGGCAAATATATTTGCCAATTATCTTCTTGCGCCAGCGCCGCTTATTCTCAAATACTCTTCCACGGATTACGAGGTTGTCGAGGCCGATTTTGACCTCAGTTATTCTTGCTCTGCTTCTGCGTGCGACAGGGCCGAAAATCGTTTTGTCTATGGCTCCGTTACATGGACGGAGTACGAGCAGCGCATATTGGATAACTGCACCCTTGTGAGAGGGGGTGGTTATCTTGCTCGCGTTTAGAAACAAATAGCCGTCCAGACCTAATCTGGACGGCTATCGGTGTGGTGCGCGAACGCATCACGGTGACACTTGAGAGTATCGCACACCACACCTTACAACTTCCCCAATTTCAAATAGTTTCTAGTTGAAAGGTAGTGATTCTTTATGAATTACGACTCTTATCGTACGACCATGAGGGCCGATCTGATTGATGGAATGCAGCCCTCAGGCGAGTGGGAATTTTCTCTTATTCGTAAATCGAACGCATGCCCAAAGAGGCTTGTGGCTTTTGATAGGGCGGTTACGTCCAAAGACGTGGACGGATGGGCTCATTTCTTTATCCACGATTCGAAATTCGCTCGTCTCTACAATGATCCTTGGCGCTATTTGCCCATCCTGGCCCGATTCGATGGCGTCATATCTCCCGACTGCAGTGTTTTCTGGGATTATCCCCTCTACAGACAGATGCAGAGCATCGGTCAAAGTAGGGAGATGGGTGCGTGGCTGCAGAGAAATGGGATCTCCGTGATTCCTTGCGTCCGATGGGGCAAAGAGAACACGTATGGCTTCGCTTTTGATGGCATAGAGCCTGAAGGGACTATCGCTGTAGGGACTGCGGGAGCAATGCGGGAGACAGAGCCGCGAATGGTCTTCGAGGCTGGGTTTGAACCTATGTTGGATGCTTTGAGACCGAGGCGAATCATTGTTTACGGGTCTCGAAAAAGCCCCGTTTTTGAAGAAGCGGAGCAACGGGGTATCCAGGTGCTTGCTTTCGAAACCGACACAGCGGGCGTATTCGCTGAAAAGGGGCGTTAAATGGGTACCGGGAGCGGTGGACCCTCTGCGCTTCGCGGGGGCAATTCGCTTATAGATAATATGAGCGCCCTTGCATCAAGGTTTCCGGTGACGCCAAGCGGATACTTTGGAAAGCCTGGTCGGGGCAGGTCCCACACTCGAAACATCGAGTCTGGCAGTCCTGCTCGTACTGCAGCGGAATTTGCCGGCTTGGCGGCTAGGACACCAGTTAGCGCGGTTCCGATCGAAGGTAAAGGTATGGTGTACAGAATGAGGGACGGAAGCGTCGTCACTCATAGGTACGTTTCTTCATCGAAGGACGGTTCTCCGGCTGTTGAGCTGAAAATAAAACAGGCTTCTGGGGTTAAATCCCAGAAGATACACTTTGTTAAGAAGAGGAAGTGATGCTCATGGAAGTCACCGATAAGAGGTTCACCAGAAGAGAGGAATCGCTTTTGAAAAAGGCGAAGGGCCGCAAGCTCCTGTCGGTGGATGCCGTGCTGGCCGCTCCGCCTGACAACAGCTGGAATACCATCAGGCTTCATTTCGAGGATTTCGATATCGACCTCAATAACTACTTGCACGATGTTGCAGTGGACGAATTCGGAACCCTCGAGGAATTTGGCCTGTTGTCCGTAACGGAGAGCTCAAAGGACGTTTTGAACATCCCTGAAGTTGGAGTCGATACGACCGTTTTCGAAATCGATGAACCTATCGTGGGCGTTTCAGTTGTGAATGATGTTGCCGAGATTTACGGCGATCGTGTTCCTGTGGCCAAGCTTGAGTATCCTCAGGCTGTGGTTTTCCAAACCGAACGTGGGCTCTTGGTGCTTGATAAAGAAGTTTGGTTCTCTGAGACGATTGTTTTCAAGCAGGGTGCTAATCTGGATGGGCTTCTTTACGACGAGTCCGTCAACTGGGAAGACAATCTAGATGAGGATCCTAGCACCCATTTCGAGTTCCATGTTGAGGTCGTAGACATGTAACTCCTTGGGCAATCGTTGGCCGATTTGCTCGCTATTACGACGGCGTCAAGAGCTTGACGATGGGCTCTTGACGCCGTCTGCTTTATTTCTTTGCCAGTTGTTGTTAAGACCATTGATGACCTTGTGCGCTGGGTGAGGCGAATCTATTTTGTTCTGCCTGTGAAAGAGCGATACGACTGGGTTTTTGCGTAAGCCAACTTTACCCAATGTTGGCGGCTGTGTCGTGTGCTACATTATTTGAACTGAAAAACGCTTGCTGGCAAGTTATCTATATATATGCATAAAAGGAGAATGAACGTGACCCGTTCCTACCTGTTCACCAGCGAATCCGTGACCGAAGGCCACCCCGACAAGGTCTGCGACCAGATCAGCGACGCTATTCTGGACGCCATCCTCGCTAAAGAGATCGAGCTTGCCGATCGCGGCTACATCGCCCCCAACGGCCAGCCCGCCGACCCCAAGCAGCTCCGCTGCGCCTGCGAGACCATGGCCACTACCGGCATGGTCATCGTCACTGGTGAGATTCGTACCCAGGCCTATGTTGACGTGCAGGAGATTGCCCGTCAGGTCTTAGACGACATCGGCTACAATCGCGCCAAGTACGGCTTCGACTCCAGCACCTGCGGCGTGCTCAACGCCATTCACGAGCAGTCGGCCGACATTGCCCAGGGCGTCGACGAATCTTGGGAGGCCCAGCATGGCAACGCCCAGGAAGATTTCGACCTGGTGGGCGCGGGCGACCAAGGCATGATGTTCGGCTTCGCCTGCAACGAGACCCCGACGCTCATGCCCTTACCTATCTACACCGCGCATCGCCTGTCCGAGCGCTTGGCCCAGGTGCGCAAGGATGGCACCCTTCCTTACCTGCGCCCCGATGGCAAAACCCAGGTTTCGGTGCGCTACGAGGACGACAAGCCCGTGGCCATCGAGAAGATCGTCATCTCCACGCAGCATTCCGAGGAAGCTACCAATCAAGAAATCGAGGAAGGCTTGCGCACCCAGGTTATTGCCCCGGTGTTTGAAGCCATTGGCATCGATTATCAGGATGCTCAGATTTACATCAACCCCACCGGGCGCTTTGTTGTGGGCGGCCCCATGGGCGACGCTGGCCTTACCGGCCGCAAGATCATCGTGGACACCTACGGTGGCATGGGCCGTCACGGCGGCGGCGCCTTCAGCGGCAAGGATTGCACCAAGGTCGACCGCTCGGGCGCCTATGCCGCGCGCTGGGTTGCCAAGAACGTGGTTGCCGCGGGTTTGGCCGATCGCTGCGAGGTTCAGATTGCCTATGCCATCGGCGTTGCGCACCCCGTTTCGGTGATGGTGGAGACTTTCGGCACCAACAAGGTGCCTCAGGCCAGCATTGAGGCTGCGGTAGGCAAGGTCTTCGACTTGCGCCCGGCGGCGATCATCGAACATCTTGACCTTAGGCGCCCCATTTATCGCAAGACGGCCGCCTACGGCCATTTCGGCCGCGAACTCCCCGAGTTCACCTGGGAGCGTCGCGACAAGGTGGACGAGCTCAAGGCTGTTTGCGGGTTATAGTTCTGCGGCTTTTGGGTTTGGCTTGGCCTATTGGGCCACGAACCGGCCTTGGCTCAAGGCTTTGCAGCAGTGCGAATCGCTTTCAGGGTTTTGCTCTGTAAGCTTAGTCGCAGGATTCCCCGTTCGAGCATATGGTTTCGTGATTTCGACAAGCATCCTTCGGGGTGCTTGTTTTTATCTTTTGCCTTGCTTTTGGGTTGGATGGGCCTCAGGGCATGGCAAGAACTCAGGGGCTATGCGGGCTTGAGTGCTTAAAGCTGCGCTCGAATTTCCAATCTCGCCTTAAAGCCGAGCAAGGGCTTTATCCTTGATGTTTGAATATCCTCACCATTGTTTCAGGAAAATTACAGACTGAAGAATCTTTCCATTAAGCCGCAGGTGAGAAAAGAGGTATAAGTACAGAGACGAGCATTATTCTCGCCAAAGGACAATTCTTTCAGAGAAAGGATACAGGTATGGATTTTACCTACAAGAAAGCAGGGGGGGGTCTTGGTAAGCGCATCGCCGTCGGGTTCACGTCTATCGCTTTGGCAGCAAGCCTGACCGCGCTCGCTCCCGGCTTCACCCAGCAGGCGCATGCGGATTCGTATGCAAGCGATACCGACAAGTACGTTTCCTGCGCATCGAACAGGGCGGCGGAACCTGCTCCTGAGATTCTGGGTATCAACAATGTTTCATCGAACACGGTTTGGTCAAAACTCGGCGCTTTGAATTGGAGTGCTCCTTATTACTACATTTTCGGTACGTCCGAATACAACACCAATCCTGACCCCTTGATGGTCAACAGCGTCCAGAATGCTAAGGCGGGTTTCGTTAAATACACACCTTGTATGGTGATTGGTAATGGTGAAACGCGTGGCAAGGGTGGCCCTTCTGCCTCTTTGAATAATTACTCGTTAGCAAAGGTTGTCTGGGATCAGATGCCCAATGTTGTTCTTGGCAATGACATGAATTACGTATACAACTCACGTACTTTTGCACGAAGCGTAGGCGTCGAAGGGTATAAAACCTATGGCGCTGGCGACGATTACGGCTCTGGTGATTATGGTGTTAAATATGACTACACCAATATCTACACTATGATCGACAGCATGTACAACCTGGCTACTGCGGCAAACAATGCGGCAGCGGGGGAAAACAAACAGACTCGTTACGGCAACCCCACTACCATCGTTGCTAACTTTGAGCGCTACGTTAAGGGTACTCAGGGTTACGTCCTGAAGCAGCTCAACAAGGATGGTAAATCCAAGAAGAGCGTTTGCTTGATTTACGACTACGATAAAGCACATGATAAGTACAAGATTTTGGTTACCGGGAAGTCTGAAGGTACAGCTACCGCAAATCGCTATCTTGAAGCCGTTCAGAACGTTGCCACCAATATCGCCGATGACGGTCTGCCGATATCTACCGAGGGTTCCGGCGATGACGAAATTACCTACGCAACTGCAACCCGCGAATTGGTTGAGGATTGCGACTTGATTATGGTCGGTAGCCAATCCGGCATGGAGAACATTACCTCCACTGAGGGAATCCTTTCCTCTTTGAGCACCACGGCGCAGGACAAGGCATATTGGGCCAGCTCCGAAAATGGTTCCGCTGGCTCTTGCTATGGCGTGGTTATGAACTCGGTTGAGAATGCGCAGAACATCGGCCGTATCCTCGGCTGCCTGTATCCTGAGTACATCGACCAGAGCGATTGGATCGCTTACTACTATCAGAACTTCTATCACCTGAAGTCTGACAAGCTTGCCAAGGCTATCGATAATGCCATGGACGGTGTTCGCAACTACAACGCAAAGGGCAGCAGCCAGACCGCTACTACCTGGGAGAAGTCCGACGTCAATGGCTACAAGCAGAAGGATGTTGCAAATAAGCTGGCTGAAGGCATGAGCTATTTGGTCAGTTTGAGCGATGAGGCTCCTACGCTTCTTAAGCCGACCAGCAACTACACGGATGCCGCATCCGGTATTGAGGATGGCGATACCGAGATCAATCTTTCCACCGTCGATGTGCCTTCCGCTGTCTCTGGCTTGAAGTACAACGGTAAGTCTCAGACGGGCGTTAACGCTGGTACTGGTTATGCGGTTACTAGCGGTTCTGCAACCAACGCAGGCACGCACAAGGCAACTGTTGAGCCCGAGGATGGTTATACATGGTCTGACGGCACCGCAGCTGCTAAGACCGTTGAGTTCTCTATTGCCAAGGCATCTCAGAGCCTCAAGGTTACCGCTAAGACCAAGACCGTAAAGAAGGCCAAGGTCAAGAAGAAGGCCCAGAAGGTCACCGGCGTCTTTACGGTGAAGGGCGCTCAGGGCAAGGTGACCTACGCCAAGAAGAGCGGTTCTGCAAAGTTGAAGGTTGCCTCCAACGGCAAGATCACCGTCAAGAAGAAGACCAAGAAGGGCACCTACAAGGTCAAGGTTGTCGTTAAGGCTGCCGGCAACGGCAACTACAACGCCGCAACCAAGACCGTCACCGTCAAAGTGAAGGTGAAATAGATTCGGCTCTAGCCTGAAATCTGTTCTCTCTTGATTTCGATGGGATGCCGCCGTGATGGCGGCATCCCATCAGGCGTATTAAAAGGTTGTGCTGTTTTGCGCATGGGCCCTCGGTTGTTAAGGCTTCTTTTGTTCAAGAAAACCCCTCATATCCCAAAGGGAATCAGTGAATGGGCTTCCTGTGCCAGAAAGGCTGCACTGCTTATGGTGGTGTGCCTTGTTGTTGCGTCTTTGACGCTTCTTTCAGGATGTAAATTCACCGATGTGCTTACCGAGCATGTCGAGGACCCGGAAAACGGCATCTTGGACCCTAAGGTGGAACCTTTGTACAAGGAAAACCCTAAGGCACCCGAGGACCCTCAGCGCAGTAGTCACGAGGTGAAGGACACCACGCGCACCGACCTTCAAGAAGAGAAGATCCCTGTCTACGACCCCAATGCGCCTAAAAATGGCCAGGCAATCTTGCGCATTTACGACAAAAACAGCCCGTACAACTTTGCTGCTACCGAAGGCACCCTGGTAAAGCAGGAAGAGAAAAAGAAGAAGTCCGAGAAAACAGAGAAAAAGGAAACGCGCGAGAAAAAGAGCGATTCCAAGAAAACCAACAAAACCAAGAAAAAGTCTGAAAGCAAGAAATCGGGCGGGGAGAGCGAAGATACCGATACCGAGGGCAACATGAAGATCAGCGCGGGCATCGGTGGTACCGGCACGGTTTACGATGCTTCGGCAAAATCGTCCAAGCTCCCCGAAAAGTGCGACAAGGTGGCAGCTGCTGGCCCTTATGCCACCATCGTGGAAATGCTCTGCGGCAAGGGCGGCCTGGTAGCTTGCGATAGCTATTGGAAAAGCCAGGTTTCCTCGCGCGGTTTGTTCCCAAACGAGGGCGTTTCCAGCTTGGCAACCGCTTGGAAATCAAGCAGCAGCGGTAGCTACATGCTTGATGTTGACGCCTTGATTAAGGCCGAGCCCGATGCGGTGCTGGTGGATGGCGAAACCATTAAGCTCAGTTCCGCCCAGCAAAGCAAGCTCACTAAGGCGAAGATCGACATCATCACCGTGCCAAGCCTGGGTGATTCCGGCACCTCCGATTCCGAGGTCACCAGTGCGGTGAAAATTGTTGGTGAGCTTTTGAAGAACTCGACGGCCGTGGAATATTCTTCCCAGGATGCTGCTTCCAAATACCTTGAATTGCACAATGAAGTGATAGACATGTGCTTAAGCGCCAACGGCGGCTATGCCATGAAGACCGTTGGCGGTTCTTCTTCCCGTGAGATTTTCCAGAACGGAACCGATGGCAACGGCAAGTCCACCAGCCGCCTGTCCAGCTCTGCCGTGACGATTGCCTTTGTTGATTCGTGGGCAAGCACCAACAAGAGCTCCGTTACCGCCGATAGAAACTACGCGGGTAACACCCTCTACTTGGATGGCGAGAAGATGGACGTGGCTTCGGGCGTCGGCTTGTCGGCAAGCGTTGCCAACGGCGATTATGCGCTTATCGATTACTATTTTCAGGTATCCGGTGTGATGAACAACGCTTACGACACGGCAAAGCCCTCGAAAGGTAATGGCGGATCTTCGAGCCGTTTCGTTGTTATTCCCGGCACCATTCCTTCTTCCGAGAAGGGCTATCTGAATGTTTCAAATGTGGGCTCGCGCAAGAGCACCTCGGCCCTGTGGTACTCAATTAGCACCTCTTCCTCGGATTCTGATACGGGTGGCGTTGGCATGATCACCGCGGGTGACACCATTTTCCCCGGCGTTATTGCGCGCAGCTCTGAAATTGCCAAGAAGATTGTTGCTTCTGCCAACAAGAGCAACGGCGTTTACAACACCGGCCAATCTTACAAGGTGTGGGTAATGCCAAGTGGCATCGATGGCAGCTGGAGCACCGGCACCGCGGAGAGCTTCCTTTCGTGCCTGTGGACCATGAAAAACATCATGAACGCAGGTGGAGCTTCTTCCACTTGCGATAAGACTGTTAATAGCTACTATCAGCTGTTCTACCGCTGCGCGGCAAGCAGCGGTACCGGCAAGGTTTCCAACTACTCCAGCTCGTACACGGCGAGCTGTCCAACTAGCTAACAGGGGGCCAAAGCTTATGCATAACGACCTTGAACATACTAATTCCCCTACGAGTTTTCGCAAGGCTGCACGTGTTGGCGTCTCGCTTTTGCTTTGCGTGGTTTTGAGCTTCGGTTTGATGCCGCAGCTTTCCTTTGCGGCCGGGGACGAGGAGCAGACGGCTGGGGAGGAGAGCGCGCAGGGTTCTGGCATGGCGAGTTCCGAGTCTTTCGGTTCGGGATCGGGAGCATCTTCCAGCTCTGTTTCGTCTTCTGGGTCCACTGGAACCTCTGCTTCCAAGGCAAGCACGGCGGCCGAGAGCGGCAGCTCTTCTGCGAGCAAAGCCGCTTCGTCTGGCAAAGCGGCTGCTGCAGCAACAAGTACGCAAGCGGCCCAGCAAACCGAGGAGCTTGGCTTTGCCGAGAGCGTTTTCGTAGCAAACGAAAAGGATGCTCAAAGTTTTACCAAAGCCCTTAAGGTCGAGCTTGCAAGCAAGGATGCTCAGATTGTGCGCTTGGACAAGCTCTCCAAAAAGGATTTAGAAAAGCCCCTCACCGAGGCGGGAATCTATCAGCTGGGCTCCGATTTGAAACTTGACGAGACCTTGGAGCTCGCTGCTCCTGCTGGCCAGGCGATCATCATCGATTTAAACGGTTATAAGCTCAGCGTTGCGGGCAAGCTCGCAAGCGCCATCGATGCCAGCGCCTCCAAGGGCGCGGTCGCTATTGTGGATAGCTCCTGCTGGGATGCGCGCGCTAAGTCCAAGACCGAGCGCGCGGCTAACCTGGTTTTCAAACCGAGCGGCAGCGCGGGCGAGAAGCTTGGATTGGCTGCCGTGCGCTACGGGGTATCGAAGGACGATGCCAAGGATAAATACGCAAGCCGTGCCCTTCTTGTTGCCGGTTTAAACATCGAGCTTGATGCGGGCGACAGTCTGAGCGCTACGAATGCCTACGGCGTAAGTGCCAAGTACGTGCAATCTTATCTTTCCGATTCGCTGGAGTTCAGCGCTTCAAAGCTCATCGATTCGGTGAGCCACGCCTACGCATTTAACGCCTCCGATAAAGAGGACCTAACAACGTTGGATGGCTTTGCGGACGCCAAGACGCTCAGCGTTTCCTGGGATTCATCCACCGACGTGATAGCGCCCTTGCTTGCTGCACGCGAGAAGGCCGAAAAGGAAGCCGCCCAGAAGAAGGCTGCCAAGGAGGCCGCGGCAAGTGCAGCGCAAGAGCAGGCGGCGAAGGCATCCTCAAGCGAAGAAGACGAGCAGGACGGCGCCGATGCGCAGTCCGCCATTAGCCTTGCATCCGTTGAAGGGGGGGAGGCTGATTCCTCGTCCTCCAGGGCGCGCACGGGTAGCGACCTGTATTCCCTTTGGAGTGAGGCGGGGCTTTCTTCCTTCTACACCATTAGCAAGGGCGGCACCTACTACTTAAGCGCGGACATCGAAACGGGCGCACAGTTGCGCGTTGATGCCCCCGGCGAAAAGGTCACCATCGATTTTGCGGGGCATACGCTTACGAGCTCCAAATACAGCGGTGCAGCCGTTAACTTGGCTTCGGCCGCAAGCGTGTGCTTGCGCGGAGATGCGGGCGACACGTCGTGCTTGAAGCTTTCAGGCGTGCGTCCGCAGAGTGCCATTTCCTCTTCGGTTGATAAGCTCTCAGTTGAGAATCTGAGCATCCTGGTTGAGCCCGACAGCACCGAAGCGGGTAGGAATCTTGCCTCTTTGGATGTGAAGGGCATCGATATTGAAAAGGGCGCGCTTGATCTGCGCAACTCACAGGTCGTGGTCGATCTGAACAAGCAGGCCTACGCCACCTCTTACAGCAGCAGCACCCCATCGGGCGATCCGGTGGCGCTCTACCTTGCTTCCGGTGCGGGGGCTGCCAGAATCACGTCGAGCAATATAGTGGTGCAAAATTCGCCCGTGGTTGTTTCGCGCTCGAGCTATAGCGTTGGCCATTCCTACGGCGTGCAATCCAATAGCTCGGAGCGTACGAGCGTCGATTCCTCAACCATTTCCTCCACAAGCGCGCAGGGCATCGCTTACGGCGTAAAGGCCAAGAACCTGGAATTCCTTGGCGGCGAAAGCACGGTTTCAACCGAGGCCTACGAAGCTGCCTACGGCATTTGCTCCAAGGCGGAGGGTGGTATTACGCTTTCCGCGCCTGTCAAGTTTGAGCATTCCAGCTACACGGCGCTTGAATCTGCCGATTTGTGCTCCGCGTCCGAGAACGCTTTCGTCTTCGGCAAAGGCTTTGCGGGCTCTGCGGCAAGCGTGCTCGTTGGCCCTTCGGCGGCGGCAAACGATGATGGCATGCGTATCGGCGCCTTTGCCAGCGAGCTTTCCGACGATACCAAGCAGAGCATCGGATCGTCTCTTTCCAACGCGCTGGGCCAAGAGGCTGTTTGCTCTATTGCCAGCGACGCATCGGGTCTTACTTTCCGCATGGCTTCCGAGGAAGATGCTGCCGCGGCCATCGTGGGCAGTTCGACCACCTATTATTCATCCTTTGCTGCCGCCTTGGCGAAAGTCGAGGATGGGCAGACCATCAAGCTGTTGCGCGATTGCTCGGTCCTGACTTTTGATAAAAGCGCCGATGCAGACGCAAGCTTCACGCTCGATCTTGCGGGCAAGACCATCGGCGGCCTTATTGTTAACACCGATGCCAAGCTTGCGCTTTGCTCGAGCGAGGGCAGGGGAGCCATCAAAGGCCTTACCTCGAAGGGCAACGCCGCGCTTGCCTATTTGGGCTCGGGCTCTTTGAGCATGCAGGGCATCGATATTGTTGCCACCTCGTCGTCGAGCTCGGCGTGCGGCGTGTACGCCAACACCAAGGCCTCTTTGAGCTTTGAAGATGTGAACATCAGCGCTTCGTCCTCGAAGGACAATGTTTACGGCGTGCGCTCCACCAGCTCGGGCGCCGGCAACCTTTCCTTCAAGGGCGGCTCGGTTAAAGTGCAGGCGCTCACCTACGGCGTGGGCGTGTATGGCGTGTATTTTTCCTCGAAGGCCGCAACGCTCTCTATCGAGGGCTGCCCCGTTTCCGTTCAGGGCACCACTGCCACGGTTCAGGGCATTCACACCTCATCTGCCCTTAATTTGACGGGTACTGAGGGCGTGACCACAGTTTCCGCTCTTGCCTCTTCGCCTGATGCCAAGATTACGGCCATCTACGATGCGGCCGCTGCGGGCACCATGGCCAGCTTGAAGGACGTTAGCCTGGCGGCGAATTCGAGCACTTCCGCTACCAGCGCCACGTCTCATTGGTGTTTGGAGCTTGGCGGCAACTCCAGCGATACCGTATGGCATTTTGCCGGTGCGTGCTCCTTGCAAAGCGACACCGCAACCGAGCTTCAACACAACAGTGCGAAGCTGGTGATCGAAGACGGCGCTTCCATTGCGGAAGACCAGTGGCATGTTTATACCCGAGGTGCGGATGCTTCATTTGCGCAGGTGCCCGACGCTTCCTATGCTGCTAAGTTCGCTCCAGCTGCGGGCAGCGCCTACGATGATTGCATGGCTCAGGCGCGTGAATCTGCAGGAGCGGTTAACCTTGTTTGGAAACGAGCCGGCACCGTGACTAACCTTAGTTCGGGCGCAAGTTTTGACGATCTTGCTGAGGCCGTTGAAGCTGCCAAGGAGGGCGATACCCTTCAGCTGCAGTCGGACATTGTTTTGAAATCCGCTCTTAGCTTGAATAAGTCGCTGAGCTTGGACGCCAACGGCCATACGCTTTCTATTTCCGCAGGCAGCGCGGCTAAATCTTCCAATGGTTCTGCCACCGGCGCCCTGGTGGTTTCCGGCACTGCCAAGGTGGTGCTGAAGGACAGCCAGGGCGCCGGATCTCTGGATTGCACGGTGGGCGCAAGCAACGAATCCGGCGCTCTTACTTATCAGGGCTTGGTGGTAAGCGATAGCGCCTCGCTTGCGCTTGATGCCCTGGCAGCCAAGGTCACCTATACGGGCACCCCCAAAGACTCTCCCTCGGTGAGCTTGCGTGGCGTTTCGGTGATGAGCGGTACTTTCACCACGAGCAACGGTGCTTCGTTGAGCGTTCGCGCTGCAGCTGAGGATGACTCTGCGGGCGCGCGCGAGTTGCGTGGTGTGTGGGTTTCCAAGAATGCTGTTGCGGTTGATCTTTCCGCTGACACGGTGATCGATGTTGATAACAACGCCGCCTCGCCCGTGCAGGGCTCAAGTGATTACCCCGATGGCACATCGCAGGGTACCAATGCCAGCAACATCGCCGACCTGGTTGAGGTGAAGTTCTTCCCGAACAGTGCCGATTATCAGGAAATCTGCAAGATATTCAAGGCGCAGGCCAATTGCGATAGCTCTTCCGAGAGCGACTCGGTGTACAAGGCCAATATCTATTACCTGAACAACTTCAAGACTTCCAGCGGTTTGCGCGTATGGGCCTACTCCGACCAGGTGGCGGATGCCGACCTTGGCAAGGCGTCAAGCATCGTACCTGCTCATATCTTCGTGCGCTCCACCTATTTAACTTCCATGGATGCTTACGGCATCAGTATGGAGGAAGGCTCTGCGGCCAAGGTTTCGGCCTCGGCAAGCATCACGGCTTCTACGGGCAAGGGCGTGGCTTGCGGTGTCTCGGGTTGCGCTTCGGCTAGCTCCTGGGGTCTTGACCAGGCAAAACTTAAGACAAGCTGCTCGTCTGATTCCTTCCTGGTAAAGGCCTCCAACAAATTCAACCTCAACGATTACGCTAGCCTGAGCGGTAGCGCAGCAAGCCAGGTGATCGTTTATCCCAAGAGTGCTTCTTTAACCGAGGTCGGCTCGGCGAAGGGCAAGGCCGAGGCTGTTTTGGATGCGGTAGATGGCAGCCTTGATATCAGCTTGAAGCAAGCTATGAGCGAGCTCCAGCTAAAGGAGCTGCTCTATTCCGCGATGGGTGGCATGGTTAACGTCACCTTCACCAACTTGCACGATGCTTCCGGCGCAGCAAGCTCCGACGTTAGTTATCAGGTGCCCTACGGCAGCACTTTGGCCGCAACGAAGTGCGAGCAGCTTCATCCGGCCGATTACGTGCTTGACGGCGTGACCTATCGCTTCGTCGGATGGCGCAGCTCCACGCTTGCGCAGGGCAAGGCCTACGACCCCGATTATCTGCAGTCCAAGTTGGAAATCACCAGCGCCCTTAGCGGCGTGAAGGACGGGAGTTTGATCCTGACGGCGGTATATGTGCCCGTGGGCGAAAGCGAGCATCTGGTGGTGTTCAGGACCGAGAACCTTCTTTCCGCCTGCGCCGTCGCCGACGGTAAGGCTCCCAACTATCGCAATGCCAGCAACTCCACTTCGGTGGTTGCGCCGAGCTTCGAGGACGAGGAAACCGGTTACAACTATTCATTCGCGGGCTGGTCGAAGGGCTCAAGTGCCGAGCCCATAGCAACGGCGGGCGAGACGCTCTACAGCCTTCTTCCTGCCGCAAGCGAGGACGCCGTCTATACTGCTAAATTCACGAAGGAGGCGGGTACCGTCTCCATCTCGCTCACCTACAAGCTGCTTAAAGATGGCGAGGCAGTTAGCAACGCGACCACGGTGGGCGGTTTTGATTGGTCTAAATCGGTTTCCGTCTATGCCAAAGATACGGTGCAAGTGCCCGAGCGCCTTAACAGCAAGGGCGTTATCTACACGCTTAAGGGCTGGTCTCCGCGCAAGAGCGACGTTGAGCCCATGTACGTAGGCGACTTCTACGTGAGCGGCTCGGACGGCTGGAACAGCGAGAAGCGGGCATTCTACGCTGTCTACGAGCAGGAGTCTCAGCTGGTGAGCGTTTCCTTCTACAGCAGCAGCTCCAAGCTGGGCTCGGTGGACAAACTCGAGGCAACAAGCCTTCTTTCGTCGGCGGTAAAACAGGCTGGCATTGACACTTCGAAGATCACGTCTCCCGGCCTTGATTACCAGTTCCGCGGCTGGGCGACAAGCCCCACGGCAAGCGACATCATCGAGGCCTCGCGCACCACGCTCAACGACATCGCGGGCGATGGCACTGCATTGAGCTTGTACGCCTTGTGGGCCAAGAAAACCTGCACGGTCACCTTCTGCGACAGCTCGGGCAACCGCGTTGGCTCCGTCGGCGTGGGTTACGGCAGCACCGTTATGAAGAGCAACCCGAGCTTCAAGATTTCGGGCTTGCCCAAGAACTTCAAGGCTTGGGTCCTCAAGGAGGGCGGTACCTTCGATCTATCCAAGTCTATCGTGACGAGCGACACAACCGTGTACGCCAGCTATACCTCGTCTTCGGCATCCGATGGATCTTCGAGCACGGGTGGCTCCAGTTCCGGCGGGCAGGCCGGTACCTCCGGTGCAACGGGCACCGCGGGCAAGTCTACTTCCCAAATCAAAGCAAATCTTAAAAAGAAGAAGACGAGCATCTCGGGCCTTTCGCTTGCGGGCGGTTTGGCCAAGAGCAGCTTGTCGGGTTCATCGGCCGCGGCTACCTTGGCCGGAAACTCCGCCGCATCTTCCGATGAGCTTGAGGAGGTTAGTCTCGACGACGCCGATAGCGACGAAGACACCGAGCTTGCCAGCTCAGACTCCACGAAGGATTCCGACGAGAAATCGGTTGCCGAGCAGATGGCGAAGCTTGGCAACGGCGAAGTGGGCGCGGGCACGCAAAACCTTGCCCAAAGCACCGCAGCTTTCAGTGCTGTGTGCGCGCTTGCGATTGCGGGCGTCCTGCTGTTGATCCGTTGGTTCCTGGCGCGTCGTGGACGTGAACGCCGCGAGTTCGCGCCCGCCTCGGTCAAGCGAGAGGAGCTGATCCGCTTCTAATGGTTCGCAGGCAGAAAAAGGAGGCACGCATCCTCGCCGATGCGCCCACCGCAACCAATATCCATCTGGCTGACGAGGCCGACAACGCCTACGCTGAGGCCGTTGATTCTGGACACAAGGTTGACCCGCGTATCCAGAAGATGTTTATCGCGGCAGTGGCTCTCCTGTGCATCTTCGCCTTCGGGCTTGTGGTGCCCAAAGATCTTTTCAACCAGGCCATGCACTACGGTGGCACCAACGCGGGCTATTCCTTTGCCTGGTTCACTGAAGATTTACTTGGCAACGTGAACTCGCTGGTGGCGGTGTTCACCGGGAACGACAACGGGCCCAACCCCTATAGCATTCGTATTGTCCGCTACATCGTCATCGCTATTACGGGTGCGGGCCTGGCGCTCTGCGGCGCCGTGTACCAGGGCTCTTTCAAGAACGCGCTGGTATCGCCTTCCACCCTGGGTGTGATGAGTGGCTCCACCTTAGGCATGATGCTTTGGGTGGTGTTCCTTGTCGACGACGAAGGCTCCAACGTCGCCTGGCTCGACACCTACGTGGGCGACGCCGACACGCTAAGCTACCTTTGGTCCAATTACAGTTTGGCCGTTTGCTCGTTTGTTTCCTGCTTGTTCGTGGTGGGCGTGGTTTTGCTTGTGCGCCGCTTGGGCGGCAAAGGGGGGCGCTCAGCCATCATGCTCATCATCTGCGGCCAGGTGGTCGGCTCGGTTATGGGCGCCGTAAGCAATTCCATCCGCTATTACTACGTGGCCGAAAATCCCTACGGCGTTAAGGCATCGCTGCTTACCGACCTGCAGATTTCCTCGTTCTACCGAAGTTTTTCCTGGATCGATCTGGTAGCCATCATGGTTCCGCTTGTTGCGGTGTTCGTGCTTGTCATGATGCTGCGTCGCAAGATGACGCTCTTGAGCTTTACCGAGGGCGAGGCGCGCACGATGGGCGTCAACTCTCAGCGCATGCAAACCGCGGTCGTTTTGCTATGCACGCTTTTGACGGCCATTCTTATTTCCTTCTGCGGCATCGTCGGCTTCGTCGGCTTCTTAGTGCCGCATCTGTCCCGCCGCTTGGTGGGGCCTTCGCTCGGCTATCTTTTGCCTTGCTCCTTGCTGGTGGGCGCCTGCTTCGTTTTGGGCTCCTACCTTCTTGTGGAAATGACCCTGGGCCCCGCGTTCGAGACCATGGTTGGCATGTACATCTCCATCGGCGGCGCCATCGTTTTCTTGGTAACGGCTCTGAGAGGGAAAGGAGGCACGCGTGGCCAGTTCGAATAAGGCCGATCGCGCCTCTGCGCGCAATCGCATCGTGCAATACACCGCACGCGATGTTGCCCGTCTGCGCAATGGTGCGGCCATTCCCTCCGGCGCGGGTTCGGGCCTGGGGCTCTTCGGCAAAAGCTTGTCGCTTGCGCAAACCAATCGCCTGTACCGCAGCGAACACGATGCGCTTGCCATGCGCGTTTTCGCAAGCGTGCTTATCTTGCTTCTGCTCGTTTTCGTTTCCTTGGGCTTCATGGGTGCCGCCGGCGACACCTACACCTATTCGTATCGCTACCAGGTGTACAACCCCATCGAGGTTGCCGGCGCGCTTTACGAATACGCGTACAATTCCTTGGCGCAGATCACGCACTTGTGGTCGGTTCACCCCAACGATTGGATCTTGGAAAACGTGCCCGGCTACTGGGCCATCCAGCAGCGCGCTGGCGTGGTGGGCATCACGCTTTTGTGCGCGGTGCTGCTTTCCATTTCGGGCATGCTCTACCAAAACACCTTCAAGAACCCCATCGCCGGCCCGGGCATGCTCGGCGTCGGCAGCGGTGTGAGCCTGGGCCTCATGCTCATGGTCTACCTCTTCGGTGCCAATGCGGCCAACATGCTGGGAATGCGCTATGCGCTTTGCTATGGCTTCGGCGCGGCCATCCTTTTGTTCGTTCTTTTAGCTGGGCGCAAACTCTCGGGGCGAGGCAAGCCCTTCGATCTGGTGACCATGCTTTTGGTGGGATCCATCGTCTCGCAGCTGCTGGGCTTCGTGGTAAGTTACGTGACCCTCTTCCTTATGAGCGACGAGGACTATCTTTCTTTTTATACGCTCTCGCAGATGCTCGTGGTGGATACTTCGGCCGTGTCCTGGCTGGCACTCGGCATCGCCTGCGTCGTCTCGCTGGTGCCGGTGTTTTTCCTACGCTACAAATTCAACGCCCTTGCGCTTGCCCCCGAGGAAGCGCGCATGTTGGGCCTTAATTACGGCGGCTTGCGTGCAGCGGCTCTTTTGTGCGGCTCGGTGATGATCTTGGCCGCCCAGGTGCATGTCGGCATGGTGAGCTTGGTCTCACTGATCGTTCCCTTTTTGGCACGCAGCCTCTTCGGGTGCGAGAGCAGCCGCCAGCTTATCGGCAACCTGTGCATCGGGCCCATTCTTCTGCTCGTGTGCCGCGACATCACCGACTTGATCCCCTTCATCGGGGATGGCTTGGCCATAGGCTCCGTTGCAAGCATCGTCATGCTGCCCTTGTTCGTGGCGGTCATGGCGCGTCAGATGAGAGGATGGGAGTAAATGAAGCTCATTGCCCGCGACGTCGCGGTAGGTTATAACGCCGACAAGCCCATTCAAAGGTTCGTTAATTTCAGCGTCCAAAGCGGCGAGGTCTGCTGCATCTTGGGTCCTAACGGTTGCGGTAAAACCACCCTGGTCAAAAGCATATTGGGCATAAACCCTTTGCTTTCGGGCTCCATCACGCTCGATGGTAGCGACATCACCCAATGGAGCGCCGCGCGCATCTCGCAGGACGTCGCCTACGTGGCGCAGCGCCATTCGCAGCCTTTCCCCTTCGAGGTGAAGGACGTGGTCATGCTCGGCCGCCTGGCTAAAACCAAGTCGGCAAGCGGCCGCCCGACGCGCCGCGATTACAACATCGTTGAAAACGCCCTGAAGGAAATGGGCATCTGGCATCTGCGTGATGTGCCCTATGTGGACATCTCGGGCGGCGAGCTGCAGATGGTCATGTTCGCGCGCGCCTTGGCGCAAGAGCCCAACCTTTTGATCATGGACGAGCCCACTGCCGCGCTGGATTACGGCAACGCCGTGCGCGTGATCGAGAAGGTGCGCGAGATGGCCAAGGCCGGCTATGCGGTGATGATGATCACCCACAACCCCGACCATGCCTTCATGACGGGCGCGAACGTTGCCCTGTTCATGCGTAACCGCAACATGGTCTTCGGCAACGCCTACGAAGTGATCACCCGTGCGAACATCCAGGACGCCTACGGTGTGAACGTGAAATTGGTTGAATTCGTGCATGACAACGACGAAGTCATGCGCATGTGCGCCCCGGAATTCGGCGGCCATTCCGAGAAAGGGAATTAAATGATCACGCAAGACGAGGCAAATCAGGCGGCGGACTTCCTTGCCGCAATCGCCGACAACGTGGAGTCGGTCATCGTGGGCAAGCGCGAGATCGTCGAGCTTGTGCTGATGGCCCTGGTGGCCCAAGGACATGTGCTTTTGGAGGACCTTCCCGGAACGGGCAAGACCTCCTTGGCAAGCGCGCTGGCGAAATCGATTGAATGCAAGTTCAGCCGCATGCAGTTCACGCCCGACATCATGCCTTCCGACGTTGTGGGCTTTTCCATCTACAACCAGAAGACCAACGACTTCGAGTTCAGGCCCGGCGGCGTGATGAGCAATCTCGTCCTTGTCGACGAGATTAACCGCGCCAGTGCCAAGACGCAGTCCTCTTTGCTTGAGGCAATGGAGGAGCGCCAGGTCACCGTCGACTCGCATACCTATAAGCTTGAAGAGCCCTTCATGGTTTTGGCCACGCAGAACCCCATCGAGCAGTACGGCACCTATCCCTTGCCCGAGGCTCAGCTCGACCGCTTCATCATGAAGCTTTCCATGGGTTATCCCGGCATGGGGGAGGAAATCGACGTTGTGCTGAACACGCGCGCCGCCAAGGCCGCCATTGGGCCTGTTGCCAGTGCCGCCGACGTGCTGACGCTTCGTAAGCTGGCCTCCGAGGTTGAGGTTTCGCGCTCGGTTGCGCGCTATGCGGTGCAGGTGGTTTCGGCCACGCGTACCGCTAAGGAATGCGCCTGCGGCTCTTCGCCCCGTGGTTCCCTTGCGCTTATCGACCTTGCACGCGCCAATGCCCTTATGCGCGGGCGTACCTACGTTATGCCCGACGACATCAAATACCTTGCGCCCTTCGCGCTTTCGCACCGCATCATCCTGACGCACGAGGCGCGCGCCAACGGTCGCGCACCCGAGTCCATCATCAACGCCATTTTGGACTCGGTGGCGGTTCCCTTGGTGGCCGAGGCCGATCTTTCCGCCACGGTTGTTGACGAAGGTGAGGATGCCGGCCTTTTCGAAGGCGCCAAACATTCGGCTTCTGCGGCTGGTGAGGCCGGCGCGAGTGACGCCTCTTCGTCGGGCGCTTCGGGGGCGGCTGCGAATGGGGCCGCGGCTGTTGACGCGGGCGCACATTCCACGGGCGCGGATGTCGTCCGCGCGCAAGATAAAGACAGCCTCTTTTCCCGCATGATCAACCGTAAGTAGGGCGAACTTGGCACTTGTTTGGGACATAAAGGAAAGGCGAGCTCAGCGTCGCAAGGCGCGCGAGCGCAAACGTGCGCTTGGTCGTGAGGCCAAGTCGCAGCGTAGGCGTGTTGTGCTCAAGGCCACGGCTACCATCGTCACCTTGCTTTTGCTATTGGCTTTGGCGCTCGTCGTCGGCGACAGCGACTATCATGCTACGGTCATCGGCTGGGGGCCCTTCGTCGCGGCGCTTTGCGCCCTTGCGCTGGCCTACGCTTACGTGCGCTTGCTTGAAGCGCACCTGAGCTATTCCGAGGAGATCAACCGTGCGGATTGCAAGCGTGGCGCTTGCGTTCCCTTTAAGGTGAAGTTCAAGAACAAAGGCCCCTTGCTCTTCTTTAAGATCGAGGTTGAGTTTTTCATCTCCGACCTGTTCGGCAACGTCGCGCATTCGGCCAAGACCACGCTTGCGCTTGGTCCCTTCGAGAGCTACGAGCTTGCCTTGGATGCGCAGTTCGACCATATCGGCACCTACGAAGCGGGCGTGCGGCGCGTTGTCGTGAGCGATTTTCTGGGTTTGTTCGAGCGCGAGCTCGCGCCGCGTGCCAAGCAGCGCGTTGAGGTTACCCCGCGCATTCAAAACCTTGAGCGCGTGAGCTTCGATGATGCGGCAACGGCCGAGACCTCGAAAACGGCGAAGTCCGTTTTGGCGGATTCCCTGGATTATTCCCAGGTTCGCGAGTACGAGCCGGGTGATCCCTTGAAGACCATCCATTGGAAGCTCTCGGCGCATTCGGCGGGTTATTTAACGCGCCTTTATGAGGTATATCGCGAGCCAGGCGTTGCCATCATCTTGGATTTCCATGGTAAGGGCGAGGATGCCGG
This sequence comes from Oscillospiraceae bacterium, assembly GCA_963635145.1. Lineage (GTDB taxonomy): Bacteria > Actinomycetota > Coriobacteriia > Coriobacteriales > Eggerthellaceae > Anaerotardibacter. The sequence continues at coordinate 54,020 of CAVHFE010000010.1, forward strand.
CACTCTTATGGGCATGTTCGATGCCGTTGTGGAGTCCGGCTTGTCCATTGCCACCTTCACGCGCGCGCAGGGCATCGATACCGAACTTCATTTCCAAGATCGCTTTGGCGAGGAGCGCACGGTTTTCGATTGGGGAGCCGACGCCTTGCCCAAGCTTGTCTCCGACATGCCGGCCATGTCCAATGCCGACGAGGCGGCAGGGGCTGCGGTGGGCATTGTGCAGGCGCAAATTGCCAACAGGCATGGTCAAAGCACCCTTGTGGTATGTAGCGCAGGCATGGATTCGGTGCTCATCAGCGCGCTCGTTGATGCGAAGGCGCAACGTCGCGCGCCCTTGCTGGTGGCGGTGGTGCCGCCCGAACTGGACGGCCGAGCGCTCGATGCTTACTGCAAGCCCCTGGCAGCACTGGACGCAGCCAATATTCCTTACGTGGTCATCGCCCGTTCCGAGGACTTGGCGGTGGTGCTCAGATGAACCTGAAGCTCTTCTTTAAGGCATCCGCCTTCGACTACCTGCTGGTGCTGGTTGCCGCAACAACTCTGACGATGACCATTTCCTTCGGTTTCGAGAGCGCTCCCGGCTTACGCGGCAACCCTGCCATCTGCGCCGGTGTTGCCGCGCCTTTGCTTCTTATATTGTTCGCAGGTTCTTGGTCGAAGCGCGCTTTGGTGCCCGCCGGTTTCGGTGCGCTTGTGTACATGCTTGCCGCAGTGGCAGGCCTAAGCTCGCTATCCACCGCTGCCATTTTCGATGGCGGCACGGTGAACGACGTGGCCGAGAGCACCTTCAGCTTCGCCGTGGTGGCCGTCGTCGTTCCCTTGCTTAGCTATTTGCTTTCGCGTCGTCGAGCGGGCGTGTTCGTTATGCTCTTGGCAAGCATCGTGAGCTGCGAGTTCGTGCAGTTCCTTTACCGCGATTGGATGTCCAACGGGGGAGCGGTGATCTCGCTTGTGGCCATTGCATCGGTGATGGCGCTCTTCGTGTATCAGGCTTACCGCTCGAGCGTGTACGCCGCTCAGCGCGTGCGCGGGACAAGTTTTGCGCAGGCCGCCGCTTTTTCCTGCGGCTTGTCGGCGCTGTGCGTGTTGGTGGGCGTTGCTTTCTTCTTTTTAATCGTTTCGCCCTTGGGCGTACAGACTCCGCAGATCAAACCCTTTAAAGATTACTTCCAGCGACCTGTGGTTGAGTACGCGGGCAATTACAAGCGCAAGCCCGTGGACGACCCGAGCCAGAAATCCAGCG
>CAVHFE010000010.1:55272-58838 GCA_963635145.1 Oscillospiraceae bacterium
AGCAAGAACAAGTCGACCACCCGAAACAACACCCTTGGGGGCTCGCAAGGAAAATCGGCTGACAACAAGCAGGAAAATAACCAGGACCAGCAACAAAACGCCGGTTCCAAGAAATCCTACGATCAAAGCAGTTGGGACCAGGCCTTCCAAGCCATCAGCTACGAGCAGCTGGTTTTAGGGATCCTGATGCTCATCGCTCTTCTTATTGCGTTTTTGGTTTTCGTGGTGCTTATGTGGAAGCGCCGCCGCAAACGAAGGCTCGAGCGCATCGCGCTTAAGAAGGACGCCTATCAGGTCTGGTGGATCTACGCTTTCCTGGTTGGGCGCATGGAGCGCTTGGGTTGCAAACGTGCCAGCAATCTTACGCTTATGGAGTACGCCATGGCCACGCGCGACGAGCTGGAGTACCTGTTCACGGACGCGAAGCTTGATTTCCTAGGCATGACGCTCGTCTATCAGCGCGCCGCCTACGGGCAGGGCACGGTCACCCCTGAGGGATTGGACGCCTTCAAGGATTGCTATTGGGCCTTCTATCGCAACGCGTACCGGCATACCGCCAAGCTGAAGTGGGCCTTCTGGTATTTCTGGCGTTTGTAGGAAGCGTGCGTACGGCTTGCGTTCCCGGGCCTTCGCTTGTGAGCGCAAGCTATACTGGCAAGCATGAAATGCGCTCAGGTCATACTCGATATCCAGACTCAGGCACTCGATCAGGCCTTCAGCTATCGTGTGCCCGATGGTCTTACCGATCCTGCGGGTACGCCCACGAGGCTTGAAGTGGGCTGCTCGGTTTTGGTGCCCTTCGGCCATCGTGATGCCATCGGCTTCGTGGTTCGCCTGGAGGACGTGGAAACCGAGCGCTACCTAAAGCCCATCAAGCAGGTGGTTTCGCCTTCTTTTTTCAACCAGCTTGGCGCCGATTGCGCACAGTTCATGGCCGAGCGCTATATTGCGCCCCTTTCCAGCTGTGTGCGCTTGTTCACGCCTCCCGGCGGAGTTCCCAAGATGAAGATGATCGACGGCCGCTGGCAAATCTTGAGCGCCAAGAGCCACGAGGTCGACGATCGTTGGGTCGTGCGCTTGCCTGAGGCCGATTCCTTCACCCCGCGAAAGGGCGCCACCAAGCAGATCGCGGTTTTGGCTGCGCTTGAGCAGGGCGACCTCAAGGTTGCCGATCTTGCTGCCGAGTACGGCAGCGTTGCGCAAGCGCTCAAGTCCTTAGAGGCCAAGGGCCTTGTTCGCATAGAGGAGCGCCGCCGTTTCAGAGGGGCGGGCGAGGAGAGCTCCGTTTTCGCATCGCGCGTGAAGCCTGCCCCCGTTCTTACCGAAGGGCAACGCACCGCGCTTGCCGCCATCAGGGAGTCGCGTACCGTGGCAGGCGGGCAGGCCGTGGTGGTCGATGGCGTTACCGGATCGGGCAAGACCGAGGTGTACCTTCAGGCTATTGCTGACGAGCTGGCGAATGGCCGCGGTGCCATCGTTCTTGTGCCCGAGATCAGCCTTACCCCGCAGACGCTCGCGCGCTTCCGTGGGCGCTTCGGCGACACAGTGGCTGTGCTTCATTCGCGCATGACGCCGGGGGAGCGCTTCGACCAATGGGAACTTATCCGCAGCGGTCTTGCGCGCGTGGTCGTGGGTGCGCGCAGTGCGCTTTTCGCGCCCTTGCCCAACATCGGCCTGATCGTCATCGACGAGGAGCACGAGGGCAGCTACAAGCAAGACCAGGCGCCCCGCTACGTGACGCGTGACGTAGCCTGGTGGATGGCGCAGCACTCGGATGCCACCCTGGTGCTGGGTTCGGCCACTCCTTCGATCGAGAGCTTGCATTATTGCCAATCGGACGAGCGTTGGCGCAAGGTCGACATGCCTGTGCGTGCCAACGGCAAGCCCCTGCCGCCTATAAGCGTGGTTAACATGGGCAGCGAGTTCGGCGGCGGCAACCGCTCCATGTTCTCGAAAAAGCTCACGCGCGCCTTGTTCGAGGAGCTTGACGCGGGGCACAAGGTTGTTCTGCTTTTGAATCAGCGCGGTTTCGCGCAGTTCCTACTGTGCCGCGATTGCGGCTTCGTGCCCATCTGCGATTTGTGCTCCACATCGCTTACCTATCATGAGCGCGGCAATCGCATCGTGTGCCATCATTGCGGCCACGAGTGGATGGCGCCCGCTGTCTGCCCTGCGTGCGGCAGCCCCTATTTGAAGAAGTTCGGCGCGGGCACACAGCGGGTTGAAGACGAGCTGCGCGCGCTTTTGGGCGAGCGCGAGGTAGCCATCGTGCGCATGGACGCCGATACCGCCGTGAAGAAAGGCGATCATCAGCGCCTGCTCGAGGAATTCGCCCAGGCGGGTGCCGCGGTGCTGCTTGGCACTCAGATGATTGCCAAAGGCCTGGATTTCGACGAGGTCACGCTGGTGGGCGTTATCAACGCCGACACTATGCTCAAGCTGCCGGATTTCCGCGCGAGCGAGCGCACCTTCGACCTTCTTTCCCAGGTTGCAGGCCGCTGTGGGCGCGCTGATTTGCCCGGACGCGTTATCGTGCAAACCTATAGCCCCGATGACGTGGCCATACGCGCGGCGGCCACTTACGACCGCGAGCGCTTTCTCAAGCACGAGCTGCGCCTGCGCGAGGGTCTTGGATATCCGCCCTACGTCCGCTTGGTAAACGTGCTTGCCTGGGGCAGGGACGAGTCCAAGGTGCAAGCCTTAGGCCATGAGTTGTTTGCGGGCCTGAGCGACGCGCTTGCCCAGGCAGGCGAGCAAAACTGGACCGTCTTCCCGCCGACCCCTTGTGTGCTCGGCCGACTGAAGGGCGTGTGGCGCTACCATATCCTCATCAAGGCGCCGGTTTCGGCCAATGCTCAGCTCGATGTTCTTCTGGGGTTCTTCCGCAATCGCAAACCCGTGTCTGAGGTTAACTTGGCCGTTGACGTCGATCCGGTGAGCCTTTTGTAGGCGAGTTGCGGCATTCTTGACCTGGCCGTTGATTGGCCTCGGTCGCCTTCTACGTAGGCTTGCGTAGAAACCGGCAGAGCGCACCGCCTCATTGTTTTCGATTTAGGCGCAAGCTGCCTTCGCTTCTCTCTACGACGGCCCACGCCGGTCTGGCGGCTAGCTTCACCTTGCCTTATCGGAGTGCCCGTGTTTACGAGCGTAGCTTGTTTGTGGTACAGTTCTTAGTCGCACTAGTTTAGGTGAACTGTGCAAAAATTCAGAGATTTGAAAGGATTGCGCGTGACAAAAGCATCCGCTGAAAAATCCGCATCCGCAAGCGTTCCTGCTCTTACGGAACTCAAGAAGCTCAAGGTCGCCGAACTGAGGGAGAAGGCAACCGAGCTCGGTATCGATACCAAGGGCATGCTCAAGGCAAACCTGGTCGAGGCAATTCAAAACGCACTCGAATCCGGCGATGGCGCCAAGGCCAAAGGCACGTCCAGCGCAGAAGTACCGGCAAGCAAGAAAAAGGCCGCTTCCAAGAAGAAGGCTTCCGGCAAAAAGGCTGCCGACGAGGATGACCCCGCCGACGCCGACGACGATGCTCCAAACCAAGGATTTGGTCTTGACGGCCACGG
>CAVHFE010000011.1:0-51937 GCA_963635145.1 Oscillospiraceae bacterium
GTTTAAGACCCTGGAAGGCGCGCGCGAGGATTTGTCACGCCTTATAGGCGCGCGTCCCAACGAGGTCATTTTCACCTCCGGTGCGACGGAAGCCGACAACGCAGCCTTGTTCGGTATCGTCGACGCGCTGATGATGCAGGCTGAGCACGAAGGCGACCATGATTGCGTTCCTAATGTCGTGGTGAGTGCGATAGAGCACGACGCCATTCTTTCCGCTGCCAAGGTTCTTAACGGCTGGGGGGCGGAAATCACCCTTGTTTCACCCGATAAGAACGGCTTCATTACGCCCGAAGCTTTGGCGGAGGCCATGGACGAGCACACTATCCTCGTGTCTATCATGGCGGTTAATAACGAGGTCGGCTCGGTTATGGACGTGCAAAAGCTCGCGCAAACAGCCCATTCTTTGGGGAACCATGGCAAAGGAGCCTTGTTCCACGTCGACGCGACGCAGGCACTTGGAAAAATCCCCGTTAACGTACGCGAATGGGGCGTAGATGCTTTGTCCATCTCGTCGCATAAGGTGGGCGGACCCAAGGGCGTCGGTGCGCTCTACCTTCGCTCAAGGACACCTTTCAGTGCCCAGATGGTCGGCGGCGGGCAGGAGTCGGGTCGCCGTAGTGGCACGCAGAACGTGGCAGGGGTCGTGGGCTTCGTCGCTGCTGCCAAGCAGTCGGTTGCCGATCTTGATACTGAGTCCGTCCGTTTGCGCGCCTTGCGCGATCGGTGTTATGAGGGACTTACGGCTTTTCCGCGCGTCAAGCAGTCCGTGCTTTGCGAGCCGGGTTCTAAGGATTTCGCCCCCCATATCGTGAACGTCACCGTCGATGGGATCGAGAGCGAAACCCTTATTTTGCGTCTCGACAATGCGGGGTTCTGCGTCGCGGGTGGTTCCGCATGTGCATCCCATTCACTTGACCCATCGCACGTGCTTAGCGCGTTGGGCATGCCGCGCGATCGTGCCCTGACGAGCATGAGGGTATCGCTGGGCTGGGAAACAACAGAAGCCGATGTTGAGGCTTTCTTGTTGAAGTTTGGCGAGATTTTCGGGAATTAGCTTCAATTTCACATCGGCATGCCTACGATTGAGAAAACTCGATTTAGGAGCGGAGCGTGCTATGGAATCTGCGATATCGAAAAGGGAATCAGGCCAGCTTGATGGAACGGGCCGGCACCTACCTCTGAGCATCGGCGACCTTGAGCGTTGCCTCCTTGGCTATTTCCCCGCCGAGGATGCCTGCGACTGGGATCGTACCGGCTTGCTTGTCGGGGATCCTGCGCGCGAACTTACCGGCGTATATGTTTCCTTGGACCCCAGCATCAATGCAATGAAGGCGGCGCTTGCTGCGGGTTGCAACCTTCTTTTGACCCATCATCCTGTTTTCCTAGATGCCCCCGATGGCTTTTTCCCTGCTGAGTATGCCGGTGAAACTTCCGGAACGCGCGTTGCCTATGCCCTGTCGCATGGTTTGGCCTGCATGAATTTCCATACGGCGCTTGATGTTTCGCGAGAGGGCTTGGCTGCCCTTCCCAGCTTGTTGAGGCTGGAGTGCAAAGGCCCCCTGCAGCCTCTCGATAGCAGCGAAAGCAAGGGCTTTGTGATGCTTTGCGCTTCGAATACGGTTGATCGCATGCGGCTTGACGATTTGGCTTCTCGTTGCGTTGCCGTCAATCATGCCTATCCGCGTGTTTGGGGCGATGGCGAAAAGCCCATTGAGCGAATCGCGGTTTCCGGCGGATCGGCCAAATCCTTCCTTGAAACTTGTCTTGATTATGGCGTTGATTGCCTGGTATGCGGCGAGGTCGGCTACCACCAAGCCTTGGGTGCAAGTCTTTCAGGCCTCTCCATCATCGAGCTGGGGCATGATGTTTCCGAGATTCCGCTGTGTGCAATATTAGCCGCTGCCGTTTCAAAGGCTGGCGTTCCGGATTCTTGCATTACCATTATGCCTGCTGGATATGCATGGCATACTCCAGAGGCCACCAGGCGCTAACCCTTTGAAGAAGGTATTTACATGGATGCTTCCCAATCTGACATCAGTATTTTGATCAAGCTTCGCGAGGTCGATCGCGACATCGCCTTGGCTGAACGTGATTTCAAGGAGCTGCCGCAAAGGCAGGCTATCTTGGAAAAACGCGCACAGCTTTCCGAGCTCGCCAAGAAAAAGGCTCAGGTTCAGGAGATGCTCGATTCTTGCGAGGACGAGCTTAGCAAAATCGCCCAGGAAGACGCCACGCTCGAGGGCAAACAGAACGCCATACAGGCAAAGCTGGATGCATCCCGGGGCGATTACCGTTCCGTTGAGTCGTTGAGTCGCGACTTGAATGGTGTTGTTAAACGTCGCTCGGCTTTGAGCGAGAAGCTCGGCGAGGTTGAGGCTCGCCTGTCTAGAATCCAGCCGGTTATGGATCAGCTTCGCAAGGCCATCGAGGGGCTTGAGTCGCAGGAGCAGGCTCTTATCGCCTCTTTCCAAAAGGAGGGTGGCGCCTTGCAGCAGCGCTTGGCCAAGACTAAGCAGAACAGGGATGAGCTCACTTCCTCACTTGATGAGAAAGTTTTAGGAGAGTACAACGCTGCGCTGGAACGATGTGGCGGTGTGGCTTTGGCCGTGTTGTCCGAGGATTCGTGCAGCGCATGCAGGAATCGTTTTGAGGCCGGTAAACTTAGCCAGATCAAGGCTCAGGCTCCCTTGTCGCAATGCCCAAGCTGTCATAGGCTGCTGTTGATCGGAATACAATAAACCAATGAATTCCTAAAGGTGTCCCAGAATCGGGACACCTTTAATTTTTTCTTGGGGCATACTTTTGCCATGGAATTGATTCAGCGTGGAAGGGGCTTGGGATGGAATTGGTAACGCGTGAGGTCCAGGCGGCCAGGGAGCGTCAGATGCTTAGCACGGATGCAGCTTTCTCTTTCAACTCCGTCGGAAGGGTTCGGCCGAGCGCTCCTGACGATTTTCGCAATGAATATCAACGTGATCGCGACAAGATCCTGCATACGAAGGCGTTTCGCCGACTCTCTCATAAAACGCAGGTTTTCCTTGCCCCTGTGGGGGACCACTATCGTACTCGCCTTACCCATACCTTGGAGGTTTCGCAGATTGCGCGCACGATTGCTCGTGCCCTTGGTTTGAACGAAGATTTAACCGAAGCTATCTCTCTGGGTCACGATCTGGGCCATACTCCCTTTGGGCATGTAGGCGAGCAAGCTATCAGTGAATGTCTGGCTCGTCATAAAGGCATCGACCCAGAGAGCCCTGAGGTGGCGAATTTCTACAAGCATAACGTGCAAAGCCTGCGCGTGGTTGAGGTCATTGAGAATCAGGGTAGGGGCCTTAACCTTACTTGGGAAGTGCGTGATGGCATCGTGTGCCATACCGGAAGCCAGAGGGCCAAGACGCTCGAGGGGCGGATCGTTGCCACAGCCGACCGAATCGCATATGTGAATCACGACATCGACGACGCGATTCGCGCTGGCGCGCTTCATGAATCCGATCTGCCCGATTCCACGCATCGTGTTTTGGGATCCTGTCATTCCGATCGCATTGAGCGATTGGTTGAGGATATGGTTATCACCTCAGCCGAACGAGGCGATATCGCTATGTCCGAAGAGGTTTGGGATGCCATGATGGAGCTGCGCTCTTTCCTCTTCGATCGGGTCTACACCTCCGAGCCGGTCATGCGTGAGGTGCGTAAAGCCAAACATATGATTGAGGATCTGTTCGAGTACTATGTTCGCCATTACGATCAGGTCCCCGTAGAGTATCGCGAGATTGCGGATGGGGATCCGCTGCGCGCCGTGACGGATCATGTTGCGGGGATGACGGACCGCTATGCGAAGAACCTTTTCACGGATCTCTTCGTACCCCATAGCTGGAACATGTAAGGGCTTCATTTCCGTTCGCGGGTTCCAGGTGGGCTGGTTTGATCGCTTGCTAGGCTATGTTGTCGATGTGTTACAGTGTTTCAGCTATGAATCTCAATGATGTGAAATCTTCGTTCGGCGCGGCCTTGCCGATTATGGTCGGCTATGTGTTTTTGGGCGTTCCCTGCGGTATTTTGGCTGAACAGGTGGGCTTGGATGCTTTACAGGCATTCATCTTGTCCATGGTCTTCTACTCGGGCGCAGGGCAGTTCATGATTCCCAACATGTGGCTTGCAGCCTCACCCTTGACCGCCATCATCGCGAGTGTGACTTTGGTCAACTCCAGGCAGATGCTCTATAGCGCCTCACTCTCGCGCTTCTGCCAGGGTTGCTCAAAGCGATTGAGCTTCTTATTCGCGGCAACGGTGACCGACGAATCCTTCGGCGTTAACCTTGCCAAGTTCGATCAAGGGTCTTGGAGCGTCAAATGCGCCTGCCTTGTTAATTTGTTTTCTGAGCTTACCTGGGCTTTTGCAAATGTTGCCGGCGTTTTGCTGGGCTCCTTGCTTAATCTGCCCACGGCGTTGGCTTCTTTTGCCATGACGTCCATTTTCCTATGCTTGCTTTTCTCTCAGCGCGCAAGTGCCGCCAACATTGCGGCTTCGCTCTGTGCGGTTGCCGGCGTTTTTCTGTGCAAATGTGTAGGGCTTACCGGCCCGGCGATTTTCGTTGGGGCCTGTTTGGGAATCGCTGCCGGTATCGGTGTTTCGTGGTTAAAGGGGGAGCGTGTTTAAATGACTTTGTCGTTCACGGATTTCCTCGTTCTTCTTATTTGCTGCTCCCTCACCATCCTTATTTTCAGAACCGTTCCTTTGATGGTCCTTCGTGGTAGGGAGTTGCCCACTGGGCTCTCGCGTGCGCTCGGGTTCATTCCTCCTGCTGCTTTTGCGGCCTTGGTTGCCAACGATCTTTTGAGTCCTGGCATGTTCGATTCCGGCTTGTGGCCTGCTGCGATTCCTCTTGTGGCCGCGTTGTGCGTTGTGCCCGTGGCCGTCAAGACCAAATCCTTGGTTTGGAGCATCGTCGTCGGCGTCGGCGTCTATGCTTTCCTCCTGCTCCTGCTTCCGTTTTAGTCTGGTTTTAGCCACTTAGTAGTGATAGGATTGCTCGAGGCACAGAAGCGGCCTAGTTCGCTCGTTCTTTAAACCTTTTGGCTAAACTTTTCAGTTAAGTGAAATTAGGTTCTTGCGCCGTGCGCAAGTTGAACGTATAATGTCCAGCTGTGTCTTTAGCATTTGATGGCTTCGGTCAACGATAATATAGAAGGAACTAACATGGACATCATCCGCGCAATCGAACAGCAGCAGATCAACCCCGATGTTGCCGAATTCAACGTAGGCGACAACGTGAAGGTTCACTACCTCATCAAGGAAGGTAACCGCGAGCGTATTCAGGTCTTCCAGGGTGATGTCATCCGTCGTCAGGGCGAGGGTTCTCGTGAGACCTTCACCGTTCGCAAGATCAGCTTCTCCATCGGTGTTGAGCGTACTTTCCCTGTGCACTCTCCCAAGATTGCTAAGATTGAGGTCACTCGTCGTGGCGATGTTCGTCGTGCAAAGCTGTACTATCTTCGCGATAAGGTGGGCAAGGCTGCAAAGATCAAGGAAAAGGCATTCTAGGATTTATTGCTTCCTTTTTGAGGCACGGTACCGATGGGTGCCGTGCCTTTTTTGTTTTAGGAGGAGTTTATGGCGCAAACGATATCAGATATTAAAGCGCGGTTGAATACGGTTGACCGCGCTGAGTTCGACATCCTCGAGTACTCCCTTCGCGGCGATACGCGCAAAGGCGTTCAGCTGGCCCTTGAGCAGACAAGAAAGCGTCTTGATGCCGAGGAGGCTGAAGAGGCGCGCCTGAAGTCCTTGTATGATTTCGAGAACTCCCTGGCATCGGGCGGCGTGGTTCTTGGGCTGGACGAAGTTGGTCGAGGACCGCTTGCCGGCCCATTGACGGTTGGTGCGGTCGTTTTAGACAAAACGGCCAAAAAGGTCGAGGGGTTAAACGACTCGAAACAAATTCAAGAGAGTCATCGCGACGCCATCGCCAAGGCCATTAAAGAGTCGGTATTAGCTTGGGCTATCGTTCATGTCCAGCCGGCGGAAATCGACGCACAGGGAATGACGGCTTGTTTGAAAAAAGCCTTTAAGCAGGCTATAGCCGAGATTGAATCTCAGGGCGTGCACGTTGATGTGGTTTTGCTTGACGGTAATCCTTTGCATATCGACCCGCGCGAGATAAACGTCATCAAAGGGGATGCGAAGTGCGCGTCCATCTCGGCCGCCTCGGTGATAGCTAAGGTTGAGCGTGACCAGATTATGCGCGATTACGATAAGCAATACCCCGGTTACGATTTCGCCTCATCTAAGGGTTATGGGAGCGCCCATCATCGACAGGCAATAGTGAAAAAGGGTATTACGCCCATTCATCGTGTTTCCTTTTGCGGCAATTTCCTGCAAGAATCTTTGTTCTGATTTTCTTCAAGCGAGTTTTATTTCTGCTTCAAGCATAGATCAGCTTTGCTTGAACATTCCTTCAGGTTGGCTTCTGAGTTCCTGAGTAGCCTTTTGGGCAAACAGGGAAAGGAGCTACTTCATGAAAAGCAAAAGCAGACAACCGAATTCGAAATCCAAGCGTCTCGATGCTCCCGAAGAAGAGGTTTCCTTCGTTGAGGATACCTATCTTGGCGAGGGAGGTCATTCGGGCAAGAGCGTGGATGCTGCTAGGGAAGAACCCTGCCCCGATCTTCGGGAAGAAGGGCGAGAGGACGAGTCTTCGGATGACGGCGATTCCTTCGAGCTCACCCCTTATGAGCTGGGTCGTAGGGGCGAGCGTGCTGCCGTGCGCTTCCTCGAGTCCAAGGATTATGAGATTCTCGACGTCAATTGGGTCTGTTTTGCGGGTGAAGCAGATATTGTCTGTTTGGACGGCGACACCTTATGCTTTGTTGAGGTTAAAACTCGTCGGGGTACCACCACGGGCTTCCCGGAAGAGGCTATCACTTCCCGGAAGCGTGCACGCTACGAGAAGATTGCTGGCTGCTACCTGAAGGAACATGATTTCGTAGATCTGCGCGTCAGGTTCGATGTCATCTCGATCATGGTGATTACCGAAAATCGAGCTTTTTTGCGTATGCATATTAACGCCTTCGGTGATGGGTCGCTGAGGTAGACGATGGCCATTCGTTCATGCTCCTTGGTCAGCGCCACCCTGCGCGGTGTTTCCGCGATACCTGTTGATGTTGAGGTGTCTGTTTCTTCCGGCCTGCCTGGCTTTACCGTTGTGGGTATGCCCGATGCGGCAATTCAAGAATCTCGTGAGAGGGTACGAGCTGCAATCAAATCTTGCGGTTTCGAGATGCCGCGCGAGAAAATAGTCGTTAATTTAGCGCCAGGCTCTTTGCGCAAGAGTGGCTCGGGCTTCGATTTGCCGATAGCTTTAGGGATCCTGCTTGCGACCTCCCAACTTCCGCGTGATCCGTTTGCCAATGCTCTGGTTGTCGGTGAGCTTTCCCTCGAGGGTTCCGTCAGCTCGGTGCCTGGACTTCTATCGTTTCAGCTATGTGCAAAGGAATTGGGCCTTGAACTTTTGACGGGCACTTTGAGTCAAGGTATTTTCCCCCTTGATGGTGCGCGCTGTCTGAGTGTTTCTACTTTGGGGGCTTTGCGTACGGGTGTTGTGGAAGAGGAACGGGGGAACTTTGCGTTCAACGAGGTCCCTTCGGTTGATTTCGCGCAAGTACGGGGTCAGGAGTTTGCAAAGCGTGCACTTCAGATTGCAGCGGCGGGCGATCATGGCGTTTTGATGGTGGGGCCTCCGGGCTCGGGTAAAACCATGCTCGCACGTTGTTTGGCGGGCATCCTTCCTCCCTTGGACGAGCGCGAGCGTATCGAGGCCGCGCAGGTGCATTCGGTCTTGAACATGAGCATTGAAGGCATTCTTGCTGGTCAGCGACCTTTTAGGTCCCCGCATCATAGTGCAACGGCTGCAGGGCTTGTTGGCGGAGGCACGCCGGTTAGGCCCGGCGAGGTGTCCTTGGCTCATCACGGGGTTTTGTTCCTGGATGAATTACCTGAGTTCAAACCTTCCGTTTTGCAATGCTTGCGACAGCCTCTTGAGTCGGGCTACGTTTCCATCACACGGGCGGATGGCGTCTACGAGTTGCCGGCGAGCTTTGCTTTGGTTGCCGCAATGAACCCCTGTCCTTGCGGTTATTATGGCGATCTCGAACATGAATGCCGTTGCTCGGAATCCCGGATTGCGATGTACCGCAATCGAATCGGTGGACCTCTTTTGGATCGCATCGATGTGCGTATCGATGTTTCGCGTGCTGCCCCGGAGTCATATTTCGAGGCGCATGAAGGCAAAACCACGGCCGAATTGCTCGAGGGCGTGATGGGGGCAAGGGAGTTCAAATCGTGGCGTATTGCGCGCGAGGGCGGGCAATCGGGCGCGGGTTTGGATGCGATTTTGGATCGCTGTAAACTCTCGGCAGAAACCAAAGATTCTTTCATCAATTCGGTAAAGGGCTTTAAGATGAGCGGCAGGTCCGTTGCCCGTACGCTCTCTTTGGCTCGAACGATTGCCGACATGGATCAAAGCGACGAGGTATCGTTCAAGCACTTGGCCGAGGCAATGGCCCTCCGCTACGATTCTCAGCTTTAGGAGCAAGATGAATTCTCGATCGGATTATCCCGTGGACAAATTGCGTGGAGTACGTCACGAATTGGTTTTGGGCGGCGAAGGCTTCCCCGAGGCCCTTGCCAACATCCCTGACCCTCCGAAGAAGTTGTTCGTCCTTGGCGATGTGGGGGCGCTGGATGAAGGCTTGGCCGTTATTGGAGCTAGGAAAGCAACTCCCTACGGTTTGAGTTGCGCAAGCGCTTTTGCGCGAATGGCGGCCGAACGCGGGGTCGTGATCATATCGGGAGGCGCTCTGGGCTGTGACAGCGCGGCACATCGCGCTGCCTTGGATGCGCACGGCAGAACCGTCGTTTTCCTTGGCGGTGGTTGCGATCGCTTGTATCCACGGCGCAACGTGCCTCTGTTCCAGGAGATTGTCGATAACGGCGGGGCTTTGGTGTCGGAGCTGGAATGGACCCAGCCACCCCTTCCTTATACCTTTAGGAAAAGGAATCGTCTGATCGCGGGCTTGGCGAAAGCGACCCTTATCGTCGAAGCCGGTGTGCCCTCGGGGACTTTTTCCACGGCGGACGATGCACTTGCGGCCAATCGGGAGGTCTTGGCGGTGCCTGGATCGATCGCATCCCCTGCGTCTCGCGGCGCCAACCACTTGATTTGTCAGGGCGCTACGCCCATCGTCGACAAGCAAACCTTTGAAGATGCTCTGTTCAGCCTCTTTGGATGTCTTCGCTCTCAGGATTCTTCAGAGGTGAAGACCTCGAAGGACCCCATCTTTGAGGCCTTGCGCGCTAATCCTATGTCGCCGGAAGAGCTTCTTAATGCAGGATGCGGTAGGAAAAGGGGCTACGACGATGCCTCTTGGATTGCTATTCGGTTGGTGGAACTGCAACAAGATGGTTTGATGACGCGTTATCCGGATGGGCGCTACGGAGTCGCAAGATTGTGGGAATGAATCGCTTGCGCTTTGGTTTTGAAGGCGATCCTGTGCTCAGATGCGGATAAAGCTTGTAAGCTCGAAAAGCTCCTTGCTGTAGTACCCTGATGCACATGGAAAATTACGTGAACATCATTGGCGGTGGCCTTGCTGGTAGCGAATGCGCTTTGCAACTTGCTCGCCGCAACATCCGTGTGCGTCTTTTCGAGATGCGCCCCCTTCGGCAAACGGAAGTGCACCATACCGACAATCTCGGCGAACTCGTGTGCTCGAATTCCCTTAAGTCGACCAAGCCCGACAGTGCTGCAGGAATGCTTAAAACCGAGCTTAAAACCCTCGACTCCGCGTTGATGGGCTTTGCGATGGAGAACGAGGTTCCTGCAGGCGGTGCCCTGGCTGTTGATCGCGAGGGTTTTTCGCGTGCTATCACCGATGCACTTGAGAATCATCCCTTGGTCGAGCTTGTTTGCGCGGAGGTTACGGGTTTCGACGACCGAGGCCGGCTTCTCGGCTACACCGATGCCTCTTCTGCAAGCGCACAGCTTCTTGAGGAAGAGCCTGCCTGCGCCGTTGTTCTTGCGAGCGGACCTTTGACCTCCGATGCTCTTGCCTGTTCATTGCAGGAGCTTAGCGGGCAGAGCCATCTTGCCTTTTACGATGCGGCTGCACCTATCGTCATGGCGGATTCCCTGGATTCGAGCGTCGTCTTTAGGCAGAGCCGTTACGAAGCCGGTGCTGAGGGCGACTACCTTAACGCTCCCTTCGATAAGGAGGGATACAAAAGCTTCATCAAAGAACTTTTGGGCGCGGAGAGGGTCATCAAAAAGGATTTCGAGACGAACGACCTGTTCCAGGCGTGCCAGCCCATCGAGGAGATTGCGCGCCGGGGTGAGGATGCGCCGCGATTCGGCTGCATGAAACCTGTTGGATTGGTTGACCCTCGAACGGGGATGAAGCCCTGGGCCAACGTTCAGCTGCGCGCTGAGGATAAATCGGGGCAAAGCTACAATCTGGTTGGTTTTCAGACCAACCTTACCTTCCCCGAGCAGCGCAGGGTTTTCAGGATGATTCCCGGCCTCGAAAACGCGGAGTTCGCGCGCTATGGTGTTATGCATCGCAATACCTTCATCGACGCGCCCCATTTGCTCGATGGCAAGCTTCAGCTGCATACTCCGGCAGCGGATAGACTTGAGACCAAGGTATACGTGGCGGGACAGCTCGGGGGAACCGAGGGTTATTGCGAGGCTATCAGGTCGGGCTTGCATGTGGCGATTTCCGTCGCCGCCAGTTTGAAGGGCATGGAAGCTCCCAGCCTTCCCGAGGATACGGTATTCGGTGCCTTGCTTTCTTATGCAACCGACCCCCATACCGTCGATTACCAGCCGATGCACGTGAATTTCGGCATCATCACCCCACCTACTGAGAAGATTCGCAACAAACGAGAGCGCTACGCTTTTTATCAATGGCGTGGAGACAGGGCGCTCGGGGAATACTTCGCACGTTTGGGCGAACTTGGGTTGATATAACAGTGGAGCTCGCCTCCCTCATAGATGATTTTTGTACCGACCTTAAGCGTGTGCGCAACCTCTCCGATGCTACCGTGAAGGCATATCGTTCAGACATGTGCGCCTTCAGCGCTTGGTGCGCGAATCTGGGCATCGATCCCTTTGCCTGCGACCATCGTGATCTAAGGCTGTTTTTGATCGATGAGGAGGAACTCGGGCGTTCCCGTCGAACCATCAATCGACATTTGAGCTCGATACGTGCTTTTTATCGTTGGCTCGTTGCCGAGGAAAAGATCGATAACGATCCGGCCTGCGTGCTCCACGGTCCCAAACTCGAGCGTTCGCTTCCCAAGGTGATGAACGCTGCCGGCATAAATGCCGTTCTGGCGGTGCATGCAGGCGGTTCTGAACCTAAGGATTTGCGAAATCAGGCCATCCTTGAGTTTATGTACGCCTGCGGAGCCCGTATTTCAGAAGCGTCCGAGCTTCGCTTTTCTTGGCTCGATCTAGGGCAGAAGATGGTCAAGATCACGGGCAAGGGCAACAAGCAGCGTATCGTGCCCCTGCACAACACAGCGGTCTCAGCCCTGAGGCGCTATCTTGACGAAGGCAGGCCAGCATTGGAACGTCCTGGCAAGGAAAACGACTTCGTTTTCCTCTCAACTCGGGGCAATCCCATGAGTTCCGATGCTATTCGGGACATGTTCGATAAGACGATTGAGATGGCGGGTCTTGACAGTGCGCTTACCCCCCACTCGGTCCGGCACACCTTTGCCACCGACCTTTTGACCGGGGGAGCGGACTTGCGCAGCGTTCAGGAGATGCTCGGACATTCCGACCTTGGCACGACGCAGGTTTACACCCATCTTTCACCCGAGCGATTGCAGGATGTGCATCATCAGGCTCATCCGCGCGGGTAGCCGATTGCCCGTTAGGTAACGGCTCCGCTTCGTCGCATGCTCGCCTTGCGGCTTTACGAACATCTGTTTGTATCGTTCGTTTTGCTGCGGTATTATGATGTCTCCGTTGAAATCAAACGTGGCAAAGGACTTTCAATGCCTCAAAAAAGTATCGAGATCAAAGGCGCTCGCGAACATAACCTTAAAAACGTGAGCTTGAGCATTCCTCGTGACAAGCTTGTGGTCATCACGGGCTTAAGCGGTTCCGGCAAAAGCTCGCTAGCCTTCGATACCATTTACGCTGAGGGTCAGCGTAGGTATGTGGAAAGTCTTTCCAGCTACGCCCGCATGTTCTTGGGGCAGATGTCGAAGCCCGACCTTGATTCCATCGATGGCCTTTCTCCGGCCGTTTCCATCGATCAGAAAACGACCTCGCGTAACCCTCGTTCCACCGTGGGCACTACAACCGAAATCTACGATTACCTGCGTCTTCTTTTTGCTCGCCTGGGCACGCCTCATTGCCCGGAGTGCGGCAAGGAAATCAAGTCCCAAACCACCGATCAAGTCACCGATGATATTCTTGCCCTGGCAAGCCCCACCATCACCAAGGCTATTTTAATGGCGCCGGTGGTTGCCGGCCGAAAGGGCGAGTTCACCAAGCTTTTCGAGGACCTTCAGAAAGAGGGCTTTAGCAGGGTGCGTATCGATGGGGAAGTGGTGAAGCTCGGCGGTGAGCCCGTGGTCCTCAACAAGAAGATCAAGCACTTCATCGAGGTGGTGGTCGATCGCGTTTCGCTCAAGGAATCTTCACGTTCGCGTATCGCCGAAGCCGTGGAGCTCGCCACTTCTCTCTCTTCTGGTCGGGTGCTTGTTGAGGTCATGGGCGCCAAGAGAGGTCAGGCTTCATCTGCTGCGTCCGCGGAGGATGGGGCCACCGACGATGTTGAACCGCAAGCCCGCAATGTTTCTTCCGGTGCCACCGGCGGACTCGCCGAAAACGAGTACCTTTTCTCTTTGGCGTTGGCTTGCCCTGAGCATGGCTATTCCATGGATGAATTGCAGCCTCGGGACTTCTCGTTCAATGCCCCTTATGGCGCTTGCCCGGATTGCCTTGGCATCGGCAGTAGGGAAGAAGTTGACCCCGATCTGGTTGTTCCCGACCCATCACTTTCCCTTGACGAAGGATGCGTTGCACCCTTCAGGGCGGGCAATTACTATCCGCAGGTTATGGCCGCCGTCCTTTTCCATTACGGCGTTCCGACCGATACTCCTTGGGCCGACATGCCGGCAAAGGTGAGAAAAATCATGCTCTACGGCGCGGGCGACGAGAAGATTCGTGTCGACTATGTCACCGTTGATGGGCGCAACACTCATTGGGATATCACCTGGCCTGGCATCATCGCTGGCGTTGAAGAGCGCTATCAGGAAGCCAAAAGCGATCGCCAGCGCGAGAAGTATGGTCGCTATTTCAATATTGTTCCGTGTTCGAGTTGCGGTGGTAAGCGGCTCAGCCCCAGCATGCTTGCCGTTACCGTCGGCGGTAAGGGAATCCATGAGGTATGCGAAATGAGCGCAGCCGACAGCCTTGCGTTTTTCGAATCTTTGCAATTTCCTAAATCTCGAGAATCCATAGCCCTGCCCATCGTAAAAGAAGTGGTGGCGCGCTTGCGTTTTTTGGTCGATGTAGGTTTGGACTATCTAACGCTTTCCCGCGCTACCGCAACGCTTTCCGGTGGCGAGGCTCAGCGCATTCGCTTGGCCACTCAAATCGGCGCGGGTCTGATGGGGGTTCTCTACATCCTCGATGAGCCCTCCATCGGCCTTCATCAGCGAGATAACGAGCGCCTGATTGCGACCCTTGAGCATCTTCGCGATCTGGGGAACACCGTTTTGGTCGTCGAGCATGATGAGGAGACGATTCGCCGCGCCGATTACGTGGTCGATATGGGCCCTGGCGCCGGCGAACACGGCGGCGAGATCGTTGCGCAGGGCACTCCTGCGCAAATCATGGAAAGCGATTCTTTGACTGCTCAATATCTGAATGGGAAGAAATGCATTCCTATTCCCGAAAAACGTCGTCGGCCTCGCCGTGGTGCAATCAAGTTGTCGGGTGCGAGCCTTAACAATCTCAACAAGGTGACCCTTAAGGTTCCCCTGGGAACCCTTACGGTGGTCACCGGCGTTTCCGGTTCGGGTAAATCCTCTCTTATCACGGACACGCTCGCGCCCGCTCTTTCAAATCGCGTTGCGGGGGCCAATCGCAGAAGCGGCCCTTTCCGCAAGCTCGAAGGAACAGAGCTGATCGATAAGGTTATCAACATCGATCAAAGCCCAATCGGTCGAACGCCACGCTCCAACCCTGCAACCTACATTGGACTGTGGGACGACATCCGCAATCTTTTCAGCTCAACCCCCGACGCGAAGGCCCATGGCTATGGTCCGGGTCGTTTCAGCTTCAACGTTGCTGGCGGCCGCTGTGAAGCGTGCAAGGGCGATGGCCAGAAGAAGATCGAGATGCACTTTTTGCCCGACGTGTACGTCGATTGCGAGGTTTGCGAGGGAAAGCGTTATAACCGCGAGACACTTCAGGTCAAATACAAGGGGAAAAACGTCCATGACGTTCTCGAGCTCACCGTTGATGAAGCGCTCGACTTCTTTGCGAAGATACCCTCGATTGCTCGCAAGCTGCAAACCTTGCACGATGTTGGCTTGGGCTATGTTCATCTTGGCCAGCCCGCAACCACATTGTCAGGCGGCGAGGCTCAGCGCGTCAAATTAGCCAGCGAGCTTCAGCGTAGGCAAACGGGGCGCACCTTCTATATCCTGGACGAGCCTACAACAGGCCTTCATTTTGATGATGTTCGTCAGCTTTTGGAGGTACTTGAGCGCCTTGTCGACAACGGGAACACCGTTTTGGTGGTCGAGCATAACCTCGACGTCATCAAATGCGCCGACCATATCGTCGATATGGGCCCCGAGGGAGGTTTTCGTGGCGGCAACGTCGTAGTGGCGGGCACGCCTGAGGAGGTTGCTCAGCGTGAGGAAAGCCATACGGGCCGTTTCTTGAAGCCGATCTTGTTCGCTCGCGCTTAGGCGTTTCCTGCCGTTCGGCTTCTTTGCGATGTGGGTGATTATTGCAATTGGTTTCATGCTTTTAGATTGCCTATTTAAATACGTGCATTGTTCAGATTGCTTTGGTATAGTTAGCAAGTTGCTGCCCGTCAGTGACGTTTACGAATTGGAAATGCGGGTGTGGCGGAATTGGCAGACGCGCCAGGTTTAGGTTCTGGTGGGTAACCCCCGTGAAGGTTCAAGTCCTTTCACCCGCACCATTCGAAAGTTGTAACCAAGAAGGAGTTTTATTCGTGAACACCAACATTGAGACCCTTGAAGACAACAAGGTGAAGATCTCCGTCGAGGTCGAAGCTTCCGATATCGCTGCTCGCATCAAGCGTGAGTACAAGAATGTCGCAAAGAAGTACAAGTTCCCCGGCTTCCGTCCTGGCAAGGCTCCTCGCCCCGTCATTGACAACATGGTTGGTGCCGAATACGTTCTCGCCAACGTCACCGAAGGCGTTATCAACGATTCCTATCCCCAGGTGATCGAGGAGAACGATCTTGTTCCCCTGTTCAAGCCTGAGTACGAATTCGCCGACGGCAAGGAACTTGTCGTTGAGGGCGAGGGCTTCTCTTACTCCGCCATCGTGACCGTCAAGCCCGCCATCGAGCTCACTTCCTACGAGCCCGTCGAGGTCGAGGTCCCCTCCGTCGAGGCAAGCTCCGAGGAAGTCGATGCTCAGCTCGAGCAGCTCCGCAACTACTATCCTGAGTTCCAGGATGCCAACGCCAACACCAAGGTCAAGGAAGGCCAGGTTGTCGTTCTTAGCTCCACCGTCACCAACGACAAGGGCGAGAAGAACGAGACCCTCTCCATGTCCGAGACTCAGTACGAGCTTGGTACCGGCCTGTATCCTGCCGCCTTCGACGCCGAGCTCATCGGCTTGAAGAAGGGCAACGAGAAGCAGTTCGACGTCGACTTCACCGACGACGACTCCATGGTTTCCCAGATCCTCGGCGACGACAAGGGTTTGCTCCACTTCGACGTCAAGGTTGACGTTATCAAGAAGAAGGTCATCCCCGAGATCGACGACGAGCTCGCCAAGAACTTCGGCTTCGACGATCTTGCTGCTATGCGCACTGCTCTCGAAGAGCAGATCAAAGGCGAGAAGGAGCAGAACGCTCCCGCTCGTAAGCAGAACGAGGTTCTGATGGCTCTTGCTTCTCGTGTCGAGGGTGACCTGCCCGAGAACCTCTGCGAGATTGAGGAAGCAAATCTTCTCCAGTCCTTCTTCCGCCAGCTGCAGTCTAACGGCATCTCCTTCGATCAGTATCTTGAAGCTGCAAACCTCAGCTCCGATCAGTTCAAGGAAGACACCAAGAAGCAGGCTGCCGACCTGGTTCGTCAGGACCTCGCTCTTGACGCCTGGGCCCGCCACTTCGACATTCCTGCAACCGATGAGGAAGTCACTGCTGAGTTCGAGGCTGCTGACGTCGACGATCCCGCTGCCGTTCAGAAGGAGTGGCTCGAAGCTGGTCGCCTGCCCGAGGTTCGCGAGGGCATCAAGCGCGCTAAGGCTCTTGAGGATGTCACTGAGAAGGCTGTCGTTACCGAAGCTTAAATATTCGGTCTAAGCTATTGGGTCAAGGAGGAAGCCTTAAGGGCTTTCCCTTGGCCCAATTTTTCATATAGGGTGCTTGCCTTGCTCTTTATGGCACTTCCGGAAAAAGTGGAGCCAGTTCATCGCAGTACCCATCCAGGGCTTGGTTTTAAGGTAAAACTACTTGGTAAAACATTAGGCGAAAAGAGGTTTGCATGTATTCAGGCTTTCAACATAATGCTTTGATTCCCTACGTTGTGGAACAGTCTCCTCGTGGCGAGCGTTCCTATGACATTTACTCTCGCTTGCTTAACGAGCGAATCGTTTTCCTAGGCGAGGCAATCGATGATGCGGTGGCTAACACCGTCGTTGCTCAGCTGCTTCACCTCGAGTCCGTCGACCCTGACAAGGACATTTCCCTTTACGTCAATTCTCCTGGTGGCTCGGTGTCTGCCGGTTTGGCCATTTACGACACCATGCAGTACATCAAGTGCGATGTTTCCACCATTTGCATGGGCATGGCCGCGTCCATGGGCTCTGTTCTTCTGGCGGCCGGTGCTCCTGGCAAGCGCATCATCCTTCCCAATGCCCAGGTTATGATTCATCAGCCTATGGGCGGCTCGGGCGATCGCACCCAGCAGACCGATTTCGAGATTCTTGCCACCGAGATGAAGAAAACCCGCGATCGCCTGGAGGGTATCCTCGCCAAGCATTCCGGTCAGCCCATCGAGCGTGTGCATGCCGATTCCGAGCGCGATAATTGGATGACCGCCGAGGAAGCTTGTGCTTACGGCTTGGTTGACAAGGTTGTCAGCTCTCGTTTTTCCAATGAGGCTTAATCGATGGTGAAGAAATCCCCTGAAACCTTTGACGGTGAAAACATTCGCTGTGCCTTCTGCGGCAAAACACCTGATCAGGTTCAATCGATGATATCCGGGCCTAACGGTATTTACATCTGCGATGAATGCGTGAGTTTAAGCGCCTCTGCGATGATGACCGACTTGAGCGCGCGCGGCATGCGCTCAGACGCTTTGAGTTCGCTGGGAGCTTCCGGCTCCAAACGCTCAAAGGACGGAGCGTATATTCCGCGCGACCCCTTCTCCGAAGGCTGGATTGAGGCAGAACCTGAGCCGGAGACAGCTCCCGTGTTAGGCGAGCTCCCAACTCCTCGCGAGTTGTTCGAGAAGCTTTCCGAGCATGTTATCGGCCAGGATGAGGCTAAGCGCGCCTTGGCTGTTGCTGTTTACAACCACTATAAGCGCGTAAGCCTTGGAGAGGATGTCGACCAGGGCGACGTCGAGCTTGCTAAAAGCAACATCCTTCTTTTGGGCCCTACGGGTTCGGGCAAGACTCTGCTCGCCCAAACCTTGGCTCGCACCTTGAAGGTGCCCTTCGCCATCGCTGACGCCACCACTCTTACCGAGGCGGGTTACGTTGGCGAGGACGTTGAGAACATCCTTCTTAAATTGATCGTCGCCGCCGATTACGATATCGAGCGCGCGGAGGTCGGCATCATCTACATCGACGAGATCGATAAGATCGCTCGCAAGGCTGAAAACGTTTCGATCACCCGTGACGTTTCCGGTGAAGGCGTGCAGCAGGCCTTGCTTAAGATTGTGGAAGGCTGTGAGGCTTCGGTTCCTCCGCAAGGGGGGCGCAAGCATCCTCAACAGGAGCTCATCCATATCGACACCACCAACATCCTGTTCATCTTGGGCGGCGCTTTCGTCGGTTTGCCCGAGATTGTTGCGCAACGAATCGGAAAGACGAGCATCGGCTTCGGTTCCGAGATGCCTGAGTCTCAGCGCGAGGCCGATGCCGAACTTTTGAAGCAGGTTCTTCCTGAAGACTTGCACAAGTTCGGCATGATCCCTGAGTTCGTCGGTCGTGTTCCTGTTGTCACCTCTTTGAACGAGCTTAACAAGGAAGATTTGGTGCGCGTGCTCACTGAGCCTAAGAATGCCCTGGTGAAGCAGTACCAAGTCATGTTCGAGTTCGAGGATTCCGAGCTCATCTTCGAGCCCGAAGCGCTTGAGGCTATCGCTGAGCGCGCCATCGAGCATCGCACGGGTGCTCGCGGCCTTCGCAGCATTCTCGAATCCGCCCTGCAAGACGTCATGTTCGATCTGCCCGATCATGCGATCGATGGCCGAACCAAGGTCATCGTCCGCAAGTCCGACATCGAGGGCGAAACAGTTCCTCAGATCGTTCCTGTAAAGGGCCAGGCGAGTAAGCTTGCGGCAGTGGAGGCCTTGCCTGATATCGAGGAGGGTGCTCCCGTACCCGAGGCGGACGCTGATGCAACTGCACCGCTTCAGGCGTTAAAATAAATTTTTAGATTTACTCCGGCACGTGCTTGGTGGTGCGTGCTGGGGTTCGTTTGTCACTACGATCGTTCAGTTCATATCGAAAGGAAGCCTTCGATGGCCGATAAGTCCTCCGAGCAAAGCTACCGCGAGTGGGAAGCCCCTATTTTCGATGCCTGGAAGAAGGCTGGTTTGTTCCAGCGCACTCCAGGCTTTGGGAAGCATGGCAACAATGGTTACACCATCGTCATCCCTCCTCCCAACATCACCGGTGTTTTGCATATGGGGCATGCCCTGAACGACACGATTCAGGATGCCTGCATTCGTCGTGCGCGCATGAGGGGCTATCAGACTCGCTGGATCCTTGGCACCGATCATGCCGGCATCGCTACCCAGACCAAGGTCGACAAGCATTTGGCCGAGCAGGGCATCAACCGCCGCGAAATCGGCCGTGAGAAGTTCATCGAAGCTTGCCAGGAATGGCGCTTGCAGTATGGCACCACCATCGTCAATCAGATTGCCACCATGGGCTGCTCTTGCGATTACGACGACGAGCAGTTCACCATGAGCGAGGAATTCTCGCGCGCGGTTCGCAAGCTTTTCTGCGACTGGTATCACGATGAGCGCATCTATCGAGGAAAGCGCATCGTCAACTGGTGCCCCCACTGCACAACCGCTATCGCCGACGACGAGGCCGAGTACGAGGACGAGCATGGCCATCTGTGGCATTTGCGCTATCCCTTGGTCGAGCCCGTTGACGGCATGGATTACATCGTCGTCGCCACCACACGCCCTGAAACCATGCTCGGCGACACGGGTGTTGCAGTGAGCCCGAAGGACGAATCGAAGAAGAATCTTGTTGGCGCCAGGGTCAAACTCCCCATCGTCGACCGCGAGATTCCGATTTTCTCCGATTTCTACGTCGATCCCGAGTTCGGTACCGGCTTTGTCAAGGTTACTCCCGCGCATGATCCCAACGACTACGCCATGGGTCAGCGTCACGACCTTGAACAGATCAACATTTTCGATGAAACCGCTCATGTGGTCGAAGGCTATGGCAAATTCTCCGGCATGGACCGCGATGAATGCCGCGAGGCCATCGTCGCCGAGTTCGAGGCGCTTGGTCTTCTCGACCATGTTGACGATCACGACCATTCCGTCATGCATTGCTATCGTTGCCATAACAAGCTCGAGCCCTGGCTTTCCGAGCAATGGTTCGTCGCCGTCGACAAACTTAAACAAGATGCAAAGCGCGTTGTCGAGGACGGTTCCATTCAGTTCCATCCCGCGCGTTGGAAGCAGGTTTACCTTGATTGGCTGGAGAACCTGAAAGACTGGTGCATCAGCCGTCAGCTTTGGTGGGGTCATCGTATTCCCATGTATTACTGCGATGAGTGCGGCTGGGAGGATGCTTCCGTCGACGCAATCGAAGTTTGCCCTCATTGCGGTAAGCCCGCCCGTCAGGACGAGGATGTCTTGGATACCTGGTTCAGCTCTCAACTTTGGCCATTTGCGACCCAAGGCTGGGCAAGCCAGGGGATGGACGCGCCCGACCTGGGCGACAAGTACCCGACGCAGGTTCTTTCCACTGCGCGCGACATCATGGGCCTGTGGGTTGCCCGTATGGTCATGAGCTCCATGTACTGCACGGGCAAGATTCCCTTCGAGCATGTGATCATTCACCCCACGGTGATGGGTGCGGATGGCAAGCCTATGTCCAAGAGCCGCGGCAACGGCGTCGATCCGGTGAAGATGATGGAGACTTACGGTGCCGATGGTATGCGTTTCGGTCTACTTATGCAGGTAACCGGCGCGCAGGCCATGCGTTTCGACGAACATAAACTCGAGAGTTCCCGCAACTTTGCCAATAAGATTCGTAACGCCGCTCGTTTCGTTGGGATGAATCTTGATTCCTATGTCCCCGGCGAGCCCGAGCCCGCAACGCCTGCCGACCGCTGGATCTTCAGCCGCCTTGCTGCGCTTGTCTCGAAGGTCGACGAGGCTTACGCCTCCTTCGATTTCGGCGAGATCACGCGCGAGCTCTATTCTTTCTTCTGGAACGAGTTCTGCGACTGGTACATCGAGCTTTCCAAGCCTCGTCTCCAGTCCGAAGGTGCTGACCGTGAGATTTGCCAGCGCAACTTGGTCTTCGTTCTTGATCAGGCCCTGCGTTTGCTGCACCCCATTATGCCCTTCGTCACCGAGCAGATTTACGCCGACCTTCCTTGCGCGAAGAAGGGCGAGTTCCTGATGATGGCTGAATGGCCCGATGCCGATGCTCTTTCGAAGTACCACGATGTTGATGCCGAGCGTGCCATCGCTCTTGCGATTGCGGCAATTTCCGGTGTTCGCGCTACGCGTGCCCGTTACGGCATCAGCCCTAGGCAGGAGCTTGAGGTCGTAGTCCGCGCCGATGAGCAGTCCGTTTTGGATTTGTTCAACGAGCAGAAAGACCTCATTTGCGCTCTTGGCCGTATTTCCGTTAACACGATCGGCCTTGATGCCGAAAAGCCCGCCGAATCCTCCTTGGTGCTCGCCAACGGTGCAGAGCTGTTCGTGGTTCTTTCCGGCCTGGTCGACTTCGCTGCCGAGCAAGCTCGCCTTGAGAAGGAAATCGCCAAGCTGGAGAAGGATTACCTCAAGTACAGCAAGAAGCTCAGCAATCCTGGCTTCCTTGCCAATGCCGCGCCCGAGGTTATCGAGAAGGATAAGGCCAAGGTCGCAGATATGGACGAGCGTCTTCGCCAGATGCGCGACCAGCTTGCCGACATGGCTTAAATTTCATTGCAGATGGGCGGAGGGCCTGCGTTGCGGGTCCTCCGTGCTACCATTTTGTGAAAACAAATCTTTAGGTTCGGGCTTTACCGTTATAAAGCCGATGAAGGAAAACGTATGCGCGAAAAACTGGAACAGATTATAGAAGCCTATAAGGAACTTGAAGCCAAACTTGGCGACCCTGAAATCGTCAATAACCAGAAGGAGTACATCCGACTCTCCAAAAGTTATTCCGATCAGGGCCCCTTGGTGGAAGCGGCGCGCAAGTACGTGCAGCTTCTGGACGATTTGGCCGAAGCCAAGGAAATGCTTGGCGACCCTGATATGAAGGAGTTCGCCCAGGAGGAGATTTCGAGCATCGAGTCTAAGCTCCCTCAGCTTGAAGAGGAAATCAAGTTGATGCTCATCCCGAGCGATCCTGCCGACGAGAAGGACATCATCGTCGAGATTCGAGCAGCGGCCGGCGGTGACGAAGCTGCAATCTTCGCAGGTGATCTTTACAAGATGTACGAGCGTTTTTGCTCTCATCACAAGTGGAAGATCGAAACTTTGGATATTTCACCCTCAGACGCTGGTGGTTTCAAGAAAATCGAGTTCAAGGTTAAGGGCGACCGTGTCTATTCGATCATGAAGTTCGAGTCGGGCGTTCATCGCGTTCAGCGAGTTCCCAAAACCGAATCGCAAGGTCGCATTCAGACTTCCACGGCCACCGTTGCCGTTCTGCCCGAGGCCGACGAGGTCGATATCGAAATCAACGAGGCAACCGATCTGCGCATTGATGTTTATCGCGCTGGAGGCCCTGGCGGACAGTGCGTTAACACCACCGACTCTGCAGTTCGCATCACGCATCTTCCCACCGGCTTGGTTGTTCAATCGCAGGATCAGAAGTCTCAGCTGCAAAACAAGATTGCCGCTATGGCCGTTCTTCGTGCTCGTTTGTACGAAAAGCTTCTTGCTGAGCAGCAGGCCGCCGAAGGTGCAAAGCGCCTGGCGCAGATCGGTACCGGTGCTCGCGCCGAGAAGATCCGTACCTATAACGGCCCACAGGATCGCGTCACTGATCATCGCATCGGTTTCAACAGCACCTACAACGGTGTTCTTTTAGGCGATTTGCTCGGCGATGTTATTACGGCGCTTCAGGCTGCCGATCGCGCTCAGAAGCTCGAGGAAGCATCCCTGTAGTGGCGCTCGATCCTATTCAACAGAATTTGATTCCCGGAAGCGCTCCCGATGGGGGCGCTTCTTCTGCCGGCAGGCAATGGAGCGTCAAAGAGATACTCGATTGGTGTCAAGATTACTTGGGTCGACATGGGGATGAGAACCCGCGTCTTTCCGCTGAATGGCTTTTGGCTGAGGCTTTGGACATGTCACGCATCGATTTGTACCTCAATTACGCCAAACCCTTGAGTGCCGAAGAGCGCGCCAAGATGCGTGAATGGGTGCGCAGGCGTGGGGCAGGGGAGCCCCTTCAGCTTATATGTGGGTATGCTCCTTTCCGTCATCTGACGATAAGGGTTGAGCCGGGGGTTCTTGTTCCTCGTCCTGAAACCGAGGTGCTTGTCAGCGAGGCGCTGAAGGCGTTGGAGCTTCCTTCCGTGGCGGCGCATGTTGTCAGCGGTCCCGGTGGTCTTGAGGAAACGCTTGAGGCCGAACTGCCTGATATCGAAGTCGTCGATCTTTGCACCGGTTCCGGCTGCATCGCCTGTTCCATTGCAAGCGAGTATCCCGCAGCTCACGTTGTAGCGCTTGATATCGACCCGGCAGCTTTGAGGCTGGCGCAGCGCAATATCGATGAGCTTGGGCTGTGCGATAGGGTGGAGCTTCTTCATAGCGACCTGTTGGCTGAGCTTATGTCCGATGGCCGTGATCGCTACGACCTCATCATCAGCAATCCTCCTTATGTTCCTACTGCGGTATGCCAGAGCCTTGATACCGAGGTGAAAGATTACGACCCCATGCTTGCCCTCGATGGCGGGGAAGACGGTTTGGATTTGGTTCGACGTTTCGCCGGCGATGCTCTCTTCTGCTTGAAGCCAGGAGCTTTGCTTGCCATGGAGCTTTACGAAGGTCATATGGACAAAGCAAAAGCCCTGCTCCAGGAGCAAGGCTTTGTGTCTGTTAGCGTTAAGGAAGATTTAACTGGTCGACCCAGGGTTATTTTGGCGCGAAAGCCCGAATGAGACCCAAGGCTAGACCAAATTCGCTATTCGCTTTTGAGCCTGATGAGGGGTAGGTCCTCCGGGACGTCTTTGCCCCACCAGAAGACCCCTTCATCAGCCAGTGTTTTGCTGCAGTGTTGATATTCTTTCGCCGAGTACGCGTTGTAATCAATTTCCTCTTGGGTCATTTCCCTCCTTACCTTGCCTGGGAGGCCCATTACCACGGAGTTCGCGGGAATCTTGACGTTTTTCGATACGACGGCCCCAGCTCCGATAAGGCAGTTCTCGCCGATCACCGCGTTGTCCATAACGACGGAGCCCATGCCGATGATGCAGTTGTCGCCGATGGTGCAACCGTGGATGATCGCGCCATGACCCACGGTGACATTCTTGCCTATCACGGTCGTTGAATCATGGGACGTGTGGATGACGACGTTGTCCTGAACGTTGGAACCGTCGCCGATGATGATCTCGTGATGGTCGCCTCGTGCAACGACTCCGGGCCAAATGGAGACATCGACGCCAATGCGCACATCGTTAAGCAGGCTTGCGTTTTTGGCGATACGCGCGCTGGGGTGGATGCTTACGCCGTTGATGGGGTTCAGCTTGATCATGAAAGCTCTTTTCGTTCGGATTCCTTGCTTGAAACGAGTATAGCTTTTGGGTTTCGGGCTATAGCAACACCTATTAGATTTTGTCCGAAAACCGACAGCAATATCTTTCGTGGGTTAAATTCGACCTGTTCAAGGAGCTGGTCTTTTCTAAATTGGAAATAATTTTCCCCATCAAAAAACGATAATTGTCCATCGGTAAGAATGCTGTGTTGTTGTTTTTCGAAAAACTGAATTTTAATTCCAATTCTTCAAAATTATCAATTTGGCAAGCTAGTTTCAGGGTGCAAGAATGTCATCAGTGACAAGGTCAGTTGCCTGATCGTTGGGGAACGCGAGGGCTTCGTTGGGGAACGAAATGACCGTCATGCATACCTCTGTTGGTTCGCAAGGAGGACCAAAGGTTGGTTTTGAGGGGATTTAAAACCAACCGTAACAAGTGGCAGCGGACGCGCTGCCGCATCCATTGGGAGGGGCCCATGGATTCCCCCTCGTCTTCAAGCTGGGGAGCTTTAAGACGAGGGGGATTTTTTGTGTGCGCAGGCGCTTGAGATTTAAAAGCAGCTTTCTTGCGCGGATTTTAGGATGATCCCTAGCGGGCTTCTAATTTGTCCTATGCGCTGGGCGCGTGTGCTTGCAGCTAGGTTTGAATTGCTGCTCTATTCCCGTTTTGTGCAAAAGAAAACCCCCAAAAGACGACTCTCTTTTGGGGGAACCTGCTGAGCACTAAAGCAAGCTATTCGGCTGCGTTAACGGGATAGAGGCGCTTCGTGAGCTTGATGAACTTATCCACAACGATGGGGAAATCGGCGTCAGCTCGATAGCAGAAGAAAAGCTGGTGAAAATCCTTGGGCGCATCCTTGATCGGGATGATGTCCACTTCTTCCTCGAAAGCGTTCAAGAGCCACGATTTGCAGGCGATGGCCATGACGTCGGGATTGGCTGAAACCATGGAACCCAAGGTGATCTCGTCGTCGTAGAGACACTCGATCGTCAGGTTGTAACCGTGGATAAGGTTGTAGAGGTCCTTGCCGATGGGACCCTCAAGGTTGTACGAAATCAGATAATGGTCTTTCAGTTCCTTGAGCGTGATGCTCTCGCGTCCGGCAAAGGGGTGCAGCTTGTTGACCACGAGCGCTGCCTCCTGCCACCAGCAGGGGATGCGCTCGATATCGGGATCGTTGCCCATGGTTCCGCAAAAAGCCACGTCGACCGCGCCCTGTTTGAGCGCCTCTAAAGTGGCGGGCGTTGGTGCTTGCTTTACCTTTATTTGCACGTCGCCGTGCGTTTCCTTGCGGTATTCGTAAATCAACTCAGACCAGTTGTGGCTTTGCGTCGTGTTGACGGCGCCGATGGTGATCTCGCGCACATGGTTGCCTGATTTTTCCTTGACCAGGCGCACACCATCGTCAAGGAATTTGAGCGATGAGGTGACGTATTGATAGAAGATGCGCCCCTCTTCGGTTAAGTCGACGGAGCCTTTTTTGCGAATGAAAAGGGTGGCGCCAAGCTCTTTTTCCAAGCCGCTTATCGCAGTGGACAAGGTCGACTGCGAAACGGCCGCGTCCAGGGCGGCATAGCGGTAGCTTTTGGTGTCCGCCAAGGTTTTGAAATAGGTGAGGTGGGCCAGGTTCACAGGGCTCCCTTTCTGTTAGGTCTGTGACAATTATAAAGGTTAACACGTTCATAATCTAGCTTGACTATTACATATGCCCAGGTAAATCGCGGCGTGAGTCGTTTGAGCACCAATTCGTGCGTTTACCATGCGTCCTTTGATGTTCGGAATCATTTCAAAATCTTGCAAATCAACCTGGAAACTTGTTCGCAAGGGTGCTATTGTCGGCTTTACAAAAGCTACGAAGAGGATAAGTAGGGACGAATCCTTCCCCCAGAGAGTCAGCGGTGCTGGAAGCTGACGTTGGACGGTCCGAAAGCCACCTCTGAGCTGTTCGCCTGAAAACGGCAGGCAACCACCGAACGATCTTCGGTGAGTGCATGCGGTCGGTAAGTTGAAACGGTGACTCCGTGATCGTTAATAGGGTGCCAAGCCTTGGCGCCGCTTGTTTCGTGAGGTCCTGAATCAGCTTGCTGGTCAGGATTATTTTTATGTCATGAACCTTTAGGAGAGGAAAGGGGCATCCATGGATCTTAGATCCGATCAAATCAAAAAGGGGCTCGCGCGAGCGCCTCATCGTAGTCTGCTCAAGGCGGACGGCCTTACCGATGAGGAGCTGGAGCGTCCCCTGGTCGCGGTTGTCAGTTCGACTAACGACATCATCCCGGGTCACCTGCATCTGTCCAACATCGCCGATGCCGTGAAGGCGGGTATTCGTATGGCAGGCGGTACGCCCTTCGAGATGACCACCATCGGCGTTTGCGACGGTATCGCGATGAACCATGAGGGCATGAAGTACTCCCTTACTTCCCGCGAGGTCATCGCCGACTCCGTTGAATGCGCCGTTCAGGGCCATGCCTTCGACGCCATGGTGCTTATTCCTTCGTGCGACAAGATCGTTCCCGGCATGCTCTTGGCGGCTTGCCGCTTGAACATCCCCACCGTCTTGGTTTCCGGTGGCCCGATGCTCGCTGGCCACGACAAGTGCGGCAAACAGACAGACCTGAACACCTTGTTCGATGCCGTTGGTCAGGTCACTGCCGGCACGATGACCGACGAGGAATGCAAGTGGCTTGAGAACACCGCATGTCCTACCTGCGGCTCTTGTTCCGGTATGTTCACGGCAAATTCCATTTGCTGCTTGGCTGAGGCCATCGGTATCGCGCTTCCCGGCAACGGCACCATTCCCGCCGTTTACTCCGAGCGCATCCGCCTGGCAAAGCATGCCGGTATGAAGGTGATGGAGCTTCTTGAGAAGGGCGTCACAGCGCTCGACATCATCAACGAGAAGTCTCTGCACAACGGCATGGTCTTGGACATGGCCTTCGGCGGTTCCACCAACACCATGCTTCATCTGACTGCCATCTCGCATGCGGCCGGTTGCCCCGTCACTTTGGATGACTGGGACAAGGTTTGCAAGAAAACCCCTAACCTCACGCGTATCGCTCCTGCTGGCCCTTTGCACATCGAGGATCTGCACGCCGCCGGCGGCATCCCCGCCATCTTGGGCGAGCTTGGTCGTGCCGGCCTTCTTGAGACCGACGCGCTCACCTGCCATGGCACCATGGGCGAATGGCTCAAGGAGTGCCCCGCTGTCGATGGGGAAGTGGTTCGTACCAAGGAGAACGCCTACGCGCAGGTCGGCGGACTTACCGTTTTGAGCGGCAACCTGGCTCCTGATTGCGCGGTCGTGAAGCAGTCTGCGGTGTCCGATGAGATGCGCAAGCATTCCGGCCCCGCACGTGTGTTCAATTCCGAGGACGAGGCCTGCGAGGCCATCTTCGGCGGCAAGATCAACGCCGGCGACGTTATCGTCATTCGCTACGAGGGCCCCGCTGGCGGTCCTGGCATGCGCGAGATGCTCACTCCCACCTCTGCCATTTGCGGCATGGGTCTCGACAAGTCCGTTGCTCTCATCACTGACGGCCGCTTCTCCGGCGCAACCAAGGGCCCTGCCATCGGCCATGTTTCCCCCGAGGCATTCGCCGGTGGCCCCATCGCGCTCGTTGAGGAAGGCGACATCATCTCCATCGACATCGACGCCAACAGCATCACCGTCGACGTCGGCGAGGCCGAGATGGCGCGTCGTCGCGAGAACTGGACGCGTCCCGCGCCCCGCTACACCACCGGTGTGCTCGGTCGCTACGCGAAGCTCGTTTCCAGTGCTGACAAGGGGGCGTATTTCGGATGAGCATCGACAAGGAATTAGAGAAAAAGCTCGGTCTTGGCCCCAATACCGAAAAGCAGGGCATGACCATGACCGGCGCCGAAGCCCTTATCGCCTCGCTTGAGGCCGAGGGCGTCGATACCATCTTCGGTTACCCCGGAGGTCAGGCCATCAAGATTTACGACGCGCTGTACGACTCCAAGAAGATCAACCATGTTCTTGCACGTCATGAGCAGGGTGCAACGCATGAGGCCGATGGTTACGCGCGTGCAACCGGCAAGACCGGCGTCGTCATCGTCACCTCGGGCCCTGGTGCCACCAACACGGTGACGGGTATTGCGACGGCTTACATGGACTCCATCCCCATGGTCGTCATCACCGGTCAGGTCCCCCGTCGTAACATCGGCACCGATGCGTTCCAGGAAGCCGACATCGTCGGCATTACCATGCCCATCGTCAAGCATAGCGTGCTTTTGCAGTCCTGCGACGATTTGACGCGCACCTTCCGTGAGGCCTTCTACATCGCCAACACCGGACGTCCCGGCCCCGTGCTTATCGATGTTCCGTCCGACCTTCTTGGGCAGGAAATGGTCTTCGAGTATCCCGAAGATGTGAATATTCCTTCCTACAAGCCGACGGTTCGCGGCAACCTGCGCCAGATTCGTCAGGCTGCCCAGATGATGACCCAGGCCAAGCGCCCTCTGTTCTATGTTGGCGGCGGTATCATCGCCTCCAACGCCACCGAGGAGCTGGCCGACGTCATGGAGCATCTGCGCATCCCTGCCGTCTGCACGCTCATGGGCAAAGGTTCCATTCCGGCATCGAGTGCTCTTAACCTCGGTCTGGTGGGCATGCATGGCTCCAAGTTCGCCAACTACGCCATGACCAACACCGACCTGATCATCGCCGTGGGAGCTCGTTTCTCCGATCGCGTTACGGGCAAGCTCGCCGATTTCGCGCCTTATGCGAAGGTCATTCATGTGGATGTCGACCCTGCCGAAATCGGCAAGAACCGCATTGCGGACGTTCCCATCGTTGGCGACGCGAAGCTCGTTCTTTCGGCCTTGCGCGATGTCTTGATCTCTGACGGCGCCAAGCCCAACACCGGCGATTGGCTCGATCAGATCGCACGCTGGCGCAAGGCTCATCCCTATTACGCTCCGGGCATTGCCACGGAAAACGGCGCGATCAGCCCCGAGGGCGCGCTCGATCTGCTCGACTCCATGCTCGATTATGACAACACGATTATCACCACCGAGGTCGGTCAGCATCAGATGTGGGCTGCTCAGCATATGAACGTTGAGCATCCGCGTAGCTTCCTTTCCTCTGGCGGCGCGGGAACCATGGGCTACGGTTTTCCTGGAGCCATTGGCGCTAAGATTGCCTGCCCCGATAAGGAGGTCATCTGCATCGCCGGCGACGGCTCCCTACAGATGAACATCCAGGAGATGGCCACCGCTACGGTAAACAAGTGCAACGTCAAGGTCCTCGTGATGAATAACTCAACCTTGGGCATGGTCTTCCAGTGGCAGGACCTGTTCTACGACGGCCGTTACAGCAGCACCATTCTTCCCGAGGATGTCCCCGATTTCGTGAAGCTCTCCGAGGCCTATGGTTGGCAGGCCGAGATCGTATCCGACCCCGCCGAGCTTGAAGGCGCCTTCAAGCGTCTTCTCGACGCCGATAGGCCGGCGCTTCTTGATATGCGCATCGAGCGCAAGGAGAAGGTCTTTCCGATGGTCGCTCCCGGTGCACCCCTCGATGACATCATCGGCGCCATCAACGTGGGGCCCATCTTTGAAATGATCGACGAGCATGAGGAGGGAGGTCGATAACCATGGAGAAGCAGATGTACGTTCTTTCTCTTTTGGTCGACAACGCACCGAGCGTTCTGACTCGCATCACCGGCCTGATTTCACGTCGAGGCTTCAACATCGAGTCCCTGTCGGTAGGTCCTACCGAGGACCCTACGCTATCGCGCATCACCATCACCATCTCGTGCGATGACGTTGCTTACGAGCAATTGACCAAGCAGCTGCACAAGCTGATCAACGTTCATAAGATCACCGACCTGACTTCGCAAGACGCCATCGAGCGCGAGCTGGTTCTGTTCAAAGTGCACGCTTCGCCCGAAAAGCGCTCCGAGGTCATCGAGATCGCCAACATCTTCCGCGCCAAAATCGTTGACGTGGGCAAGACCAGCCTCACCATCGAGGCCACGGGTAACAGCACCAAGCTCCAAGGCATCGAGGATCTTCTTCGCGCCTATGGACTTAAGGAGATTATCCGCACCGGCATGATTGCGATGTCGCGCGGTTCCAAAGTGAGCTAATCTGTTACCTGCATAATTTTGGTAAAAGGCCATAAGTAGAAGGGAATGAATATGGCTGTCGAAATTTTGTACGAAAAGGATACGAACCCCGAGGTTATCAAGGGCATGAAGGTCGCTGTCATCGGCTACGGCTCCCAGGGCCACGCACATGCTCTCAACCTCATGGACTCCGGCGTCGACGTGCGCGTCGGTCTGCGCGAGGGTTCTTCTTCTTGGGCCAAGGCTGAGGAAGCCGGCTTGAAGGTCGCCACCATGGATCAGGCCGCCGAGGAAGCCGACCTCATCATGATTCTCGTTCCCGATGAGCTTCAGCCCAAGGTTTACGCCGAGCATGTCGAGTCTCACCTCAAGGAAGGCAACACCTTGGCCTTCGCTCACGGCTTCAACATCCACTACGGCTACATCAAGGCTCCCGAGAACGTCAATGTCATCATGTGCGCTCCTAAGGGTCCTGGCCACATCGTTCGTCGTCAGTACACCGAAGGCTCCGGCGTGCCCGATCTGGCTTGCGTCGCTCAGGATGCAACCGGTAACGCCTGGGACATCGCCCTTTCCTACTGCTGGGGCGTCGGCGGTGCTCGTTCCGGCATCATCAAGGCAACCTTCGCCCAGGAAACCGAAGAGGACCTCTTTGGTGAGCAGGCAGTCCTTTGCGGCGGTCTGGTCGAGCTCGTCAAGGCCGGCTTCGAGACCCTTACCGATGCCGGTTACCCCGCTGAGCTTGCCTATTTCGAGTGCTATCACGAGATGAAGATGATCGTCGACTTGATGTACGAATCCGGCATTCACTTCATGAACTACTCCATTTCCAACACTGCTGAGTACGGCGAGTACTACGCTGGCCCCAAGGTCATCAACGAGCAGTCCCGTGAGGCTATGAAGCTCATCCTCGAGCGCATCCAGAACGGCGAGTTCGCCAAGGAGTTCGTTGCCGACTGCAACAACGACCACAAGTGGCTCCTCGAGCAGCGCGAGGCCATCAACAACCACGAGATCGAGAAGACGGGCGCAAAGATCCGCTCCATGTTCTCCTGGGTCAAGGCATAAGCTCCATTCCTTGGATTTTCGTTCTGTCGCCAATGGCGGGCAGAAAGAAGGACCACTTCGGTGGTCCTTCTTTTTATATTGATGATGATTTCTTTTTAGGGTGGAATACCTTATCAGGGCAAGTTTCTTAACACTTTGGGCTGAGTGAATATATTAGTTAAGTGCCGTTCTTTGATAGAATGTTGAAAGAAATAAAAACTAGGAGGCTGAAACATGAAGACCAATAATTACATTGTGCTTGCTATCTCCGCCATAGCCGCTGCATTTCTTTTGTTCCTTTGGTACTACCTGGGTTTCAATCATATCGACAATCCTTTTGATCTTGTCCTTGCCATTCTCTGGTGGGTTGGCATCGTTGTGATCGCCGCCGTCATCATCAAGCTCGAGTCCAAGCGTCGCGAGGCTATTCGCACGGTTTACGTTTCGCCCACGGCCTTGTACAACTCCGAGCGCGGTGTTGTTGGTCTTTCCGGTCAGCAGGCGGCAGATGCTATATCGGAGCTCATTTCAGATCTTGATTACGGTTTCAGCAAGAAGGAGCTTCCCGAAAAGGCGAAGTTCGATTACCGCTTTGTTGTGGAAACGAGTGAATTCAAGAAGGGCGATTCCGACAAGCAGGAGGGGTCCACTTGGAAGGGGACCGTCACCAAAATCGATCGCCAAAACGGGAACACCGAGGTGGCTTTCGAGAGCGAGGACGAACTTCGCGCTGCTCTTGCTGCTTAAACCCCGCCGGTGCTCTTTTGCCGTAAGGCAAGGTTTCAACTTCGTTATAAAAGCTCCATTAGACGTTTTTTGAGGCATAAGTTCTCACTTTAGGAGTATTGTGTTCTCTGCTTTTGTCGCTGGCTCAAGGCTTGGGCCAGCGAATTTGTTTTGATGAAAGAGAGAGAATCAATGGCTTCTTTGAAGAGCTCGGGACCGGTGAACGATCCCAACGGCTTGTCGTTGCCGCATTTGATCGCTGCCGTTATCACCGCGGTCATCGGCGGCGGCGTTTTCACCATGGCTGGCGACATGGCTGCCGCAGGCGCCAACACCGGTGGCGTCCTGATTGGTTGGGTGGTAAGCGGCATCGGAGTATTTTCCTTGATGATGTGCTTCTTTGCCCTTTCACGTTACAAGCCTGAACTTGTCGGCGGTATTTACAGCTACGCTCGTGCTGGTTTTGGCAAGTATATGGGCTTCCTTTCAGCCTACGGCTATTGGATCAGCGCCCTGATGGCCAACGTTTCCTACACGACTTTGATGTTCGCGAGCTTGGCTTTCTTCTTTCCGATCTTCGGCGAGGGCAATAACCTTGAATCCGTTATCGGCGCTTCGATAATCGTTTGGGTTTGCTGGTTCCTTGTGAGCCGTGGCGTGAAGGAGGCCGCTAGCGTCAACATCCTTACCACCATCGCGAAGATTGTCCCTCTGTTTGTGGCGATTGTGGCGCTTATTCTGTCCATGCATTTCGACCCAGCTATTTTCATGGACAATTTCTGGGGCGAGCCCGGTGGTCCCGATTTGTTCGATCAGGTTGTTGGCATGGTCGGCGTTTCCGTGTGGATCTTCTTGGGTATCGAGGGCGCAGTCGTTATTTCCGGCCGTGCTAAGTTGAGCAAGGACGTCGGGCGCGCTACCGTCATCGCATTCATTGGCATCCTCGCAATTTACCTTTTGGTCTCCATTCTTTCGATGGGCGTTATGACGCGCGCCGAGCTTGCCGAGCTGGGAAACCCCTCGATGGCGGGCGTTCTCGAGCATGTTGTCGGACCTTGGGGCGCAACGCTTATCAACCTTGGCGTCACCTTGTCCTTGATGGGCGCGATGCTCGGTTACACCATCATTTCCTCGGAGTGCCCCCACGAGGCCGCGCAGCAGGGTGTGTTCCCGACCATCTTCGCGAAGAAGAACAAGCACGGTGCGCCTATCGTCACGCTTACCGTCACCTGCGTCGTCATTCAGGTGTTCCTGATTTTGGTTCTGGTTTCCGAGCAGACTTATCAGTTCTTCTACAGCGTTTCCGTTTCCATGATTTTGGTGCCTTACTTCTTGAGCAGCCTTTACATGTTGGTGAGCATCCTGCGCAAAGACGAAAGCTTCAAGGATGTTACGGGTTCGAAGCTTGTTTTCTATCGCGTCATCGCCTTGGTTGGTTTTTTCTATAGCGTATTCCTTATTTATGCTGGTGGCCTTACCGGCATGATGATCACTACCATCTTGTATGCGCCTGGCATCATCTTGTATGTGTATGGCCAGCGCCAGCGCGGGGAGGTATTCCTGGGCAACCCCATCGAGCAGGTAGTCACGGCAGCCATCGCGATCTTCTTCGTGGTGAGCATCTTCAATATCCTGACGGGCAACATTGCCGTTTAGGTTTTGATCCAGGCGGATTCTTCCGCAAAACCACGAGTTTCGGGCCTCTGCTTCAGGGGCCCGTTTTGTGCCTTGTCGTCTATCCGATACTGAGTGAAATCGAGCTGAAAGTTTTTGCGCATTTACTCGATGGGGATACAATAGCTGGGCAATAAACAGTCAAAAGAATCATCGCGAAGATGGTTAGAAGGAGGCCTTGTGGCTAAATTTTCACACGTAATCGTTCGTCGACCTGGTAAATCCCTGTGCGATGGCATCACGAGCGCCCCTGAGCTGGGCAAGCCCATTTACGAAAAGGCCGTCGAGCAGCACGATGCCTACATCGAAGCTTTGAAGCAGTGCGGTGTTGAGGTTACCGTCCTTCCTGCGCTCGAGGAATACCCCGATGCCTGCTTCGTCGAGGACACCGCTGTTATCACCCGCTGCGGCGCCATCATCGACAATCCCGGTGCCGGCACTCGTAATGGCGAGGCCGCCGAGATGGAGCCCACCATTCGTCAGTTCTTCGATGATGAGCATATCGCCCATATCAAGGCTCCTGGCACGCTTGAGGGCGGCGACGTCATGATGGTCGGCGACCATTTTTACGTGGGTCGTTCCGCGCGTACCAACGAAGAGGGTATTCGTCAGTTCATCGAGATTCTCGAAGGCTGGGGTCTTTCCGGTAGCGAAGTTCCCCTGGAATACGTGCTGCACCTTAAGACGGGTGTCAATTACCTCGAGGACAACAACATGCTCGTTTCGGGCGAGTTCAAGACCAAGCCCGACTTCGAGAAGTACAACCGTGTCGAGATTCCTGAAGAGGAAGCTTATGCGGCCAATTGCATTTGGGTCAATGGCACCGTCATCGTTCCTGAGGGCTATCCTGCGGTTTTGAAGGCCGTGCAGGATCTTGGCTACAAGACGCTTGTCGTTGACACGAGCGAATATCGCAAGATCGATGGTGGCTTGAGCTGCCTTTCCTTGCGTTTCTAGTTGCTGGACGGGTTGGCTTATGGCCGCCGCCCGTGAAGCAGGCAAGCTAATTCATCTGGATGAACGGCCCCATGTAAGCGATGTTTGCTAGAGTGGGGCATACAGCATTATCGCCGGGCATACGGCTCGACGTCATTGAAAGGACGATTTACATGGCAAGGGTTTATAACTTCTCCGCTGGCCCCGCCACGCTTCCCGTGAGCGTGCTCGAAGAGGCTGCAGCTGAGATGCTGGATTACCGTGGCACGGGCATGTCCGTTATGGAGATGTCGCACCGTTCCAAGGCGTTCCAGCAGATCTTCGACGAGGCCGAGGCTGACCTGCGCGATCTGATGGGCATCCCCGACAACTACAAGGTGCTCTTCCTTCAGGGTGGTGCTTGGACCCAGTTCGCCGCTATCCCGATGAACCTTCTTAAGAAGGGCAAGGCCGACTACATCCTTACCGGCTCCTGGGGCAAGAAGGCAAGCAAGGAAGCAGCCAAGTACGGCGATATCCGCATCGCGGCTTCTTCCGAGGACAAGAACTTCACCTATGTTCCCAACGTCGACGAGATCGAGATTCGCGAAGATGCCGATTACGTCTACATCTGCGACAACGAGACCATTTACGGTACCAAGTTCCATAAGTATCCCGAGCCCAAGGGCGACACCGTCCTCGTTTCCGATGTGAGCTCCTGCTTCCTTTCCGAACCCATCGATGTCGAGAAGTACGGCCTTATCTACGGCGGCGTTCAGAAGAACATCGGCCCTGCAGGCGCTGCTATCGTCATCGTGCGTGAAGATCTGATTCGCGACGATATCCCCGAGTTCGTTCCCACCATGCTCAAGTACAAGACTCAGGCCGACAAGGGCTCCATGTTCAACACGCCTCCTTGCTACACCATTTACATTTGCGGCAAGGTCTTCAAGTGGCTCAAGGCCCAGGGTGGCCTCGAGGGCATTAAGAAGCTCAACGAGGAGAAGGCAGCTGTTCTGTACGACTACCTCGACAGCACCGATTTCTACATCGCACCTGTCCGCAAAGAGGACCGCTCTTTGATGAACGTGCCCTTCATTCTGAAGGACGATTCTCTGAACGAGGAGTTTATCGCTGGCGCTAAGGCGGCAGGCATCGAGAACATCAAGGGCCATCGCGATGTGGGCGGCATGCGCGCTTCCATCTACAACGCAATGCCCAAGGCAGGCGTCGAGGCACTTGTTGCTTACATGAAGGACTTCGCTGCTAAGCACTAAGTCTTTCGCGGGCGATATCCGCATAATGCGTTTCCGCAAAAATTAAGAACCCTTGCTTGTTTCCATGAGCAAGGGTTCTTTTCTTGCTGCGGTGCACAGCGATGTGTTTCTGTTTTGATTTAAGGAAGGGAGGTGCCCGTCTAACTTCAGCAGCTTAAAGCTCGTAGATGATTTCAAGGCCGTGCTCTTGCGCAAGGGCTTCCGCTTCCTTGAGCGCGAATTGAAGCTTGTCAGTCGAGTGCGCATCCGCCGAAAGGATGACGGGGCGACCCTCCTCGGCTATCACGTCCAAAAGGAAAGGGGCAGGGTAGGGGCTGGTGCGGTAGCCCTTGGCCATGGCTCCGGTGTTGATCTCGAAGATGGCCCCTTGACGGCAGAGCTCACGGCAGGCACCAACCGCTGCTTCGCGGTAACGTGGGTCAGCGGTGTTGAACAGACGGTCGTCTTCGTTGAACTTGCTTACCAAGTCGAAATGCCCGATGAAACTGCAGTTGGTCCTTTGAA
The DNA here is from genome assembly GCA_963635145.1 of Oscillospiraceae bacterium. Classification (GTDB taxonomy): domain Bacteria; phylum Actinomycetota; class Coriobacteriia; order Coriobacteriales; family Eggerthellaceae; genus Anaerotardibacter. Next base: position 36,647 of record CAVHFE010000011.1, read on the forward strand.
TGATGGTTTTTGCCTGTCGATAATATTCTTGCGCGTAGGCATAGTAGTCGCCTGAGAAGCATTCCTTCACATCGCGCTCTTGCTCTTCAAAGGTATTGTCGACGTCTAAGTAACGACCATCGTGTTGGATGTAGTGCATGCTCCCGATAACGAAATCGTAGGCATCGGTGGGCTCGGTCGAGCAGCAATCCTGTTCAATGCCGCAGAGTATGCGGATGTCGTTGCCGAATGCCCGCTTCAGACGGGCGATCTCCTCAAGGTAGCGCCGGATATCGGCCTTCTGCATGCAATAGCTCTCATCGAAAAAGGTATAGCTATGAGCCGAGAATCCGATTGAAGGCATTCCTGCCTTAATGGCGGCGCGCACCATCTCCTCGGGTGTGTTTTTCCCATCGCAGTAGGTGGTGTGGTTGTGGAAGGTCGAATAGGACATGCGTGCTCCTTGCTGTTTGCGGGATATACTACTCCATGCACGCATCTGCGACGTCACAATCCGAGCGCAGCTTCCTTCGTTTCGTGACACTTTGCTTCGTCTGTCTTGCTATTTACCAAGACTTGACAAAATCGCCTGAGTTTCCTTAAAAGACTGGCGGCAATTTGCGCACGGCATGTTATACTCTGCTTCGTCTGTTCGTACAGGCAGGTAACTATTGGCCCCCGAGACATGTTTGTCGTTAGCCCCTGGGTTTATCAGGCGCTCCATTCATGGAATGTTTGCACTTCAAATGTGACGAAGGGTCCCCGAAATCTTTGAAAGGGGTCCGTTTTGACCGAAATCAAGAATACGTCCGTCATCGAGTTCAGCGATGTCTCCGACGAGGAACTCAATGCTATGATCGATGGCACCGTCGTCGAGTTCGACGAGGGTGCGCTCATCAACGGCACCGTCGTTAAGATCGAGCATGACGAAGTCCTGGTGGACATCGGATTCAAATCCGAGGGCGTTATTCCCGCACGTGAGCTTTCCATCCGCAAGGATGCCGATCCTTCCGAGGTCGTCTCCCTGGGCGATTCCATCGAGGCTCTCGTTCTTCAGAAGGAAGACAAGGATGGTCGCCTGATCCTCTCCAAGAAGCGCGCTGAGTACGAGCGTTCCTGGATCGAGGTTGAGGAGAAGTTCAAGGCCGGTACCACCGTCACCGGTGAGGTCATCGAGGTTGTCAAGGGCGGCCTGATCCTCGACATCGGTCTCCGTGGCTTCCTTCCTGCATCTTTGGTCGATCTTCGTCGTGTCAAGGATCTCTCCATGTATCTCAACACCGAGATCGAGGCTCGCGTCATCGAGATGGATCGCAACCGCAACAACGTTGTTCTTTCCCGCCGCGTCATCCTCGAGGAAGGCCGCAAGAACGAGCGTGCCGAGATTCTCTCCAAGCTCACCAAGGGCATGCGCCTGAAGGGCACCGTTTCCTCCATCGTCGACTTCGGCGCGTTCGTCGACCTCGGCGGTATCGACGGCCTGATTCACATCTCCGAGCTCTCCTGGAGCCACGTCAACCATCCTTCCGAGGTTGTCAAGGTTGGCGAAGAGGTCGAGGTCGAGGTTCTGGACGTCGATTTGAACCGCGAGCGCATCTCCTTGGGTCTCAAGCAGACCACTCCCGATCCCTGGACCAAGCTTGTTGAGACCTATCCTGTTGGCACCATCGCCGATGGTAAGATCACCAAGGTTGTTCCCTTCGGTGCATTCGTCGAGCTCGGCTCCAACGTCGAGGGCCTGGTGCACATCTCCGAGATGGCTCCTCGCCACATCGATTCTCCCAGCCAGGTTGTCAAGGTTGGCCAGGAGGTCAAGGTCAAGGTCATGGACGTCAACGTCGAGCGCCGTCGTATCTCCCTGTCCATGAAGGCTGCTGCTGACGAGCTCGGTATCGAGATCGCCGTTGAAGAGCCCGAGGCCAAGGAAGAGGAAGCTGCTCAGGACGCAGAGTAAATCCTGATTAGTTTCAGCTTCTGCCGATTTTTAGGCTATTTGAAGGTGGACCCTTTAAGGGTCCACCTTTTTGTTTACAGTGAAAGCTAACAATTTCCGGGTTTTGAGCTTGGGGGGGGCAGGATGCGCATTTTCGTTACCGGAGGAATGGGTTCCGGCAAATCGACTCTTATCAACTATCTCGAGGGCAAGGGCGCCGCCATTGTCTATGCCGATGAGGTTGGCCATGACAATCTACTGAAGCCTGAGTGCCGGCGGGCGCTGGCCAATGCTTTCGGTGCCGATGTTCTTGATGCCGACGGCATGGTTGATAGGGCGCGCCTGGCAGCTAAAGCTTTTGCTAGCCCTGAAGCTACTGCCATGCTCGATTCGATTACTCAGCCTCTTCTTTACGAGGAATGCCTGGCGCGTCTTGCCGAGCTGGAAAAAACCCATAAGGTCGTTGTTTTGGAGATGGCGATACTCGATGGGCGCGATGATTTTTACAAGAATGCTGATCTGGTAGTTTGCGTTACCGCCAGTACTGAATTGCGCATTAAGCGCCTGATGGCGCATCGCGGTGTTTCCGAGGAAGACGCGCGCAATCGCATTGCGCGCCAAGTCCCCGAGAGTCAGCGTAAGAAAATCAGCGACCTTGTGCTTACCAACGATGGGAGCCTCGAGGACTTCTTGCGCCAGATCGACGAATGGTGGGAGAGCTTGAATGTCGCATCTTAGTTCGTTAGAGGGCCATAGCATGGAGGGCAAGATCCAGACCGAGCGTTTGTCCAATACGCCCTTCAAGGTTGTGAGCCCTTATGAACCGGCCGGTGATCAGCCTAAGGCCATTTCAAGTATCGCCAAGAATATCGAGGATGGGCTGCGCTATCAGCTTTTAATGGGCGTCACCGGCTCGGGCAAGACCTATACGATGGCCAAGACCATCGAAGCCATTCAGCGGCCGACTTTGATTCTGGCCCCCAATAAAACCCTTGCAGCGCAGTTGGCGGCGGAGCTTCGCGAATTGTTTCCCGATAACGCGGTGGTCTATTTTGTGAGCTATTACGACTATTACCAGCCGGAGGCTTACGTTCCCACTACCGATACCTTCATCGAGAAGGATGCTTCCATCAACGATGAGGTGGAAAAGCTCAGGCATGCCGCAACGAGCGCGCTTCTTTCGCGCAGGGATGTGATCTGCGTTGCCTCGGTTTCCTGCATTTACGGTATTGGTTCGCCCATGCAGTACGCGGGAATGTCCTTGTTCTTGGACAAGGAGGAAGAAACCGATCGAGACGAGCTTATCCATCAGCTCATAGACATCCAATACGATCGTAATGATTACGACTTGCAGCGCGGTACCTTTAGGGTTCGAGGCGATAACTTAGACGTCTTTCCGCCTTACGCGGAAAACCCAATCCGTGTTGAGTTTTGGGGCGACGAGATTGAGGCTATTCAGGAAATCCATTCCGTTACAGGCGAGGTGTTGAACGAGTACGAATCGATTCCCATTTGGCCGGCATCGCATTATGTGACGGCGCGGCCTGAGCTTGAGCGTGCCATGGTTGGCATTCGCGAGGAGCTGCAGGCAAGGCTTAAGGAACTCAACGAGGCAGGTAAGCTTCTTGAAGCGCAGCGCTTGGAAATGCGCACGACCTACGATTTGGAAATGATCGAGACCATGGGTTTCTGCAGCGGTATCGAGAATTATTCTCGTCACCTAGATGGTCGCGAGCCGGGCGAGCCGCCTTATACCCTGCTTGACTATTTTCCCGATGATTACGTTTGCTTCATTGATGAGAGCCACGTGACCGTTCCTCAGATTCGAGGGATGCATGAAGGCGACCGCTCGCGTAAGGTTGTTCTTGCCGAGCACGGCTTTCGCTTGCCCAGTTGTTTGGATAATCGCCCTTTGCGTTTTGATGAGTTTGAGGAACGCGTGCATCAGTTCGTTTACGTTTCGGCGACTCCTGGCGATTACGAGCGTCGGGTTGCCGAATCCGTCATTGAACAGATTATTCGTCCTACGGGACTTCTTGACCCCGAAATCGAAGTTAGGCCGATTGCGAGCCAAATCGACGACATCATCGAGGAATGTCAGAACAGGACGTGCAAGGGTGAGCGCATTCTGATTACGACGTTGACCAAAAGAATGGCCGAGGATTTGACAGAGCATCTTCTTGACCAGGGAATCAAGGCGAATTACATGCATTCCGACATCGCTACTTTGGAGCGCGTTGAGATCTTAAGCGCTTTGCGTCGCGGCGAGTTCGATGTGCTGGTTGGCATCAACCTATTGAGGGAGGGCTTGGATCTTCCCGAGGTAACCCTAGTTGCGATTCTTGATGCCGATAAAGAAGGATTCCTACGTAATCATCGTTCGCTGATTCAGACTATCGGGCGAGCTGCGCGTAATGCTGAGGGCAAGGTGATCATGTATGCAGACAAAATCACCGATTCCATGGACCAGGCAATCAAGGAAACAAGGCGCCGCCGGTCCTTGCAGGAAGCCTACAATCAAGAGCATGGCATTGTTCCGCAGACGATTCGTAAAGACGTTAACGATTTGCTTGAGCATCTGGCAAAGGACGGGGATTCCGCACGGAGCGCCGCCGAGGTGAATGCTGAACTTGCCCAGATGTCGCGTGCGGAAGTCTTGCGAACTATTGCCTCCCTGGAGGAGGCCATGCTCTCTGCCTCTGCCGCCATGGATTTCGAGGAAGCTGCTCGTTTACGCGACCAATTGGTCAAGTTGAAAGGCCAGATGGAGGGCAAGACGGAAAAGGATGTCCTGGGTGAGCTGAAGAAGACGGCGCGCAAGGGCTCGACCTTCGGTTGGCGTAAACGGTCATAGGGGACTGGTGGGTTTTCGGCCTAAACCTGCTGGCCATGAACTTACTGACGTTATGGTTTTAGGAAGTGGACTTGGCATATATCAGCAACATAGTTATGGGTATCTTAAGCTTGCCTTTGATAGCCTTGGCTTTGACTCTGCCTTACCTGATTTACCAATATGCGCGTTTCGGGGCAATCTCATTTCGCAAGACCTTTATGGTACTGGTGTTTTTGTTCTATCTGATTTGCATGTTCTATCAGGTTATTCTTCCTTTGCCCGCCAATCATCAGGCGGTGGTTCCGTATGCGCAGACGCCTCAGATGGACCCGTACGACGTATGGCGCGACCTGCGTTCGGCGGCCCTTTCGGTAGGCTTAAGCTCCTCTTCGGGGGCACGCGTGTGGGTGGCGTTCCTTAAAGTGCCCGAGGTCTACCAGGCTATCTTCAACGTTTTGCTAACGATTCCCTTTGGGTTCATGCTTCGATACTTTTTTAAAAGGGGGATAGTTGCGGCAACGGTTTTGGGATTCGCCTTGTCCTTAATTTTTGAGACAACGCAGCTTACGGGGCTTTGGGGCATCTATGCTCATCCTTATCGCTTGTTCGACGTATGCGACCTGGAACTCAATACGCTCGGGTCTTTCATTGGCTCGGTTTTGGCTTTCCCCATGATTTATCTGCTGCCAGATTTGGATGCAGCTAACGAGCATGCCATCGAGCGTGGTTTGGCTCGCGCTTCAATGACCAGGCGTTTCATCGGGTTCTTCATTGATGCGTTGCTTAGCTTCGTTTCGGCATTTGGTTTGAGCGCGCTGCTTGGTCTATCGAGGGGCGATTTCGCCTCTACGTTCGACGCGGGGGCGCTTGGTCTGCTCGTTTGCCTGTTTGCGACTACCGGTATTTTCTTCATCATTGTTCCGACCTTGATGCAGGGGCGCAGTATCGGGCACTTGGCAGTAGGTTTGCGCATCGTTTGTTTGGATGGCTCCAAACCTGGTTTCTTGAACTACTTTGTGCGTTACGGCGTATTGATTTGGGTCTGCATCTTATTGCCAGCCATGGTTTACCTTATTTCGCCGAGCGTTGTGGACGGTATTCAATCGCGGGCTTTTTTGGAAACGATGACCGGCGTGTATCTTCTTTGGATTGCGAGCTTGGTCGTTCGTGCTGTTGTCGGCTTTTTTGGAAAGCCCATGGTTATGCTCAATGGCTATATGTCCAACACCACTATTGGCACCAAGGCCGATGCGCGCATCAGTGCTCGCTATGTGTGATGGCGTTTCCCTTTGGTGTAGTGCGCTTGTTTAAACGATGAACCCCGCTAATCCTGCTTGAGAATCTGAGCGGGATTAGCGGGGTTTGACTGTTTGCGCCTGTTGCTTTGAGACTGTGGGAGAGTATGCCTCGTTCTTCTAGGGCAAAAGACCCTAGATTGCTACTCGCAAAGGCCGATGATGTCGCTGCTGATCCAGGATGGTTGCTGGATGAATAGGTTGCCGGTCATCGCTTGCGCTCGGCCTCCGTCAGCCTCGAAGACGAAGGACATGTTGTTCTCGCGCGCTTCGTTGGCAAGCGCTATCAAGTAAAGGAAGCTGAAAGACCCAGCCTCAGCTTCGACGGCGTAGGCGTTCGTCGACTCGACGACGGCATTCATCTCTTCCTTGCTTACCAGCTGGAAGGGGGTTCCGGCGAATTTGATTCCGATGTCGGCTGTGATGGTGTCGGACATGAACCTGCCAGCGGCGGGCAGTGCCATGCCGATCTTGGGTGCCCCTATGGTTACGGTGAGGTCGGATTCAACGACGAGAGCGCCGGTGCCCGTGTCTGCGTTCATGCCCGAGTTTATGTCAACCGACACAACCTTGGAGCCTGCTTTTTTTGCGGTATTGATTGCTTTGATGCAGTGAGCGACCAAGCCAGTGGGTTCGCCTTGAAAGCCAGTGCCCAAAAGGCAGTCAATCACTACATCGTATGTGCTCAGGTCCAGTTCTTCGTTGGCAAGGCGCACTTTAAGATTGTCCAAGGGAGTTGAGTTGAGCGTGCTGAAGAAATGCACGGAACTGAAGGATGCCGGCTCTTTGGTATAGAAGCAGTCGATGGAATTCTTGTTCTTTGCGAGCAAGGTGGCAAGCCTGTAGCCATCGCCGCCGTTGTTTCCCGGACCGCACACGACGGCGATTTTGCCTTCGCGCATACCGCGTTGTCCCATAGCTTCGAATACGGCCGTACCTGCTCGGTCCATCAACTCGACTTCGTTCACGAAATTATCGATGGTGAAGGCGTCTGATTCGCGCATGAGGCAATTGGTGACGATAGGTTGCATGGCGGCTCCTGAGCTTAGGTATTATGTGTAGGTTCAACTATAGCAAAGGAGCGTTTATGCGTGCTTTGGTGCAGAGGGTAAATCATGCAAGCGTCACTAACGAAGATGCGCAGTCGTCGAGCATCGATGCCGGGGTTGAGTCTTCGTGCAACTCCATTGAGAAGGGCTTCGTTATCCTGCTTGGCGTTGGTCAGGAAGATGGCAAGCAGGAGGCCGATAAGCTTTGGGCGAAAATCTCGAAGATGCGTATTTTCGAGGATGAGTTCGGCAAGACCAATCTCTCCCTCAAAGATGTTGGTGGTGAGATTTTGCTGGTGAGCCAATTCACCTTATACGCTAATTGCAAGAAGGGTAACCGTCCGAGTTTCACCCAAGCGGCCGCCCCTGATGTTGCCAACAGTCTGTACGAATATTTTGCGAGTTTGATTGTCTCGGACGGCGTGCCGTATCAAACGGGTTGGTTTGGAGCCATGATGAAGGTAGACCTTGAAAACGACGGCCCCTTCACCATTTGGTTGGACACCGACTTCCTATAAGACCTGATTACAGGCCTACTTGTTGCTTGAGCTCGGTAATCGTCAACCTGCGTTTACGAACATCGCTGATGTCCCAGCCGAGTGCGAGTACGAAAGCCAGCAGCCCGAAGAAGCCGGTAACCGAGTATTCTCCAGGTGCGAAGATGATCGCAAGGAAGATGAAGGGAACGATCAAGAACGAGCTGAGCAAGCTGAGATTGCTGTAGAGCGACCAACCGATCGATCCGATAACGTAGAGGTAGAAGCCGAGGGCGGGGGACACGAAAACTCCCGCCAAAAGCGCCAAAACGATTTTGAGCGCGATAACGCAGATTTCCTGCTTGAGCTCGCTTGTTTGCTCGCCAAGAAGCTCTTCCGGCCTCTTCGCGTTTGCGAAAGGGTTGAAGGGGGGGGAGGCGAAGGGGCTGGCATCCTCGAAAGGTGAGCTCGCAAACGGTGAGCTGCCGAAGGGTGACGCGAAGGGGTCCCTTGCATCGTTGGCGTTGTTGGAGCTTCCTGCTGCGCCCGAGTTCGTTGTTGAAGAGTCCGCTGAGCTTGAGGTGTAGGTTCGTTTGTTCCCGTTGGAATCGTAGGTGGTCCAGACGAAGGTAGTGCCCTGCCCAAAGGGGAATCCGCTGAAGAAATCCTCCATATTGACGTTGCCCTGCTGGTATCCGCTTTGTTTTGTGCTCGTACCGTAGGGATGGTAGGCGAAAGGCGCGCCTTCAGGCTCCCATTTGCCGCTTTCGAGGACGTCGCGGGCCTCGTTAATGGTCTTCATCTTCTCTTCGGCCTTGGCTCGCGCTTCGGCATCCTGACCAAAGCGGTCGGGATGATTTTCGATGGCGAGTTTACGATGCGCTTTCTTGATGTCTTCCGCGTTTGCTCCCTCGCTCAAACCGAGCGCCTTGAGTGCCTCAGATTTCTTCATTTAGCTCCCTGGATTTGCAATCAATTTCGATGTTTTGTCTTAGGATACGGGCGAAAAACCCCTCAAGTGGTACTTTTGCTTAGTGAGCGTTAAATCTCCATTCCTTATGGATGAAACGTGAAGCTCGGGCTCATGGTAGAATTTCACAAACGAACTAAATGGGTTTTGCCCAAGCCTATGCTTGGCCTTGGCCCGAATCGCAGCCAATTTCTTAAACCGAAGGTGAACGTGTGAAAAAAGCCCTGATCATCCTCATCGGCATTATCTGTGCCTGCGTGATTGTGGCGAACATGGATTACCTGTTGGAGATCATGGATGCCGTCCAGGGCGGCGCCCTTATCCCCTTGGTTGTCGCCTGCCTCATTATGATCGGCCGTTACGTGGTGCAGGCTGTTTCCTACAATGCCGCTTTCGAGGCGGTCAATCACCCGACGGGCATCGGTCATAACGTTATTCTTATCTTCAGCTTGGTGTTCATCAACACCTTCTGCATGTTTGGCGGTGCGACGGGCGTTGCCTTCATCATCGATGATGCGCGCCGTAAGGGGATGGACATCGGCACCGCCACCAGTGGCGCCATTCTCTCTCAGATTGGGTGGTACGTCGCCGTTTTCGCCATATCGGTCATCGGTTTTGTTTCGATGCTGATCAGCGGCATGATTAATTTCATTTTCGTTGCGGGCGCTTTGGTGCTCTTCTTAGTGCTTATCGCTTTGGTTAGCTTGTATGTGCTCGGCTATTACCAGCCCAATATCCTGCGTCATTTGTTCGAGGTCGTGGAGGGTGTATCGCGTAAAGTCTTGAAGATATTCAAGCGCGACATGCCGGAGGGATGGGGCAAAACCAACGCCGATTCCTTCAGTCGCAATTCCCGAGTTTTAGCAAGCAACCCGCGTGGCGCCTTGATCACGGTTACCTACGCCACCGCTTCGGCTCTTCTGAACATGCTTTGCCTGGTGGCGATTGGCTTTGCTTTCGGTTATGAATCGGTGGGTCCCATGATTGCGGCCTTCGCCCTTGCCACCATCTCGGTTCTGCTGAGCCCGACCCCGCAAGGCGTCGGTGTCGTCGAGGCGGCTATCGTCGCGGTTCTTTGCGGTGCGGGGTGCGATCTTACCGCTGCGACCGCCATTAGTCTGGTGTATCGCGGCATTATCTTCTGGATTCCGTTCTGCATCGGTGCGGTCATGCTCTCGCAGTCGGGCTTCTTCAAGGGAAAGAAGAGCGCAACTCAAAACGAGAAGGCACGCGAGGCCGGTTGGGTGAGCGGCATGCTCGTCGGCATCATCGCGGTTGTTAATTTGGTTATGGCTTTGCTGCCTCAGCTTTTCGAGCCTTACAGTTTGCTTACGCAATGGATCGACATTGGCAACATGTTTGCTGGTCAGGCTTTGATTTTCTCAGGTATTCTGCTTTTGGCCGTTGCTGTGGGCCTGGTATTCAGGCTTCGCATTGCCTGGGCATTCGGAATCACCATTCTCACCCTGATCGCCGGCTTCGAGTTCGTGTATTACAACACCGTTATGGTTGCTCTGATTTTGATCATCGTTGCCATGTGGTTGTTCTGGAAGCGCGATTGCTTCACCGAGCATATCAACGACATTCCTCTTTTTCATACGCGCTAAGCTCGGCGATGAAGCCCAGTTGCTGCAATTTGGCCTCTATTTCATCGAGAATCTCGTCGGATTCCGCGCTGATGTGATGGAAATGGTACCCGTCGGTCAGGCTCGAGAGCGGCTGGGAGACGCCCGTTTCGAGCTCGCCTAGAAAGTTGGCAACGTCTCTGCGGCTCTTGATGTCCAATGCGGCGCTGATCATCCCATAGGTGCGATGATTCACGGAAACGTCCATTATGCAACCGCCTAAATCAACGACGGCCTGCATTTCCCCTTCCATTTGGTTCCGCTCGTGTTTCACCTTGAAAAGACGTATTGCCTGAGCGCCACCGTCCAAAAGGTAACCTCGGTTGGTTGAGGTGATGGCATGGCCGGCGGTTCGAAGAAGTGCGATGTCTTGCACGATGATTTGCCTGCTCACCTTGAGCTCTTGGCTAAGCTTGTGGCCGGGCACCGCTCCGTTGGTGGATTTAAGGATGCGAACAATCTCGTTTCGTCGCTCGGTACCCGTCATTTCGTCTCCTTCGTCTTGACTTGTGGTGGTTTTCCATAAGTATGGCCCGCAGTCGATATGCGATTGCGGGCCTCGTTAGTTCGGTTGAGCGCTCTAGTTTTCAGCTTTGGAATTTTTGAGCATCTCGTCGGTGGACGTAAGCTTCAAATCGCCTTCCTTTATCCATCCGATTTTACGCAATGCTTGGCAAAATATTACGGAGAGCACAGCGGGCAAGACGAAGCAGATGAGAATAAGCCCGAGCCAGTCGAATAGGGTGATGGCTATCATGCTTCCCGTTGAAATGTCGGCCAGCCATCCGGTGTAGACGCCGATCGGTCCGACCATGCCGCAGGTTCCCATGCCGCTTGAGATCGCTGCGCCGTCCATGGTCAGGCCGAATACGCAGGTTGCGATGGGGCCGGTGATGGCCGATGCAAGCGTCGGCGGAATCCAGATGCGGGGGTTGCGCACGATGTTGCCCATTTGAAGCATCGAGGTGCCAAGGCCTTGGCTAACTATGCCGCCCCAGCCGTTTTCTTTGAAGCTCATCACCGCAAAGCCGACCATCTGGGCGCAGCATCCGGCAACGGCAGCGCCGCCGGCGAGCCCTGTCAGGCTTAAGGCCGCGCAAATGGCTGCAGACGAGATGGGCAAGGTGAGCGCGATGCCCACGATCACCGAGACGATGATGCCCATGAGGAAGGGCGCAAGCTCGGTGGCCCACATGATGACTTGCCCCAAAGAACTTGCCGCCGAACCGATGCCGGGCGCGATGGCATAGGACAGCAGGCAACCGATAACGATGGTGGTAAAGGGCGTTACCAGGATGTCGATCTTCGTGGATCCGCTTACGAGCTTGCCGCATTCGGAGGCGAGGATGGCGATAACGAGAACGGCCAGCGGTCCGCCTGCTCCGCCGAATTCGTTCGCAGCGGCTCCTACGGCCACCAGGCTGAAAAGAACCAGCGAGGGGCTGCGGAGCGCGTATCCGATTGCGACCGCCATAGCCGGGCCCGCTGCGCTTTTTGCCACAGCGCCGATGTTGGTGAGCGTTTCAATTCCGAGCTGCGTGCCAAGCGTGGAAAGTATGGTTCCCATAAGAAGCGAGGCGAACAGACCCTGCGCCATTGCGCCAAGCGCATCGATGAGATAGCGCTGCACGGAGATTTCGATATCTTTTTTCTTCAGGAGTTCCTTCGTTTTCGCGCCCAAACTTAAGTTGCTGGCGCTTGCGTCGTTTGGCATGCCTTTTCCTTGCTATTAGAGTAACGGAGTGATGAGAGTATACAGCTATGTAAACATCTGACAAGACATAAAGAATTGAGGCGGGTTCTTCTTGTAGTATCCAAGCTTTGTCTAGGAAATGACTTGCCCTAGAATCGAACAAATTGAAATTTGAGCGTCTGGACGAACCATGCCACTTGTTACCTTGACCGACCCTGCGGACAAACGATTGCGCCCCTACTCGGGAATGACCGACGCGCAGCTGAAGGAATGTTTCACCTCGAAATCTGGCGACAAAACGGGCGCCTTCGCGGCTTATCCGAACGGGCTTTTCATCGCCGAGTCGAAAAACGTCATCACGCGAGCACTCGATGCTGGATACCCTTTGGTTTCCTTGTTCGTCGAGGAGCGCTGGTTCGATCATGAGCGCGCGTTGGTTGAAAGGGTGCTCAAGGACTTTCCTGATGCCGACGTGCTGCGCGTGAGCCATGATGCTTTCAAGACGGTAACCGGTTATCAGGTAACCCGTGGTGCGCTGGCCGCGTTTGAACGCAGGCCTGTTCTTGATTTAAGGGAAATATTGGCTAAATCTAGGCGCGTTGCCGTGATCGAGGACGTCACAAACTACACCAATATGGGCGCTATCTTCCGCAGCGCCGCCGCTTTGGGCATCGATGCCGTTTTGGTTACGCCCGGCTGCCATGACCCGCTGTATCGCCGCGCTTCCCGTGTTTCGATGGGGACGGTTTTTCAAGTTCCGTGGACGCGCATAGGAAAGGATTCCGACTGGGCGAAGGGCGGGGTGGAGCTTCTTCACGAGTTCGGTTTCACGGTTCTTGCCTTCGCGCTTGAAGAGGATTCGTTGTCTTTGCGTGACCCTGAACTCAAAGGCTTGGATCGCGCAGCTATCGTTCTTGGCACCGAAGGGGAGGGCTTAAGGGCGTCCACCATTGCCGCGTGCGACCATACTGTGCTTATCCCCATGCACAACAAGGTAGATTCGCTTAATGTCGCAGCGGCAAGCGCCGTGGCCTTCTGGGAGCTTTGCGATTAGCTCAAGCTTGCCAAACGGTTCGTGTTCTTTCTTTGCCGTTGAGGTTTGAACGGGCGAAAGCCGCATTTCATGAAGCTTTTGCGCGGTATAGTTGAAGCTTGAAAATCATCGAAAAGGGGAAGTTTGTGGCAGTAAGCGTTAACGGCGTGATAGACACAACCGAGGAGCTGGTTGGACAGGTTAAGCATTTGGCGGGCGTTGTCGATGCTTTTTTCGTTCAACCCTTGCCGGATGCCGTTGAGGCCCTTATCTATCGTTGCGATCTTGCCAACCAGAACAACAGTTATCTTTCCGCTTTTGAGCGCTACGCGGCGCGTTTGCTTAGGGCGGCGCAGGCCGAGCGCCTAAGAAGGATTTTCTCGAGGCACGATATCTGTGTAGGCAGGCTCAGTTGCACGGGTTTGTGCTGGTTGAGCTTTGATTATGATCTTCTTTCAGGCGATGAGGTGAAGGTCGTGTTGGGGGTCGAATCGGCCATCAACCGGTTAATCATGATCGTTCGTAATGCTCAGAGCGCCGAAGATGTGGCCGTTCTTTCCTCGGCATATGGGGAATCGGACTTGATGCGTCTCGACTGGGACGCTTTTGCGAAGTTCGGATCTGAAGTCGATGCTTTTTCTGTCGGTATGAGCGCAGAAAATCCTCTTCAGGGCATTTTCGGGGTTGCTGCTCCCAAAGGCGGCGAATGGGATACGCGCACGCGCTTTGCGCGCTACATGGAAAGCATCAGCGCCCCTTTCCGCGTCGCATATCGTTTTGACTGCGAGGTTGAGCGTGGATTGCTCGAGGTGCACGTCAACACGCTTACGCCTTCCGTGATTCCCGCACGCCGCGATGGCGAGACCTTGAGGGAATGGACCAACGGGTCTCCGGAAGGCCATCGACTCGCCATGGCCTACACTTTGCGCCTCTGCGCTTTCGTTGCGAGCGCCGCCTTTTTCTCCAACGTCGCCATTACCGATGTTGTGGTTACGGCTCATCGCAGGACGATTGAAGGGGGCACGGTTGCCTCCCTTTACTTCGAACGTATGCCGTTTCTCATCAATGCGCTTCCTGCGCTTAAGATGAATGAACTTGCGTCTGAAGATTTTGTTTTCGACCCGCTGGCAACCGCTCGCAAACTCGCTCCTTCAAAATGCGCTTTCGCCTTCGACGACGAAGGGCGTGCGCGCTATATCGAGCCGCTTGAAATCGATTTCACCGAGCGACGGATCCCCACCTGGCAGGATGAGCGCCCCATCCCCTCATCGGTAAGGACGCTTCTTCATGCCGACAAGGTGAGCGAATTGGACGTCACTCATTTGGAGGATTCCAATTTAGGCAACCGTGTTCGCGATGCCGCCCTCGACGTCGAGGAATTCCCCATAGCGTCCCTTGCCGAATTCGAGGACATTCTGTCAGGCGATGAAGCCAAGCCCGATCGGTTCTCGCTTTTTTGCGTTGACGAGGTTGCACGCGTGCTCATGGGCTTGCGCGATAGAAGTGCGAGCCGTTTTAAAAAATATCCCGACGCATATTTCGTCGCTATGAAAAAGGCGGCTAGCATCAACGAAAAGCTTGGTGATCTTGAGGCATCGCTTTCCTATGCCGAACGTGAGCTCGAGATTGCGCCCACCTCGGTGGTTGCCTACACGGATCTTGCCACGGCAAACATCGAAGCGGGGCATTTCAACGAAGCGGTGCGCCTTCTTAAGCTTGGGCTCTGCTACGCGATGGAACCCGCATCGATTCAATATCTTTACTATCGCTTGGCTTACGCTCTTTACAAAGCAGGGCTTACTCAGGCTTCCGTTGCCACCTACGTTCACCTTATTGAGCAGGATGGACGCTTTAAAGATAAGGCTATGGACGAGCTCAAGCAGATAATCGGCGTTCTCGGGCTTGAGCATCGTGGCGATATCGAGATTCCCGATCTTGCTCGAGCGCGTGAGCTGATGGCCGTTGAAGGCATTCCTTTAGCGCCGACCCCCGAGGTCGCGCGGGCCGTCTCCGAGGCAATGATAGCTTTGCTCGAAGAAGGCATCTTCAACTTCTCCTCGGCGCTTTGCTGGATGGTCTCTCAATACGTCGACCGGGATGTCTTGTCCTCGGTCGCCGCATCAATCCGCATGGGCGTGCATGTGACTGGCACCGCTAATTAATGCTGATCAGGGCGTTTGTATTTCCGTTTAAGGCTGCTTTTTAGCCGAAAATCGATTGAGCTGGGGTTTTACCCCCCCCTAAACTTTTTGCTTTTTACCATTGTTCAGTTTTCAGCTTGACTTCGTGGAAAGGTTTTCGATGAGACGGATCTTTGCGCGGCGAGTATCGCTATTCCTGCTCCTACTGTGGTAACGTAAAATTTCTTTCGCAAATTGAAATCCGAATACATCCAGGTGAAAACA
>CAVHFE010000012.1:0-48958 GCA_963635145.1 Oscillospiraceae bacterium
ATTCGAACCTGCGACCCCTTGACCCCCAGTCAAGTGCGCTACCAAACTGCGCCACAACCCGTAGTCCGTTCAAAACAGCTTTAATAGAATATGCGTCAAGCTTAGCGATGTCAAGAAAAATTCGAAGCGAATCAAGCGAAATTCAAGCGCAAAGCACGACCGACATTAAGCGAGCGCTTCAAGCACCTTATCAAGAATATAATGCGCGAGTTCTGCCTTGGACCCTGCAACAGGAGCGTTTGCACCGGACTCCGTTACCAAGACCACCTCGTTCTCGTCTTTGCCGAAAGCCTTACCGCCGCCAACTTGATTGGCAACGATCATGTCGGCATTTTTGCGAACAAGCTTGGAAGTGGCGTTTTCGATCACATCGTTGGTCTCGGCCGCAAAGCCCACGACGAACTGCTCATCCTTGCAACTTGCGAGGGTCTTTAAGATGTCGGGGTTCTCAACCAGCTCGATGTTGGCAAGCGAGGCGTCGTCGATGCCCTTCTTCATCTTGCGATCGAAAGCCCTGGCGGGGCGAACGTCGGCAACGGCAGCCGAGAACAGGGCGATATCGGCCTGCTCGAAGACGGAACGGGCGGCCTCGAGCATCTCGCAAGCCGTGCCCACCTTGACGAGCTTAACCCCACGTGGCGCATCAAGAGAAACAGGCCCCGAAACAAGGGTGACCTCAGCGCCGCGTTGTGCCGCAGCCTCGGCAATCGCGTATCCGAACTTGCCCGACGAGTGATTGGTGATATAGCGGACGGGGTCGATGGGCTCGACAGTCGGGCCCGCGGTGATCATAACTTTCTTACCTGCAAGATCCTGCTTCTGCGCGCAAGCATCGCCCTCGAGCATCGCGCAAACCTTGTTGACGATAAGCTCGGGTTCAGCCATGCGACCTTTGCCCTCGTAACCGCAAGCAAGATAACCCTCCCCTGCCTCAATGATTTCAAAACCGAAATCGCACAAAGTTTTAAGGTTGCGCTGGGTAATGGGGTTCTCGTACATATGGACGTTAGCTGCTGGAGCCAAAAGAACAGGAGCGGTAACGGCAAGAGCGGTGGTGGTAAGAAGATCGTCGGCAATGCCTGCTGCAAGCTTAGCCACCACATTTGCCGTGCAAGGGGCAATCAAAAACAGGTCGGCTTCGTCGGCCAAGCTGATATGATGGATTGGATCAGACGGGTCGTCGAAAAGGCCGACAGCAACGGGCTCATGCGTAAGGGATCTGAAAGTCAAAGGATCCACAAAATGGGTGGCGTGCTCGGTCATGACGACCTTAACGCGATGGCCCTTCTTTTGAAGGCCGCGCAGAATCTCACAAGCCTTGTAGGCCCCAATGCAACCCGTAACACCAAGCAGCACCGTCTTCTGTTCGTTGGCGGAAGAGCTCATCGAACATCACCTTTCCTATAAGTTGCTAAACGAATCCGTCTTGGCGCTGTTGCCAAAAACCTCGTCCATGACACCCAGCACTTCCCAGCCATGCTCGGTCAAGCCGATGCGACGATCCGAGAGCTTAGCGACCGTATCCTGCAAATCCTTGGGCAAAGGAGCGCGGAAGCTCAGGGTCCCACCCGTGCGGGGATGCTCGAAATCGAGGCTCCACGAATGAAGGAACTGCCTGGTGAGCCCTAGGTTGTCTGCCCTGCCGGGGTTGCCGTACATAGGGTCGCCCACGCACCAATGCTTGATGTATTCCATATGCACACGAATCTGATGCGTGCGCCCGCTGAAAAGCTTGCACTCTATCAGGGAATAGCCCTCATCCTTAAGGCCGGCCTCAAAGCGCTCGAGCACCTTGAAAGTGGTGACGCTGGAACGAGCCTGAGGTTTATCGGAAACCTGCATGCGCGTGCGCACACGCTCGCTGCGGAAAATAGGGGCATCGATCATCCCCGTATCGCTGGCAATATTGCCGTGCACCAGGCAAAGATATTTACGATCAACATTGCGAGAGCGAATCTCGTCCTGCAGCAAAAAGCCCATGTCGTCATTCTTGGCACAGAGCATCAAGCCCGAGGTGTCGCCGTCTAGGCGATGAACGATACCGGGGCGATCGTCGCCCTGGATGTGCGCCAGGTTTTCACGACCGTACTTATAAATAAGAGCGTTGGACAGGGTGCCGCCCGGATGCCCCGGGCTTGGGTGGCAGATAAGCCCCGCTTGCTTGTTGAGCACCAGCATCTCGGGGTCCTCCCAAACCACATCCAGCGGGATGTCCTCGGGCTCAAGGTACACGCGATCCTGTTCCTCGAAGGCTTCGTACACGATGAAGTTGCCTGCCTCGACCAGGGACTTCTTCGTAGGCTGCTCGCCGTTCAAGAAGACCTTTCCCTGCTCGATGAACTTGACGGCCTTGCTGCGCGTGGGATAACAGGAGCTTTCATACAAAAACGAGTCGATACGCATGCCATCGTAGCGAGGCTCGACGGTGATGGAGAGATTATGCGTCACAATCGGCTCCCTTCGTTTGAAGCATGATACTTATGAAAAGCAACACGATGCCACAGGTGACACCGATGTCGGCGATGTTGAAAGTCGGAAAATCGAAAAGCCTCAGATCGAGCATGTCGACCACGTAACCATAGACGATACGGTCGATCATGTTCCCCAGGCCACCTGCGAAAACAAGTGCGATGCTTGCCATCTCAAAAAGGGTGGCGCCCTTGCTCTCGTGCAGGGCGAAAGCGAAGAGCAGCGTGCATATAAGCACCGCCACTGCGACAAGCAGCGCAACGCTTCCCTCGAACATGCTCCATGCGGCACCGAAGTTATGAACCAGCCTTAGGTCGAACAAGGCAAGGAAGTTGGAACAGATCGTCGTTCCGGTTGCATAGGATTCGCACTGGAGCTTCACCATCTGATCAAATGCAAGCCATAAGGCGGCAACCAGGAAAAACGCTGCCAAATTGCGGGTGCGCAGGAATGAGCCGGAACATGAGGAAGCGGAAGCCGCCTTAACGGCGACTTCCGCTGTGTCCTTATCTTTGAAAAAGGTACGAGCCAAAGTTGCTTACTCCGCTGTGAAACCGATTTCGTCGAGGGCGGCCGCGCATCGTGCGCACACGTCGGGGTGCGCCTCGTTGCCGCCAAGCTGGGTGATGTTCCAACAACGGGGGCATTTCTCGCCTTCGGCCACGGAAACCGTGGCGGAAAGCTCGGTGCCCTGCTCGAAGGCGACGGAAGCAACGATGAAGAGCTCCTGGAACACTTCCTCGGCAAAGCCCTCAAGGCTTGCAAGCTGTTCGACGGGAACGCTGACGGAAACCGCAGCCTCCTGACTCTTCTTGATGGTGCCGGCAGCGCGAGCTTCCTCAAGAGCCTTGGTGACAACGTCGCGGACTTCCATGATGCTAGTCCACTTGGACTCAAGCTCGGAAGTGTCATCGGGGAGCTGAGGCTTGAAGCCCTCACGCGTAGGCCACGAAGCAAGCTGCACGGATTCGTGGTTCTTGCCGCAACGCTTAACGCCCTCAGGGTAGTTCTGCCAAACCTCCTCGGTAGTGAAGGTGAGGATCGGGGCAAGAACACGCACCATGACGTCGAGGATGTTCAGAAGAACCGTCTGGACGGCACGACGGCGAGGACTCGAGGGAGCCTCGGAATATAGGCGATCCTTGGCGACGTCCATGTAGACATTGGAAAGGTCGTTCACGAAATCGTAAGCGGCGCGGTACACGTAATGGAAACGGTATTCATCGTAGGCAGCCGTTACCTCATCAAGCATCTTTGCGGTCTTAACCATCATGTACTGGTCGATAGGCTCAAGCTCATCCCAACTATCGCGATCTTGAGCATCGTCGAAGTCGGAAAGGTTGCCCAGCAGGAAGCGGAAGGTGTTGCGGAACTTGCGGTAGGTGTCGGACGTGCGCTGCAAGATCTCGTCTCCGATGGAAACGTCCTGGCTGTAATCGACCGAGCTGGTCCACATGCGCAGCACCTCGGCGCCGAGCTTCTTGTTCACCTCGTTCGGGTCGATGGTGTTGCCCAGCGACTTGGACATCTTCTTGCCGTCTTTGTCCATGGTGAAGCCACAGCTGATGACGTTCTTGTACGGCGGGATGCCGTAGGCGGCAACGCTGGTGAGCAAGGAGGACTGGAACCAACCGCGATGCTGGTCGGAGCCTTCGAGATACACGTCGGCCGGGCGCTGGAGATAATCGCGCGCCTCGCACACGGAGGTGTGGCTGACGCCGGACTCCCACCAAACATCCAGCACATCGGAGCCGGGAGTCAGCTGATCTACGCCTGCACCGCAGCTGCACGTGGTGTCGGCAGGCAGGTACTCGGAAGGCTTGAGCTTGTACCAGGCATCGGCGCCCTGAGTCTTGAACAGCTCGATGACGGCATCGAAGGTAGCCTCGGTAGCCACCGTTTCACCGCAAGCATCGCAGGTGAACACAGGGATCGGAACACCCCAATAGCGCTGACGCGAAATGCACCAGTCGGGGCGCT
This sequence comes from Oscillospiraceae bacterium, assembly GCA_963635145.1. GTDB lineage: Bacteria > Actinomycetota > Coriobacteriia > Coriobacteriales > Eggerthellaceae > Anaerotardibacter. The sequence goes on from CAVHFE010000012.1 coordinate 4,450, forward strand.
CGGAAACCATGGCGCCAATGCGGTTGGAAGCCCAGGCGGGATACCAGTTGACGTCGTTCTCGATGGCCTTCATGGCCTTCTCGCGCAGATGGGTGTCTTCCATGGAGACGAACCATTGCGTGGTCGCACGGAAGATGACGGGCTCATGGCAGCGCCAGCAATGAGGGTAGCTATGGTTGATGTCAACATGCGCCACCAGGCTCCCCTGCTCTGCCAGGTATTCGATGATCTTGGGGTTGGCCTCGTCGGTAGTAAGACCCGCCCACAGGCAGCTTCCCTCGTAGAAGCGACCCTCGTCGTCAACCGGCATGCGGATGTCCTTGATGCCGCTTGCCTGACAAACCTTGTAGTCGTCGACGCCATGGCCGGGAGCCGTGTGAACGGCGCCAGTACCGGCGTCCAGAGTGACATGGGTACCGGTGATAACCTGTCCCGTCTCGTCCTCGAGCACGGGATGGACGTAAGTAGTGCCCTCGAGCGCCGTGCCCTTGAAGCGCAGGGTATCACCGCCCGACTTAAGGAACTCAAGCTCGCCCCAGCCGGCAACCTCTGCAAGCGACGAGGAAAGCTCCTCGGCCATAACCATAAGCTGGCCGTCAAGCTTGGCAACCACGTAGTCGGCATCGGGGGACAAAGAGACCGCCTGGTTTGCGGGCAAGGTCCAAGGCGTGGTGGTCCAGATGACAACGCCGGCCTTGGCGTCCGCGCAATCTTCCTCGCGAGCAGCATCGGCGATGATGCCGGGCATGCTCTCGAAGAAGAACTTGACGTAGATGGAGGGGCTTACCTCGTCGCCGTACTCGATCTCGGCCTCAGCCAAAGCGGTATGGCAGTGGCTGCACCAATGGATGGGCTTGCGGCCGCGGTATACGCTACCGTCAAGGTAGAGCTTCTTGAAGATCTCGATGTTACCGGCCTCGTATTCGGGCAGGTAGGTGAGGTAAGGATTGCCCCACTCGCCGCGAACGCCCAGTCGCTTGAAGCCCTCGCGCTGACCGTCGAGCTGTTTGGTGGCGTACTCACGGCAGATCTTGCGGAAGGTCGCCGTATCGATTTGCGACATCTTTTCCTTGCCAAGCTGCTCCTCGACTTTGTTCTCGATGGGAAGGCCATGGCAGTCCCAGCCGGGAACGTAGGGGGCATAGTAGCCGCGCATGCTCTTATATTTAACGATGAAATCCTTCAGGATCTTATTGAAGGCGTGACCGATATGGATGGGGCCGTTTGCGTACGGGGGGCCGTCATGCAGGATGAAAGGCTCGTTGTCCTTGTTCTTCTCAAGAACCTTGCCGTAAATGTCAATGTCGTTCCAGAACTCCAAGCGTTTAGGCTCGTTCTGAGGCAGGTTGCCGCGCATCGGAAAATCCGTCTGGGGCAAATTCATGGACTTCTTGTAGCTGTTTGCCACGACTTCGACCTTTCTTGTTCAACGAATAAGTTTATAAATAATAGCACTCACGCCCCCTGCAAAGGAACGTGAGCACTCTATGAATATTAAGCAAAGATGAAGGCTCAGGGCGCCTATTCGAACAACGCGGACTTAAGCGCGTCGAGGAAGGCCTGATTGTCCTCGCGTGACCTGACGCACACCAAGAAGGAGCGATCGTCGTTCACGCCCGGCGTGCCCGTAAGGTCGAGCATCGTGAAGCCGCGCTTCTGCATGCGCGCGATAAGGGCGCCCGCACCGTCAATTCCTAGGTTCCTTGAGGTACCAGGTGAAAGCGTGCACATGACGAAGTTGGACTCGGAGGGGCACACCTTGATTCCAGGAATAAGCGAGAGCATGCATTGCACCCAAGGAATCTCGGATTCAAGAAGCTCCTGGGTGCGAAGCTCGTAATCGTAGAGCGAAGGAAGCTGGCGCGCCACGACCTCATGGAACATCCCAAGTTCTCCCCCATCGCCGAACTTGGCAATACGAGCGATAAGCTCCGGGGCACCAACGATGTAACCCATGGGAATGCCCGGCATGCCCAGATCGGTGGACACGCTGCGCACCACGAGTAGGTTCCGATGCTTGCACACCAGGTTGACGAAGGACTCCGCGCCGATTGAAAGATTGATATGGCTTTCGTCGACGATCACCCAATCGCAGGCGTCCAAGTACTTGAGCAGTGTTTCCTCGGACAGAAGGCGACCGGTGGGATAACCGGGATTAGCCAGAACAGCCGCGGTGAAACGTTGGTCGTTCGCGAAAGCGAAGGACGGATCCATCACCAAGGTATCGAAGGGGCTGGCCAACTTGATAGCGTTGTGGCCGGCGTTCGTGAGCGCAAGAAGATATGATGCAGGGCAAGGCATCGGCACCGCCACGTTGCAGAAACGATAAGTCTGCGCGATTGCGCGAATCATCTGCTGGGTGCTGGTGCCTGCCAGAAAGCAAGCTGCGGGCATTTCGTAGTAGCGCCCCAGAACATTGGCAAGATGCGAACCGTCGCGATTGGGGGTGTAAGACAGGTCGCCCTCGACGACGGCGGCCATGATGGCGCGACGGACGGAATCGGGAGCGCCCAAGGGGTTTGCCGTGCAGGAGAAATCAAGCCAATCGATCTCGGCGCGAATGTCATAGGGCATGGTGGGCGCAGCCTTGGTGTTGACCAAGGCGGAATCAACCGTATGAGTTAGCTCGTTCAGCGGCGTCATCGTGAAACCCTTTTCGCGCAAAAAACCAAGGCCGAGCATGGCATATGCACGACTTTGGCTCTGCTTCGTTTTGGTGGTGCGTTTAGCGTTCAAGCGAACGGAAGCAAGCCTTCAATCGCTTGACGGGAGTACAACTTAGCACCGATTCATCAAGGCGATTTCGAGAATTTTTCAGATAAAACCCGACTTGTATAGCATGTAAAGAAGAGCCACAACATCTAGCGTAAATCAGAGGATTTCAGCAAAAATAATTTTTATCTTGTGGTTTGTTCATGTTTGTGCATGGGCAAATTTTACAGAATGGAAGGGCTGAACGCCTTGCCTGCCAACGAACCTCGCATCCATGCGGCTAAGCCGATATCGCAACATCCCTGAAAGCCAACTTTGATAGTCTTGCATGAGCGCATAGGCGCTTTGCAGGGCAGAAAGAAAATTCAAATCAATAAGTTAGGCTCACCATGGCTGATTCATATATAACGAGGCGCAGTTTCGCCGCAGGCAGCGCGATGGCGCTCGGTTCCTTGTTCCTTCCCCCGATCGAGGGCCTGACCAACGCCTTTTCCTTAACTCCACCGGGGGCCAGGCACGCCTGGGCAGAAGAGTCTGAAGGCTCCGATTCGGCCGACATCATGGTAGTGGGCAAAACCGAGATCGGCATCGTCGTCTACGACGTGCAAGACCCGCAAAATCTCAAAGGCGTGCCTAAGGCCCTGGTTACCGTCACCTCCCTGTTCAATGGGAAAAAGCTTGAGGGCACAAGCGACGAAGCAGGCAGGATCATCTTCGATCTGAAGGACCTGGCCGAGGACCCCAATGCGGAAATCATCGGCTTCAACGGAAGCATCGAGGTCACGCGCGACGGCTACCGCGAGGTATTCATCCCCCGTACCCGCATCCTCGCCCATTCGGCGCTCGTCGCGCCCACCCGCCCGCTCGACGACAAGCCCTATTTCCGCACGCTTTCCTTCAACGGCTGGGACATCCAATACCTGGAAAACATCTTCGTCAGCTCGGACGATGCCGACGAGAACCACACAGTGAGCGTCGAGGTATGGATGCCCAAGAAAAACATGAGCCCCCAAGCGAGCCTTACCGTTGTAAAGGAAGGCAAGGAAACAGGCATCGGCAAAATCACCTTCGAGAAACCGAAGGGCCATTTGGTGCAGGGAAGCTGCTCAGGGCAGTTCCTTTTGCCCTCAAGCAAGCAGTTCATCGGCGAAGGCAGCACGCTTAGGCTGCGCTTCGAATTCAAGGAATCGAACGAGAGCTGGTACGTCGACAGCTCGCTTAAGACCGAGCCGACCCCTTGCGGCAAAAACGAGAAATCCGAGAAGCTCTACGTGGCCGAGGCCCAGTACAACACTTCCTTAACCGGGCTGGACCTTCCCTCGTCCATGTGCTCGCCCTTCAAAGGCGTTCAGCTTTCGCTTTGGCGGCCTCGTTTCAACTTAATATTCGATGTGAGCGCCCTTGGCTTCGTCGTGTTCGGATTCGGCTACAACGATCTTGAGCTTAAGGACGACGGCGCCAACCCCTTTAAAGGCAAGTACAATTCCTTGCCCATCGACGGCTTCAAAAAGCAGATAGCCAACGAGTGGGCCATGGAAAAGGGCGTCTTCGAAAGCTACATGGAACAGGGCACCGACCCCAACGACCCCGACAAAGCCTTCCTCACCACTTGGAAGCTCGTCCCCACTATCACGATCAGCTACCTGGCCCAGTTCTACGGGAAGATGGAATACAGCTGGGACGATAAGTTGTGGCACGCCAGGCTCGTTGCGCTTCTCGGCTTCAAATGGGATGCCCTTTACACCTTCAGGTTCACCGTCCTCGGCGCGCCGTGCTTCTTCCAGGTGCATCCCTGGTTCGAGGCACGCTTCCCCATGAGCATGTCCTGGTTCGACAGCAAGCTTTGGGATTTCAACTATCAGCGAGATTCCGTCAACGCCGGGCTCAGGCTGACCATCGGCCTAGGCATCACCTTCGGCATCGGCTGCGAGGGCTTTGTATCCACCTCGGTGACGGCGGCCGGCTACCTGTGCGGCTACATAAGCTTCATCCCCGAAGAGGGCAAGCACACCCTTCCCTGGCCGCGCCTTACGGCGGGCTACGGATCCAGCGGCGTCATCACGATCCAGTTCCCCTTCACCAAGATAACGGCCACCATATTCAAGGTCGACGAACCGCAGGCGCTCGACACCAACGACCTCGACAAAAAGGGCAGCCTGAGCGAAAAGGAGAAAACGCATGGCAACCTAACGGTCGATCAGCTCGACCCGGTGCTCAGAGCGCGCCTGGGCAGCTTCGCCGACGCCGACTACGCCGGCGCAGGCACCGGCGAGCTCCCCAGCTACGAAGAGATGAAGAAAATCGCGAAAACCGTCACCAACGACAACATGCTCGCTGCCAAGGAATTCCAGGTGGTAAAGGACGCCGATTACACGCAGTCGCCCGTTATCGCCTACCTGGAAACCAAGGAAGGCCTGGTCAAAGGCACCACGAACAATTGCGAAGCCGACGAGTTCGACGATGCGGTGGTCATGCTGAAATCCTTCGCCGAGAGCGCGGATAAGAACAGCGGTTCGAACACCGACGCAAGCGAGGGCTCAAGCGACAAGAACGCCGAGGCCCAGGCTCAAGTGGCAAACGACGGCGGGAGCCAGGTGACCACCACCGACACCGGCAAGTCTAAAGAGCAGCAGACCGCGCCGACAGAAGAAGCTCTCAAATCGCTGGTTGAGCATGAGCCCGCAAGCAACAGCTTCCTTGCCCAGCACTCCTACATAGGCTCCATGACCGAAGGGGGGCCGAGCAAGGAGCTCGGCGTTCAAAGCCTTTCCGAATCGGAGCGCGGCGGCGTCAGGCCAAGCATCGACCAGATCATGTTCAAAGGCGTCTACAGCGATTCGCGCATGCAGCTTCTGGTTACCACGAACAACGGCGCCACCTATCTTTTCCGTATCGCGACCATCGATGCGGGCAACAAGAAGGGACGCACGCGCCTGGCGTACCATCGGCTCCAATCGGACGGCAATTGGAGCCAGCCTTGGGCTGTCGACTACGACCCCCAGATCGAGGGTCTGTCGCGAGACGATATGTACGATTACGAGTTTTCGGTCACCCAAGCCAACGCCAACGGCGGCAAGAACTACATCTTCGTCATAGTCACCTCGAACACGCGCCCCAAGGGAGACGACACCGATTTCGACCACAATCTGCAGGCTCATTACGCCACCATCGTAGGTTTGTGCGATACCTACGCAGCGGAAAACCCCTTGCAGGTAGATCCTTCGGCAACCGCAAGCCTGCCGAGCACCTCCGAGGGGTACACGCTCACCTGCCCGCGCATCACAGGCTTCTCCGACAAGTTCGCCATCGGCGGCACCAACGATTTCTGCGTCATGGGCACCTACGTAAGGCGCAAGATCGGAGGCGATGAGGGCGTCAGCAAAAACTGCCGCGTCATGTCTTACTTCGCCCGCTTCGAGCTTGACAGCACCTACACCAAGAAGCTGTTCAGGCTGACAAGCAAGGTAATCAACCTCAAGGGGCAATATGCCTTGAACGACGTGTGCCTGTTCCCCGTTAAGATCGACGACAGCGACTACAAATGGGAATACGGATCGGTGGCCAATCTCAGGCGCGCCACCTTCGCCTACACCGGCGAAGACACCAGCGGCATCTGCAAGCTCGAGGCCTTCTACGAAAACCACGACTCCACCAAGTTCCAGGACTTCGTCAAAGACGAGCTTGCCAATGTATACAGCAGCAATATGCAGATCTGCAAGCTCTACCCCTGGGGCTCGGATGGTCAGCTTGTGGCCACCTGCAAGATGCAAAACGGCGACGAGCCGGAAACGAGCGGCCTATTCCTTATGGACTTCGACCCGAAAAAACAGGGATCGGTGAACTTCACGCAGATAGGCCCCAAGAAGGGAGCGGTTGCCGACTTCGTCCCCGACGGGCAGGGGCACTATCTCTTCTTCGTCGAGAACACCGATGGCAAGGTAAACCAGGAATACGACGAGCATGGCAACCTTAAGGAAAACGGCGACATTGTTGAACATCGTCATCGCATCATGGCCGTGGCAAAGGTCGATGACCTGTTCACCGAGCCCTTCATCTTCGCGGAGGTCGACCATATCATCGACGGGCTTGCGGCAACCACGGTGAACGACCGCTACGTGAGCTTCCTGGCAAGCACCATCACCGACATCGACCAAAGCCTTACCGACATCTACGATGTGCGCGTTCCTGTGCTCAAATGCCTCACGCCCCTATCCATTTCGTGCGCAGACGCCTTCGCCATGTCCGGCGAGGACAACGTTTTCGCGGTGAAGCTGCGCAACGACGGCAACCTTGTGGCAACGGCTGCCACCTTCACGCTCTACGACGAGGACGGCAACAAGGTGGACAGCAAACACCTGAGCTTCGGCGAGGACATGCTGAAAAGCGCACGTAATATCTCGCCCGATTGCGGCTACAACACCAAGAACATGCCTAAGTCGCTTGCCAAGAGCAAGCTCGTTGCCAACGATGGCTTGGGGGTTCTGGTGCCCGGCGACTCCGAAACCTACCGTATGGCATTCCATATCCCCGAGGATTGGCACGACAAACGCACGGTTCGCATCGGCATATCCAATATCGAGGTCATCAACCCGATGAGCGTGAAGGCAAGCGAGCTTTCGAGCTACAGCCTCAAGCTCGACGAATGCCCTGAGGCAGCGCTCAATTTCCCGGGCGTCGCACTCGCTGAAACGCTCGATTCCGGAGAAGTGCATGCGCTTTCCGGCAATGACGACGATGAGGAATCGAGCGGCAAAGCAGCCGACATCGAACAAAGTACGAACGCCTCAGACGCAAACGGCAAACAGATGCCCGACACAGGCGACCATCTGCCCCAAAGCCTTCTTGGCCTTGCCCTTGGTGCCGCAGGAGCGGGCTTCGCGGCCTACAGCGCGCGTCGCAACGAGATAGCGGCCTCTTTGGCCGAGGACGCCGTCGAACAGCTGCCCGACGAAGAGGCCTAGCAAGTAATCCCCATCCGTTCTTGCGCAAAAGCGTCCAAGAACGGATGGGGTATCCTTTCCTTATGGGAAAAGAGCATGCGCATATCTCCGAGTGCGACCGGGTTCACGCGAGCTTCGGCGGCTTCAAGCTGCCGAGCGACGTGCAGGCTTTGCGAACCTGGGTGGCCACGCTACCAAAGTGGCAGGGCCCGGCCATCCTCCTGGTGGATCTTGATGCCTTCTTCGCCTCGGTTGAGCAGCTCGATCACCCCGAATGGAAGGGCAAACCCGTCATTGTGGGCGGCAGCCCTAAGCGACGAGGAATCGTTTCCACCTGCTCCTACGAAGCGCGCAAATACGGCATTCATTCCGCCATGCCCTCCAGCCAAGCGGCACGCCTGTGCCCTGACGCCATTTGGACCGAGGGGCACTTCTCCCGCTATCGCGAGCTTTCCGACAAGGTGATGGGCATCCTCTACGCTGAGTCGCCGAAACTCATGCAGGTAAGCATCGATGAGGCCTTCCTTGACGTCAGCCCAACCCGCGTGAACAAAAGCCACCCCGTCTTCGTTGCCAAAAGGATTCAGGAACAGGTTGATGAGCTTGGCATCAGTTGCTCGATAGGCCTGGGCAGTTCCAAGTCGGTGGCCAAGATTGCCTCGAACATGGAAAAACCGCATGGTGTCACCGTGGTTTGGCCCGGGACGGAGGCCGACTTCTTCAAGCCGATGCCCGTTGGCGAAATGAGCGGAATCGGCCCGGTTGCGCAGAAAAGGCTCCGCGATTTCGGCATACGCAAGCTGGGCGAACTAGCCAACGCCGATGAAGACGTGCTTCGCTCGGTGTTCGGCAAGAATGCCCAGCTTATGCGAAATCGCCTCCGTGGTATCGACAGCGTGGTGAACCCAGATGAAGGACCGGCCAAATCCATCAGCAATGAAATCAGCGTCTCTGAAAGCGTGAGCTCCCGCCGCGACGTCGAGGCGCTCATGACGACGATGGCGCACAAGGTCGGCAGACGCCTGAGGCGCCGCGAGCTTACCGGCAGCACCCTTCACTTGAAACTGCGCTACGAGAACCTCAAAATCCGCACCTGCCAACGACGTGTACCCGACCTGGGAACCAACGAGCTCACCTGGCTGCCCATTTTAAGCAGCATGCTCGACGAACTTTGGCACGAAGGAGTATCGCTTAGGCTGGTAGGGGTAGGCGTTTCCGGCTTCGACGCAGATGCTCCGGCGCAGGAAGCCTTGTTCGAGCTGCCCGAGGATAAGGCGGGCTCGCACGACGACGAGCGCATTAACGCAAACCTTAAAGCGCGCGCCGGGGAAGCCGAAAAGCTCTTGCAGGCAAGCGATGCCATTGCAGCGAGGTTCGGCGAAGGCGCACTTCGCTTCGGGCACGAGATCAGAAGCTATGGCAACACCACCGGTTCAAGCGCCAAGAACCCCGCCGATTACAAGAATTAAGGCTAGGACCTGCCAGGAACCGTGTTGCCCGTCAGCTTAAGAAGCAACACAGCAAGGAACACGCCCACCAGGGCAACTCCGGCGCCCACAAGGAAAACGTTCGTCAAGCCGAAGGCATCGCCAATGAAACCCATCAGGGGGCTCAACATGCCTCCCACGCCAACGGCCACCCCGTAGGTCAAGCCGGAAGCCATGCCCAAATGCCGAGGCACGAAGCTCTGGCCAAGCGCCACCGAAGAAGGGTAAGGCCCGTTGACCGCAGGTGCCGCCAGGGCAAGCAAAAACAGAGCCACGAACAGGGAATCGCAGAAATGGAAGCTCACCAGGATAATCACAAGCGCAAGCATGCCCATAAGCAGCAAACGCTGCGCACCCGTGCGAGCGGATATCCTGCCGCTCATGAAGGTGGCGAAGGCGCCGACGAGGGCATACAAGGTGATGGCCGTTGAGGCGAAGGCCTCGGATTGCCCCAGGTTGGCAACTAAGAACAAGGGTACAAAGGTAAGAAGGGTGTTGAAGAGCACCGATCGCGCGCTTAATGCGGCCAAAACCGCGCCGAAAGCACCCCAGCGCTCCTTTTCCTGCAGCGCAACGCTTTCCTTATCCACCAATCCGAACGACTTGAATTTTCCAACGAAGAACAAAAGAAGCACGGCGCACAAGGTGGAGTGCACCAGGAACACCGCCGTGCCCGCCATGCCAAGGAAGCTGATGGATGCGGCGGTCATCATGGGGCCTACCATGAAACCGAGGTTCCCCCCGACGGCAAAGATGCTCATCCCGTTACCCTTTTGCGCGCCTGCACACAAATTGGCCAAGCGTCCGCCTTCAGGGTGGAACATCGCCACACCGAAACCACTGACCATGCCGCTTAGGATGATCAGCGGGTAGCTGCTGAACAAGCCAACGCCCGCCATTCCCGCGCCTGCAAGGAAGATGCCCAAACTCATAATCCAAGGGCAGGAAGCTTTATCGCCCAAACGCCCGAACAACGGCTGAACGACCGCGGAAACGACGTTGGACGAAAACACCAAAATAGCCACCGCTGTGTAGGAAAAGCCCGCATTAAGCACCAGGAAGGGCATGGCCGCCAACAGGGCACCTTGATTGATGTCGGTGGACAGATGCCCCAACATCAGCAGATAGCTGTATTTCGTATGTTCGGTGGAAGACATATGCACCTCGAAGAAATTGCTTGATCGCAGTACTTGCAGACGAACGAAACAGGCACGTTTCGAGCCTATCGGCCGAAACGTGCCTCACTGAAATCAGGCGATAAGACTCAAATTAGTTGAACTTGAAGATCTTCTGCGCGAGCTTGTAGCCACCCAAACCGAGAGCGCGGCCCAAAGGAGTCGGGATGTTGACGCCACCGGCAAGCAAGGAGCGCCTGATGCGCTTGCAGAGCTTCGGGTCTTTCTTCCACAGGTATGCCCAGATGTCGGCACGCTTGGCCTCGGTCTCGGGGTTCTGCTTCATGCGAAGGAAAACCGAGCAAATGGTCATCATCATCGTCAGGTACTTTCGCATGTACTTGCGAAGTTTCGCGTTCTCAACGGAATCAAGGTCCACCGCGTCGATCATGAACTTGGTGATGCGAAGCTGCTGGTCGATACGCGAGAGCATGACGCTTTCGTTAACCGACTGGTCCTCACGCCCGATGAAGTAGCGATAGGTGTCGACATCGAAGTAGATGCAGGAACGAACAGCGGGCAAGGGGACGTAGACGAAGATATTGTCAACGTAGAAGCAATGCTCCGGCAGCTTCAGGCCGGTTGAGCGCAGCATCTCGGTGCGATAGATCACCGAGTGCATGAGCAGGTACTGAGAACTGTTGAAATGACCGATTTCGTCCCAGGTGAATTCGCGCCCAACAGGAAAGACGTTGGTGTAGCGGATTGTGGTAGAGCTTCCTTCGTATACCTTCTCGTACACGTAGTTGGAAATCACCAAATCGGTTGGATAGGCCTTATTAAGCTGGCCGCGCAGGTAGGCCATGATGGTCTCCATGGACTCGCGATCGAGCCAGTCGTCGGAGTCGACTACCTTGAAATACATGCCCGTGGCGTTTTCAAGGCCGGTGTTCACCGCGCCGCCGTGACCCTTGTTCTCCTGATGGATCGCACGCACGACGCCCGGATTCTCGGCTTCAAGACGCTGTGCGACCTCAAGGGTGTTGTCCTTGGTGGAACCGTCGTCGACCAAAAGGATTTCGATGTCGTCACCGCAGGGCAGAAGCGAATCGACGCATTTTTCCATGTATTCGGAAGAGTTGTAGCAAGGAACAGCAAACGAGATGACCTTCATGGCCGATATATCCTTTCCATGCCCAGCACAAGGACGGCGATGCCCTTTTGCCTAAGGCTAAAATCACTTCGACTCATTCTAACGAAATTAAAGCTCGTGCGAAGTTATGATTGTATACGCCCTAAGAAGGGGCGTACACCCAATAAACAAAGGAGGAAGCCCATGAGCCACTTCATGGACGAATTCATCGCCCGCGCCAAAGCGGACAAAAAGACCATCGTCCTGCCCGAAGGCCATGACGAGCGCATCCTTGCCGCCGCAGAAGAAGTAATCGCCCAAGGAATCGCGAACGTGGTGATCCTGGGCAAGGCCGACGAGATCAAGGCCAAAGGCTACAAGCTCGACGAGGCCACCATCATCGACCACGAAAACGATCCTAAGAACCAGGAATACGCCGAGCTTCTGTACGAGCTCCGCAAGGCAAAGGGCATGACGCCCGAAGAAGCCAACGACCTGGTGCGCGAGCGCATCTACCACGCCATCATGATGGTTAAAACCGGGGCCGTCGACGGCATGGTGGGCGGCGCCAACTACTCCACCCAGAAGATTCTCTCCCCTGCTCTGCGCGTCATCAAAACAGCCAAGGGCGCACCGATGGTTTCGTCCTACTTCATCATGGACGTGCCTGATTGCGAACTTGGCGACGACGGCTTGTTCCTGTTCGCCGACTGCGCGCTCGAGATCCAGCCCACTTCTGAGAAGCTTGCGCACATCGCCAACATGACCGGCAATTCCTACACGCGCGTATTCAAGAAGGAACCGCGCATCGCCCTTCTTTCGCATAGCTCCTACGGCTCCGCGAAAAACGATGATGCCTCCAAGGTCGTCGATGCCGTGGCCTACATCCGCGAGAACTACCCCGAGCTCAACGCTGACGGCGAGCTTCAGCTTGATGCGGCCATCGTCCCTGAAATCGGCGCGCAGAAGGCCCCCGAGTCCAAGATCGCAGGCAAAGCGAACGTCTTGGTGTTCCCCGATCTTGACGCGGCCAACATCGGCTACAAGCTCGTCCAGCGCCTTGCCAAGGCAAAGGCCTACGGCCCTGTTCTTCAGGGCCTTGCAGCGCCCGTCAACGATCTTTCGCGCGGCTGCACCGCCGAGGACATCGTGGGCGTGGTTGCAATCACCTGCGTGCAAGCCCAAACCATGAGGGGTTAATAGATGTTCACCAGCACGATTATCGTAGAGCTCATCGTTGGCACCATCTGCTTGGTTGCGGGCATCATGCTCCTTATCAACGGCCGCAAATCCAAGCTCGTGAACGCCACCATCGAAGGCCCCGGCGAGCGTCCGGGAGCCTACGTCATCACCTTCGAGCGCGATGGCAAAACCTACCGCGGCAATTACAAGAGCCGCAAGCAGCTTGAAGCAGGAACCGTGGTGAGCATCAACACCAACGAGAAGCAGATAATCCCCAGCAACTGGAAGATCGGTTGCGGGCTTTGCTTCGCGCTTGCAGCGCTTGACTACCTGTTCGCTTTCATGGGAATCCTGTCTTAAACAGGAAAGACAAATAGCCCAAGACAAAACAAAAGCGTGCGTCCGATGAAAATTCGGACGCACGCTTTTCGTTTAGAGGTAGAGCGCGCCGGCAAAACCCTGGTGCTTATGAATCTGCATCCCTAGATTGACTGGCAGACCATGCAATGAACGGGCAAATTTCTGGAATGCAGTGCGAGGCTATGCGCTTACGCTGACCTTGCCCGCCAGGACGTTTTGATAATCCTCGTAATTCTTTTTCAAGAGCTCGGGAATATCCAGTTCGTAGGGGCACTTGGTGGTGCAAAGGCGGCACTCGGTGCACTCCTCGATCTTGCTCATCTCGTTTTGCCAATGCTCCCCAAGCCAGCTTTCCGACTTCGCACGGCGAATCATCAAAGACATGCGTGCGCATTGGTTGATCTCGATACCCACAGGGCAAGGCTTGCAGTAGCCGCAACCACGGCAAAAATCGCCCATAAGTTCATCCTGATCAGCCTTAATGAAAGACGCAATCTCCTCATCCATCGAGGGAGTCGCGTCCATGAAGGAAAGCCATTCCTCAAGCTCTGACGGACGCTGAATGCCCCAAATGGGCAGCACGTTGTCGTACTGGTCCATAAAAGCCATGATTGCGCGGGAATTCGACAGCAAGCCGCCCGCCAAACCCTTCATGGCGATGAAACCGACTTCGCGTTCCTTACACAGGGCGACAAGCTCCCTCTCGCGAGGGCTTGCCAAGTAGCTGAAGGGATACTGCAGGGTTTCGTACAGACCGGATTCCACGATCTCGAAAGCGACCTCAAGCTTATGGGCGGTTGCGCCGATATGACGGACCTTGCCCTGAGCCTTGGCCTCGAGCATGCACTCGTACATTCCCGTGCCATCGCCGGGGCGCCAGCATTCGTTCATGCAATGGAACTGGTGAATGTCCACATAGTCGGTTCCAAGATTGCCAAGGCTCGTCTCGAGATCCGCCCAAAAAGCCTCGGGTCTTTGCGCCATCGTCTTGGTGGCAATATGAATTCGATCGCGCACGTCGGAAAGCGCCAAGCCGATCTTCTCCTCGGAATCGGTGTAGGCGCGCGCCGTGTCGTAGAAAGTCATACCCGCTTCAAAGGCACGGCGCAAAAGAGCCGTGGATTCTTCGGCTGTGATGCGCTGAATCGGAAGCGCGCCGAAAGCGTTTTGCGGACTTTGAATTCCTGTGGTGCCTAAGGTGATCTTCCTCATGAGCACTCCCCTTCTTTGAAAATCTGCTCGCAGGCAAATGCTAGCAAACAAAGAAGCAAGCTAGCAATCCAGCTCGGATGCGGGCTTGGAAACAAGGATGATCTGGCTTGCCTTATGGACGATCTCGTAAGTATCCGAGGCGATCATCTGCTCTTCATCGGTGGGGATGACGATGATGGGCACGCGGGAGCGCTCGTGCGAGATGACGCGTTCGAAGCCACGCTGCTTGTTCTTGGACTGGTCGAGGATGATGCCCATGGGCTGCATACCTGCGAAGATCATGCGGCGCATCTTCTGGTCGTTCTCGCCGACGCCCGCGGAAAGAACGATGGCATCGACGCCCGCCATGAGCATGATGAACTGCCCGATGGTCTTCTTAACGCGATCGGCGTACATCTCGTAAGCCAGGATGGCGCGCTCGTTGCCCGCATCGGATGCCTCGCGCACGGCGCGCAGGTCGTTGGAAACGCCCGAAATGCCCAGCAAGCCCGACTGCTTGTTCATCAGCGAGCTCATGGCATCTGGGGAAAATCCCTCGTGCTCCATGATAAAGGGCACGATAGCCGGGTCGATGGAACCGCAGCGCGTACCCATCATCAGGCCGTCCAAGGGCGTGAAGCCCATCGTGGTATCGATGGGCACCCCGTGGTCGATGGCGGTGATGGAGGCACCGTTCCCCAAATGACAGGTGACGATGCGCAAGTCGCGCAAATCCTCGTCGAGGATAGCCGCGGTGCGCTGCGCAAGATAGCGATGGCTCGTGCCATGAAAGCCATATTTACGGATGCCGTACTTCTCGTAGTACTCGTAGGGCAAGGGGTACATGTAGGCCTTAGGGGGCATAGCCTGGAAGAACGCGGTGTCGAATACGGCGACCATCGGCGTTTCAGGCATGAGCTTTTGACAGGCGCGGATCCCATCAACGGCCGGGCCGTTGTGCAAGGGGGCAAGCTCTTTGAGCTTCTCGATCTTTGCAACAACGTCCTCATCGATCAAGACGGACCTGTCGAAATACTCGCCACCATGGACGATGCGATGGCCAACCGCCGCGATTTCCTCGTAGCTTGTGACCGCATGCTCGCCCTCGGTGAGCGTGCGCAAAACCAAATCCATGGCAGCCGTATGATCGGGCAAGGGCTGATGATGGACGATCTCGTTGTCGTCAACGCCGTGCTTGTGGGAGGAATCGCTGGACCCCACCTGCTCGCATAGGCCCTTTGCCAGCACTTTGCCGGTTACCACATCAACCAGCTGATATTTAAGCGACGAAGAACCGGCGTTGATAACAAGGATGTTCAAATCTGCCCCTCCCGAAATAAGTTTCCAATTCATCCTAGGTGCAGGGATACCCCAGACGTAAGGGACATCGGAGCGAGTGCACCCTTGTTCGGGGAGCGGAAAAGCAAGCCCCTAAAAGCTACCGCTCGCCGCCGGGGAGCGGAATTAAGCGCACGACCTAGTGAAGTTGGAGGGCTAGGCTTTGGACAAGGTAGTATCCACAATGGAATCGTCAGGAGATTCCTCAAGCTGGCCCATAAGCGTATCGACGCGCTGCTGAGCGCTCGTCAGGCCCGAGCGCAGAAAACGAAGAAGGAAAATGGCGCGCTCGTACTTAACCAGGGCGTCCTCGAGCTCAAGCTGGTTGCCCTCAAGCTGTGCCACAATCTCGTTAAGCTCGTTCATGGCATCACGAAAACGCAAGTTCTCCTTGCAAGGGGCAGCTGCTTCCTGTGCTTCTGGGGGAGTTTCCACGTTTTATTCCTTCCAATCGATGATCTCCGAAAAATCGGAGGGGTTATGAGTATCCACGGTAGCGTGAATCACGCCGTCTTGCACTTGCACGTCTATTTGATCGCCAGGCGAAACCACCGTAATGCTCGAGATGAGCTTGCCTTCCTTGTTTTTGGCAATGGACCAGCCCCTGGCGAGCGTACGCAAAGGCGATAGGTCGTTGACGCGTGCGGCGCAAAGGGCAGCCTCTTGCTCGAAAGGCGCAAGGATATTCTGCCCGAGCTTCTCCACCTTGGACTTGCCCAGGCTAAGCTCGGAAGCACTGCTTGAGAGCGTCAAAGCCATGGCCTTGTTCAAAGACGTGCCGGCACGGGCAATCTGATCTTCCAAGTTTGGCAGCTCGGTAGGCAAACTGCGCGAAAGGCGCTCCGCAAGAAGCGCTATCCCCTGAGCGTTTTGACGTTGCGCGTTGGGCAGAGCCCTACTCAAACGAGATTGATAGTCTTCAAGCTTTGCGCGATCACCCTCAATCAAAGAAGACAAACCGCGCTCAAGCGAAGCGTGCAGAACGTCCACCATCTGAAGGTCGGTGGCATACAAAGACATGAAATCTTGCAAAGCAGGGCGTGTTGCACGCGCCTGAGCGTAATCCCAACAACGCTTCAAGCGGGCGGACATGCCCTGATGCAAAGCGGAAAGCTGCGCGTCGATGCCAGCGATCAAATCATCACAATGAGGCATGATCGACTCGGCGGCGGCAGTCGGGGTGGCACAGCGCAAATCGCCCACCATGTCGGCGATGGAGGTATCGCGCTCATGCCCAATGCCCGTGATAACAGGAACGGGGCACGCGGCAACGGCCCGCGCCAAAGACTCGTCATTGAAAGGCATGAGGTTCTCAAACGATCCGCCGCCGCGCACGAGCAAGATCTCCTCCGCTCCCGCGGCAACCAGGGTCTTGATGCCCTTAATCATGGAATCAGGGGCGCCCTTCCCCTCAACGCGAACGCCGGCGAAGAGCACGCGAACCGAAGGGCAGCGCCGGCGCATCGTGCGCAGGACATCGTGCACCGCAGCACCGTTAGGGCTCGTGACCAAGCCCACGACCTCGGGGTACTGCACCAAAGGACGCTTTCGAGCAGCACAGGTAAGACCTTCCTTCTCAAGTTGAGCGGCAAGCTTGGCAACGCGCGCACGAAGCTCGCCTTCGCCCTCAAGCGAAAGAGCGCTCACGGCGAAGTTCATCCTACCCTGGGGCGCGTAGATGTCGAACTTACCGTCGACGATGATGCGCTGCCCGACCTCAAGATACACGTCCGCTGCCTCGAAGCGGCTCTTCCACATCATGCACGAAAGACTTGCCGTTTCATCTTTAATGGTGAAGTAAACCGCCTTGTAACCCGGTTTGTTGGAAACCTCGGAAACTTCTCCGATGATGCGGAACCTCATACCCGAAATGAGCGCCTTGGCCGCCTTCACGGCGGCCTCGACGCTCATCGGTTTTGGATGCGGACTTTCAGCCAAGGAAATAACCTAGCAACCCAGCTGGGGCTTACTCGCTGCGCAAGGTACCCAAAAGGTACAGAAGCTGCGTGACGGACACCAAGGCCGCGGCAACGTAGGTCAAAGCGCAAGCGGTAAGAACGCTTTTCGCACCGGAGATCTCGCCCTGGGCTATACCCACCGTCTGCATGTACTTAAGGCCGCGACGGGAAGCGTCGAACTCGACGGGAAGCGTAACCAGGTGGAACAGAACCGCCACCGCGTAGAAAGCGATAGCAACGTAGACAAGGCCGAGCATATTGAGCAGGATACCCGCCAGCAAAAGGAAGATCCAAGCGTTCTGGGTGAAATTAACTGCAGGAACAAGAGCGGAGCGAATCTTCATGGGCGCATAGCCCTGAGCATGCTGGCAAGCATGGCCGACCTCGTGACAGGCGGTTGCCACGGCGGTGATGGAAGAGCCGTTGAAGGACTCGGGGCCGAGTTTGATGCACATGTCGACAGGATTAAAGTGATCCTCGCCCTCGGCACCGGGGAGCACGCGAACGTCCTGGACGCCGTAGTAGTAGAGCATTCCCGTGGCCACCTGATAGCCAGTGAGCTTGGTGGTGCTGGGAACGCGCTCGAACTTCTTAAGCTGATGGTTCACCCACCAAGAGGCGCCAGCACCGATGACCATGGTGAAAATGATCAGCATTAAATACGAATAGGACATGTTTCCTCCTTGAAGGGGGTTGTTCTTTTTTAGAACTATACGGGCAAAAGCTTGAAGAAAGCTATAAGAGCTTAGTCGTTTCGAACAATCTTCAAACTACCGCCATCAAGTCCCAACAAATACTTGCCCTCGGTCAAAGCCACCAGCTCATCGCCGACAACCTTCTTGCGCCAGCCCTTAAGAAGCGTGCAATCCTTGCGCTGCCCGCGAGCAAGCTTCACCAGTTCCGTGTGAGGCGCAAGCGTCTGGACGGCAATGTGGTTCTCCTTGGCGCGCAAATGTACGATGGCCCCCATCAAGTCGACGACAACGTCGACGTTGGCCTCGTTCCTGTTGCGATTGCCGAAGCTCGGCAAATCCTCCTCGGGGCATTCCAGGCCACGCTTGATGGCGGCCACCACCTTGCGCGCGTCGTCGTTGCGAAGCGAATCCCTTAGACCGCGCACCATGTAGAGCTCGTCGATGGAGCGAGCCTCCCTGCGGCAAGCCTCCACGATCTGCTCGTCGGAGCAGATCCACTTGCGGGGAATGTCGCGCTTCATCGCGCGCTCCTCGCGCCAAGCGGCAAACTCGCGCGCGGCCGCCATCTGGCGTGGGGAAAGCTGATTCACGCGGCGAAGCTTGCGGAAACGCTCGCGCGGATCGATTTCGTACTTGGCGGGGTCGGTAATCTCGGAGAAAGCAGCGTCGAGCCAGTTCAGGCGATTTTCCTTCTTCAAGTCCGCGGTCATCTTGCGCCAGATTTTAGGAAGGTAGCGCACGTCGTCGGCCGCGTAATCAACCTGAGAGGGACGAAGCGGCCTGCGCGACCAATCCGTAAACGAATCCTTCTTCTGAAGGGTGACGCTGCAGTACGAGCTTACAAGGGAGGCATACGAGGCCTGCTGGAACTTGCCCTGAATGGAAGCCGCCACCTGAGTGTCGAACACCGGGCTGGGGACGATTCCCAGGTCGTGATGCAAGATCTCCATATCCTGGGAGCAGGCGTGGAAGATCTTCACGATGTCGGGGTTGACCAAAGGCTCAACGAGGACTTTCAAATTCTTGATAGGGAAAGGGTCGATGATCGCGATTTCCCCTTCGATGGCGATCTGAAGCAAACACAGACGCGCGAAATAGGTCTTCTCACGCAGGAACTCGGTGTCTATCGCCATGTAAGAGCTTGCTTGGCAGCGCTTCGCGAAAGCCGCAAGCTCGTCATCGGTGTCGATAAGCAAGGGGACTCCTTATCGCCCGCATGCCAAGGCGCACCGCTAAAAGCAGCCAAGAGCCGATGCCTTACAAGAAGTGCTTGGCAAGAGGAACGAAGCGAGGATTATGGCGGCAAAAGCGCATCACCACCAGGCAACGCACGGGTGCCGATGGTAGGCGCAAGCCGGATGCTCGGGAGTTCACCTTGCCAAGCACTTTCGTAGGCCGACCCATCGTGCAGCTTGCGTGTGCTTTGCCAAAATATGCGATACGGGCATCGTTTTGGGGTTACTATGTGCGCCAATATTAACACTAGAAAGGCATGCATCGTGAATGTACTCGTGATTCGCAACGTAGCCTCCGGCCTTGGCGATGATTCCATCTTCGACTTCATACGCAAATACTCCATCGCTGGAGACTCCGTCACCATTCGCTCGCTTGATGCCACGGTGGACCTTTCCGAGCTCTTGGAAGATGCGAATCGTTTCGATTTCGTTGTTGCCTGCGGCGGCGATGGCACGGTGACCTCGGTTGCCTACGAGCTGCGCTATAGCGGCATTCCCATCCTGCCCTTCCCGGCAGGAACGGCGAACCTGCTTTGCATGAACCTCTTCTCCCCCAACGAGCCCCATGCCTTGGTAAACCTGGTGGACAATGCTCGGACTCTCGACTTCGACTTAGGCGAGATCAAAAGCGAAACGGGAACCTACGGCTTCGGCATCATGGCCGGCTGCGGCTACGACCAGCTCATCATGAGCGAGGCGCAGCCTAACAAACAGCTTCTTGGCGCGGCGGCCTATTTCCAGGCAGCCTTCACAAACCCTTTGCCCCTGCATGCCAATTTCAAGCTCGATATCGATGGAGAGGTGACGGAAACCGATGGCATCGGCGTCGTGTTCACCAATTTCGACAAGATTCAGTTCGACCTCACCGTATCCGAGAACAACTCCCCTCTTGATGGCGAGCTTGACATCGTCGTACTGAAGGCCGGAAGCGCCATCGAGCTTTTGCCCACCATGGTCGCAAAGGCAATCGACAGGACGGGCAATCTTGCACGCACCATCGGCGGGCTCGAGGTATATCGCGGACGCGACATCAAAATCGAAGCGCGCCCACGCATGCTCATGGAATACGACGGCGAACCAACCGAGGTCCCCACACCCCTTGAGGTCAGGTGCCTTCCCGGAGCCTGCCGCCTACTCGTAACTCAGGAGGCCTACGACCACTTCATTAACAAAGAAGAGGAACTGAAGCGCCGCCGCAGCTGAGTCCCGGGATTACGCACAGCAAATCGAAAACACCAATCAAGCCCGCCCCGCGCAATTCCAAACGCAGAAGCGGGCTTGATTTCATGAAGGCGGAAGCCTTCGCTACTTCTTGACGATGGGCGCTACGCGTTCGCCGCTCTGGGGAAGATTATCCTCGGCATCCTGAGCGATAGCCTGCTCGATGACCTTGTTCTGTTCGGCAACCCATTTATCGTGATTGGACTTGTAGCGCATCTGCAAAAGCGTGAGTACCACCGAGAACACCATCGCGAAGTACACCATCGCCTTTTCAAGCGAAATGCCCAACGCCTCAATCTCGATACCCGTGTGCAAGCCAAGGCCGTCGAGCACCAAAAGGACGCCGATGGCAAAGATGAAACTTAAGGCGAGGATGGTCATCTCGATATGCGTGTTAATGAAATCGGCGATAGCATCGATGAAAACCATCATCAGCAAAATAGCCAGCATAACGGCCAAGATCATGATGAGCAGCTGGTTGGCCAGACCGACAGCGGTGATCACCGAGTCGATGGAAAAGACGATGTCCATGACCATGATGGTGGCAACCGCGCCCACAAGCCCGATGCTCTTGCGAGGTTTGCCATCATCTTGGTCGGCCTTTTCCTCTTCAAGAGCCAAAAGGGACTTAAGCTCAGTAGCGCCTTTGTAGATTAGATACACACCACCCAAGAACAGCACCAGATCGCGCAAGCTAGGCTCCCACCCTATAACGGGAACCTGGAAGAGCGGATAGGTCATGCTCACCAAGAACGAGGCAAAGCACAAAAACAGGGCACGGGAAACGAAAGCGCCCGCCAAACCGAGTTTACGGCCCACCGCCTGCAAGTTCGCAGGCAGACGATCGGTAGTCATGATGATGAAGACGATGTTGTCCACACCGAGCACGATTTCCAGGAAAAGAAGGGTCACCAAACTGATCCATGCTTCAGGCGTCGCAAAAACCGAAAGATCCACGACCATCCTCCATTCGGCAAAAAAAAGAGCAGGAACCATCCTGCTCGAAAAATCAATGGAGCGGATGACGGGGTTCGAACCCGCGACCCCAACCTTGGCAAGGTTGTGCTCTACCAGCTGAGCCACATCCGCGTGCAAGCAGACATTATACGTGACTGCCGAAGCTTGGCAAGCCCTAAATTGGGAAGATCGCAGACAAACCGACAGCACCAAAAACAAAAAAGCAGAGCCGAAGCTCTGCTAAAAATTTTATGGAGGCGACGCCCGGATTCGAACCGGGGGTAAAGGCTTTGCAGGCCTCTGCCTTACCACTTGGCCACGTCGCCATGGAGCGGATGACGGGGTTCGAACCCGCGACCCCAACCTTGGCAAGGTTGTGCTCTACCAGCTGAGCCACATCCGCATATGTGCCATTTCAAGAAAAGAAATGGTGGGCGATACTGGGTTCGAACCAGTGACCCCTGCCGTGTCGAGGCAGTGCTCTCCCGCTGAGCTAATCGCCCTCAGCGAGGGTTTATAATACCTGAATCAGGCAATCCGTCAACACTTTTCTTTAAAATAATCGGCTTTCGCCGCATCCCCCATCCTTCAGACGGGTATAGTTAAAAAGTTGCCGTCTGAAAAGGAATTCCTCCATGGTCTCTAATTTGACACTTCAACAGCTGCGCTACGTCATCGAAGTCGCTGAGTGCGGCTCCATCAGCGCCGCAAGCCAGAACCTCTTCGTTTCCCAGCCCACTTTGTCGGGGGCCATCAAAGAGGTCGAACGCGAGCTTGGCGTCGAAGTGTTCAACAGAACCAACCGCGGCATCACCCCCACCAACGCTGGCGTCGAGTTCATCGGTTACGCTCGCCAGGTGCTTGCCCAAATGGAATTGCTGGAAGAGCGCTACAGCGCGTTCGGCGGCGGGGACGCGGACCATTTCTCGGTGTCGTCTCAGCACTACGCCTTCTCCGTCAGCGCCTTCATCGACCTTTGCGAGGACAGCAGCTCGGACTCCTACGATTTCCACATCCGCGAGACACGCACCAGCGAGGTCATCGAAGACGTGCAGTTCCATCGAAGCGAGATTGGCGTTCTGTACTACTGCAAGTTCAACAAAAAGGTTCTGGAAAAGGCCTTCAGCGATGCAAGCCTGGAGTTCGTCCCGCTGTTCGTCGCGAAGCCCCATGTGTTCGTGGGCGAAGGGCATCCCTTGGCGAAGAAGAGCATCATCAAACCGGAAGATTTAACGGATTACGCACGCTACTCCTTCGAGCAGGGCACCGACAACTCCTTCTATTACTTTGAAGAGCCCTTAAGCCACCTGCCGCACAAGAAGATGATCAGCATGTCCGACAGGGGCACGCTGACCAATCTTCTTACGCAACACGACGGCTACACCATCTCGACCGGCGTTCTGTCCGACGAGATGACCGATGGTATTGTGGCCATCCCCTTGGACTCCGACGAGGTTATGACCGTCGGGTACATCATGCACGCTGAGCGAGGGCTTTCCGACCTGGCTCAGCGCTATATCGAAAAGCTCCGCGGGCGCATCGCCGCCAATCCCACCGTCAAGCAATACATCGCCAAGGAGCGCTAATCGCCCAAGCGAAATACGATTGAGGGTTTTGACGCGTCGCAAACAAGGTCCGAAACCACGAAAACGAGGTGACTGCCCCAATCGGGCAGCCACCTCGCGTCATTTTGGAAGGGGAAACGATTTTCCTTCCGCTCTAAGAGGAGAGCCTTCGAGCATTTGGCTTGCTTTCCGTTTCCCAAGCATGAAAACGAGCCTGTGCTCGCCAAGGAGCGCTAGTCGGCGGAAACCAAGTAGCGGAGCAGGTTGCTGCGGCTCACGACGCCAACAAGCTTTCCGTGCTTGGTGACAGGCACCTTCTTAATATTGTGGTGCGAAAGCGCCGTGCAAACGCGCTCAAGGCCCTCCTCAAGCTCAACAGCAATGAGCTTAGTTGTAGCAATGTCCAAAACGTCGACCTGCTTCAGGCGCTTCAAGGATTCGCTCAAGCTGCCGTTGCGTTTCCATTCGCTGTAAACGTAGGCCATGTCGAGCTTGTCCTCGGTTTCGTCGGTGATGGCGCGAATGATGTCGCCGTCGGACACGAAACCGCGCGCACTCCCCTTCTCTGAAACAACGGGAACACCGCTGGTGCCATGCTCGATCATGAAGAGCAAGGCATCGTAGGCGCTCGCCGTATCGGACACAGCGTAAACATCGGTGAACATAACGGAAGAAATAAGGGTGGGATCCACGGGCGCAGCATTCTTCTTAACATCCTTGACTGAATGGTAAGCGGTGACCAGCGCAAACAAGAAACCGACGAGCGCCAAGCCGCAAGCAACCGTGACGCTGGTGGTGAAACCTGCAAGCACGGCGTCGGCCGCTGCCGCCCCGTTTGCCATAGCCTGCTGCTGAACGCCGCTCATAATGCCCACGTAGAACGAGGAGCCGACGCAGCCGGCAACCTGTATGGCCGTGTAGCAGACGGTAACGCCATGAGGATGCAGCTCCGGGGTAAGGCGATCGAGCGCAAAGCTCTGCGAAGGGCCGATGCTGAAGTTGCATCCTGCCAGGATAGGCAGGTAAACGACGGCGATGAGCACGGCGGTCGCAGAACCGGCAATCCGGCCCATAAGGAAGAGGAAACCGGCCATGACCAGCAATGCGACGGGAAGGCTGTACTTGAAACCGTAGCGATCGTAGAGCTTGCCGGCGATAGGCGCGAAGAACACGCAGGACATACAAGGAACCAAAAGGGTCAAGGCCGCATCAAGCGCGCTGAAGCCAAGGCGATTCTGCATGAACAAAGGCAAAAGGATGTTCATGGCGAACACGGCCATGAAGGCAACGAAAACGACGATAACGCCGCTCACAAAGCCCGGATCCTGGAAAGGACGAAGGTCGAGCAAGGGGTTCTCGATACGCTTCTGACGCACGACGAAAGCAACGGCGGCCACAATGCCGACCACGGCCAAAACGCCGGCGAAAACAACGCTGCCAGAGAAAACCGTCGATACCGCGTACATCAAGCACACCAGCGCAAGGGAAATCAAGGCAACGGACAGAACATCGAGCTTAGGGTGGCTAAGCTTCTCGAAATCGCCAACGAAGAGGTAGTTGATAACCAGGGCGATGAAGGTGAGCACGGCAAAGGCGATGAAAAGCACATGCCAAGTGGTAACCGAGAGCATCAAGCCGCCGGCAATGGGGCCGAATGCGGGACCGACCAAGGTGACGGCGCTAACAACGCCCATGTAGGTACCGAGCTTGCCCTGAGGAGCCACCAGAAGGGTCAGGTTCATGCCGATGGGGACGATCATGCCCGTTCCCAATGCCTGAACGCAGCGAGCAACGATGAGCATGGGGAAATTCACTGAAACTGCGCCCAAGATAGTGCCGACAAGCAAGAGGCCGATTGCCATCAGACTCAAGCGCTTCGTCGGGATGCTGCGATACAAGAAGCTTGTAACGGGAACCGTGACTGCAGCAACGAGCATGTAAGCCGTGGAGACCCACTGAACTTCACCTGAAGTGATGTTGAAGTCCTGCATGATCGGCGTAAGGGCAACGTTCAAGAAGGTCTCGTTGAACGTCGCAAGAAACGCCCCGAAGGAGATGGCCACCAAAACCTCGGTGGCATTGCGAACGCGTTCGGTATCACCCATAGAAATCCTTTCCTTAGGTGACAGCACGCGACGCGCAATATTGCACGTAGGACCTGGGGCTACCCGAAGACAACGATATCTCCCCAAAACGATACCGCTTTGTTCTGTCTTTTATTTCGTACATGAATTTTGCTGAAAAATTTCAGCGCATCTAGTTTTACGACTCCAGCGACTCAAGGTCAAGGGCTATTTGCGTGAAGGCCAACCCCCGCTCTTGCGCTTAGACGCCAAGCAAGCTGATGAATTGCACAAGGCAAGGTAAAGAAAAAGCGCCAAGCCTTGCACCGAAAGGACAAGGCTTGGCGCTTGAATGCATATACGGGTTAAGGGCGGCGTAGACGCCGATGGGAAACGGAATTTCGTGTTACAACCTAGGCCAACAAAGACTCGGACGTCATCTCGGCGGGGATGGGGATATTCATCATCTCCAAAAGCGTGGGCGAGATGTTGGCCAGCGCTCCCCTTTCCTGCTTGAGAGTGCGGCCGATGCCCGCGCCATCAACCAAAATCAAAGGAACGGGATTGGTAGTATGGGCGGTGAAAGGAGTGCCGTCCTCGGCGATCATGCAATCGGCGTTACCATGATCGGCGGTTACCAAAGCAACACCGCCCTTTTGCTTGATGGCATCGATCACCATGCCCACGCCGGCGTCGACTGCCTCAACCGCGGCAACAGCCGCGCTCACGACCCCGGTATGACCGACCATGTCGCAGTTGGCGAAGTTGACGATGTAGAGGTCCGCCTCGTCAGCAAGGATGGCGTCGCGCAACTTAACAGCGACCTCCGGCTCGCTCATCTCGGGCTGCAAGTCGTACGTGGCAACCTTGGGAGACGGGATCAAAGAGCGCGTCTCACCCTCCTTGGGAGCCTCAACACCACCGTTCATGAAGAAGGTGACGTGAGCGTACTTCTCGGTTTCGGCGATGTGATACTGGCGCAAGCCAAGCTCGGAAATCACATCGGCCAGAACATGATCGGGCACTTCCTTGGCAAAGGCCACAGGGGCAGGAATGGTTGGATCGTACTCCGTCAAGCACACAAAGCCAGGCTTGCTCCAGAACGGACGCTCGAACTGGGAGAACTCAGGGTCGCAAAGGGCTCGCGATATTTCGCGCGCGCGGTCTGGCCTAAAATTGAAGAACACGAAAACATCGTCGGGCTGAGCCCCGCCCGCACCAAGGCAGCAGGGTTCGAAGAACTCGTCGGTGACGTCCTTTTCATACGATGCCTGCAAGGCCTCTGCGGCACTGCCGTTGAAACGGCTCTCGCCAAGCCAAATGGCGCGCCACGCCTTCTCGATACGGTCCCATCGGTTATCGCGATCCATTGCAAAATAGCGCCCAGCGATCACCCCGATGCTCGCGTTCACGCCTTCGGGCAGCTGAGAAAGCCTCTCCTCGAGTTCGGCCAAATACTTATCGGCGCTTTTCGGCGGCACATCGCGCCCGTCCAGGAAGCAATGAACCTTGATGTTGGCAACGCCGGCTGCGGCAGCAGCGTCAAGCAAGGCGTACAGGTGCTCGTTGCTGGAATGAACGCCACCATCGCTCAAAAGGCCCATCAGGTGCAAAACCGAATGGGACTCGACCACGTCGGCAAAGGCGCTGCCCAAAACCGGGTTCTTGGCAAGCGAGCCGTCTTTTGCGGCCAAGCTGATGCGCGTCAATTCCTGAAACACCGGCCTACCTGCGCCGATGTTCAAATGACCCACTTCGGAATTGCCCATTTGCCCATCAGGCAAGCCCACAGGGATGCCGGAAGCATCGAGCGTGGTATACGAGCAGCCCTCAAAAAGGGAATCGAGGTTGGGGGTCTTGGCCAAGCTGATGGCGTTACCGGGGCCGGGCTCGGCCAGGCCGAAACCGTCCATGATTATCAAGCAAGCAGGAAGCGTGTATGCACTCGACATCTTCGTATGCCTTTCTTAAAAGAGAGAAAGCCCTGCCGCGCCAAAGGCGACAGGGCACACTAGCTAGGAACGGGATGCGGCTTCGATAAGCTGACGGAAGGAATCCGCCTTAAGGGAGGCGCCGCCCACAAGCCCGCCGTCGATATCAGGCTGGGCAAGAAGAAGCTCAACATTGCCCTCGTTCATCGAGCCGCCGTAAAGCACGCGCGTGGCGTCTGCCACCTCGGCGCCGAAGATCTCGGCAAGCGTCGCACGAACGGCGGCACAAACCTCCTGCGCCTGCTCGGGTGTTGCAGTGCGGCCGGTGCCGATGGCCCAAATGGGCTCGTAGGCCACGACCACGCCCGCCATATCGTCGGCGTCCAAGCCGGCAAAGGCGGCGCGTACCTGCGCGGTGACGAACTCCAAGTGATTGCCTTTATCGCGGACGTTCAAGGACTCGCCAACGCACACGATAGGCTTCAAACCGCCCGCAATTAGGGCTTTAACCTTGGCGTTAACCTGCTCATCGGTCTCGCAGAAGTACTCCCTGCGCTCGGAATGGCCGACGATGCAATGAGTGCAGCCTACCTCTTTGATCATATCGACCGAAATCTCACCCGTGTAGGCGCCCGAGGGCTCCCAGTGGCAATTCTGAGCTGCCACGTCAATCTCGGTCTTGTCGAAATCGATGACCGTCCAAACGCTTTTCAGGTCAACGGCAGGGACGCACAAGACGATGTCGACCTTGTCCCAGGAACCCACGTAGTGGTTGCAAAGACGCTGAGTCAAGGCGATGGCCTCGGGCACGGTCTTGTTCATCTTCCAATTGCCCGCCATCATTGGGCGACGGCCCTCAGGAGTTCCTTCTTCTTTTTTACCGAAAATCATGAATAAGCCCCTTTCAGGCAGTTGTACGAG
The DNA here is from genome assembly GCA_963635145.1 of Oscillospiraceae bacterium. Classification (GTDB taxonomy): domain Bacteria; phylum Actinomycetota; class Coriobacteriia; order Coriobacteriales; family Eggerthellaceae; genus Anaerotardibacter. The sequence goes on from CAVHFE010000012.1 coordinate 32,453, forward strand.
CAATTAAGACGAAGCTAGCGAAGCGCCTCGACGCCAGGAAGCGCCTCACCCTGGACGAGCTCCATGGAAGCGCCGCCGCCGGTGGAGATGAAGGTCATCTGGTCGGCGAGGTCGAACTTGTTGACGGCCGCAACGGAATCGCCGCCGCCGATGATGGTGTCGGCCTGCTTGTTGGCCGCAACGGCCAGGGCAACGCCCTTGGTGCCGGCCTCGTACGAAGGCATCTCGAAAACGCCCATGGGGCCGTTCCAGAACACCGAAGCAGCGCCCGCAATCGCGCTTGCATAGGCCTTCGTGGTCTCGGGGCCGATGTCGAGGCCCATCATGTCGGCGGGGATGGAGTCAACGCCGCAGGTGATCTTGTTGGCGTCGTCGGCAAACTTGTCAGCGCATACGACGTCGGTCGGCAAAAGGATATTGACGCCCTTTTCCTTGGCCTTTTCCAAGGTGGCGGCGGAGCGCTCGATCCAATCCTCTTCCATAAGCGAAGTGCCAACCTCGTAGCCCTGGGCCTTCAAGAAGGTGAAGCACATGCCGCCGCCGATGATCAGGGTATCGGCCTTATCAAGCAGAGCATCGATGACCTTGATCTTGTCGGAAACCTTGGAACCGCCCAAAATGGCGACGAAGGGGCGCTTGGGCTGGTCGAGCATGCCGGTAAGGGTGCTCACCTCTTTGGTCATAAGAGCACCTGCGTATGCGGGCAGAAAAGCTGCAACGCCCGCGGTGGAAGCGTGTGCGCGATGGGCAGCGCCGAAGGCGTCGTTGACGTAAAGCTCGGCCAAGGAAGCCAGGGCCTCGGCGAACTCAGGGTCGTTCTTCTTCTCGCGCTTGTCGAAACGCAGGTTCTCCAGCAGGCAAACGTCGCCATTGCCAAGAGCGGCGACGGTATTGCGCGCGGAGTCGCCGATGGTGTCGCTTGCGAAGGAGACGGGCTTGCCCAAGACTTTGGAAAGGTGCTCGGCAACAGGCGCCAGCGAGAACTCCTCCTGGTAACCGGTGCCCTCAGGGCGGCCCAGATGGCTGCACAGGATAACGCGAGCACCGCGTTCGATCAGGGTCTCGATGGTGGGAAGGGCGGCACGAATGCGCGTGTCGTCGGTAACAACTCCGTCTGCCAGGGGCACGTTGAAGTCGACGCGAACAAGAACGCGCTTGCCCGCAACATCCGCCTCGGTATAGGTTTTGATATCTGCCATGAAGGCTCCTTTTCTAAAACTTGCGCGCGCGGCGCCCTTCAAGAAAACGACCGCCCCTGGCCTTACAAGCCTTAAGGGCGGTCGTATGAGATCAAATGAACAAGCTGAAAACTACTTGGTCATCATGTATTTCGCCAAATCGGCAACGCGGGAGGAATAGCCCCACTCGTTGTCGTACCAGGAAACAACCTTGACCATATTGCCCTTGCCGCCAAGGACCATGGTCAGACCCGCGTCGAAGATGGAGGAATGATCGTCACCGATGACATCGACCGAGACGATGGGGTCTTCGGTGTAACCAAGGATGCCCTTGAGGTAGGTCTCGGAAGCTTCCTTCATGGCAGCGTTGATTTCCTCGACGGTAACGTCGCGCTCAAGTTCGCAGGTAAGATCGACCATGGAACCATCGGGAGTGGGAACGCGAGTGCTGAAGCCGTCGAGCTTGCCCTTGAGCTCGGGCAAAACCAGGGCAACGGCCTTAGCGGCACCGGTGGTGGTGGGGATGATGGAGAGGTTGGCTGCACGCGCACGACGAAGATCCTTATGCTTCAAATCGAGGATCTTCTGGTCGTTGGTGTAGGAGTGCACGGTGTTCATCATGCCACGCTTGATGCCGAACTTGTCGAGCAGGACCTTGGCAACAGGAGCAAGGCAGTTCGTGGTGCAGGAAGCGTTGGAGACGATGTTGTGCTTGGCGGGATCGTAGACATCCTCGTTCACGCCCATGACGATGGTGGCATCAGGGTCGGTGGCGGGAGCGGTGATCAGCACCTTCTTGGCACCTGCCTCGATATGCTGGGCAGCACCCTCGCGCTTGCGGAATGCGCCGGTAGCCTCGACAACCAGATCGACGCCCAGATCGCCCCAAGCGCACTTCTTGGGATCGCGCTCGGAGAGAGCCTTGACGAACTTGCCGTCGACGATAATGCCCCCATCGGTCTTCTCGACGGACTCAAAAGAACGACCATGGACGGAGTCGTACTTCAAAAGATGACTGATGCAGTCGATGTTGGATAGATCGTTAGCCGCGACAACCTCGAACTCAGGGTCCTTCATCATCGCGCGGAAAGTCAAACGACCAATGCGGCCGAATCCGCTAATGCCAACCTTGATAGTCATACGTGCTCCCCTTTCGAAGGACGCAAATACAAAACATGATCGAGCGCTTTACGCGTTCGTAGCAATGATAGCAAAACTGACCTCGTAAACGAACAATTCAGCAGCCCATAACAGGAATAGACAGGCGCCGAAAAACGTCAGCGGTACTTGTTCGCAATCTGCTCGAGGCGGGAAACGCGGTGATAGATGGCACTTTTGGTTAAAGGTGGGTCGCACATCGCCCCAAGCTCGCGCAAGGTGGCGTCGGGGTGCCGGGCGCGCAGGCGAATATAAACCTGCAAGGCCTCGGGCAGCTCGCGGATATCTTTGTGCCTGAGCACCAGCTGGATGGTGCGCAGTTGCTCGATGGCGGCGTTGGTGGTCTTCGCCTGGTTGGCAAGCTCCGCGTTCACCCTTCTGTTCACCTCGTTACGCATGCTCTTGGTTTCGCGAGCACGGTCGAGCACCTCGACCGCGCGGGTAGCACCCACTAGCTCCATGAAGGATTTGATGGCGCTTCTGCGCTTCAGGTAAACAACGTAGGTGTTCCTTCGGATCATCGATTTGGCGCTTACGCCGAAGCGCTCAAGAAGTTCGACGATGGAATCGGCCATGGCTTGCGAGGAATAGGTCATCTCGAAATGCGCGTCCCCTTCAGGCGAGCCAATGAAACCCGAGCCCATGAAGGCGCCCCGCAGGTAAGCCTTCGCGCAACAATCGCGTTCGATAAGATGAGGCGCAACCGAGAGCTCAAGGCCGCCCTGGGAGTTGATGACGCCAAGCTCGGACAAGACATCGTTTAGGGGCGCTTGCGCAGGAACGCGAATGAGCCAGTTGGGCGTTTTATGCAAGACGTTGCGACGGCTCACGATCTCGATCTGCAGGCCGCAGGTGTCCTGCATGAAGGAAACCACACTTTTGGCAACCTGGAAAAGATCGGTGACGACCTCGAGTTCGAAGCGGCCCGCGCCCTTGAAAACCAGGTTTCCCTCGATGCGAACAAGCGCCGCGCACAGGGAGATGGCGCATTCGTCGCACTCGCCCTTGATGCTGGCGAGCTCATCTTTTACCTGTGACGTGAAAGACAAAGCTTGAACACCCCCGTAAAGGCATGGGCCAAAGCTTCGGGGTTATGCCATGTAGGACGAGCCGAATCCGCCAAATTCCTTACAAGCACCAGAGGACCCATAGACTGAATAGCCTTAACGTCGGCCTGCGTTACAACAAGTGGACGAATTTGTCGGTTTAGATTTCGACCCATACGAATATCTGTCGAAGAACCCTCGACGGAACCTGCGCCGGCGCAATTCTCAAAGGATTCCTCAACCACACCCTGCGCATGGGGCGTGCCCGGATGATGAAGAAGAACGTAGTCAAGGCAACCTTGAAGCCCATGACGCATAAGCGCATCCACGTGCTCGCGCGCGGAAAGACCCCAGGTCTCCCCTTGCATGTCGGCCAGGCCGCAGACGAAGAGCGTCTTGCCCTCCGACGCGCGGATAGCCTCGACTATGCCAGGGACCAAAAGATTGGGAATGATGGAGGTGAACAAAGAACCGGGACCGAGAACAATAAGATCGGCCTCACGAATGGCACGGATGGCCTCGCTGTAAGGAAGGCAACGCTCGGGAGATTCCAACCACACATCGTGTATGGCCGTGGTCGTCTTACCTACCGATTCCTCGCCGCCGATGACGCGACCGTCGCAGGTACGGCCCATCAAGGTGACGTTGTTGAGCGTGGAGGGATAAACATGCCCGCGGCAATGCAGGATGCGCTCACAGGTGCGAACGGCATCGGGGAACGACCCGGTAGCGTCTTCAAGAGCCGAGAGCATCAAGTTGCCCAAGGTGTGGTTGCGCGCGAACTCGAAGCGGTACTTGAAAGCTCGCGTCATTGGATCGTCCGGGTCAAGCGCAAAGGCAGCGATGCATTTGCGCACATCGCCCGGGGGCGACACGTGGGCTTCCTCGCGCAGGATGCCTGTGGACCCGCCGTCGTCGGCCATGGCAACAACCGCAGACGTGTTGACGCCAAGCGAAAGCAAGGTGCGGATGGAAACGGGCGCACCCGTGCCGCCGCCGATAACCACGGCGCGCATGTTCGACAAATCCATATGCGAACGCGCGGCCATGATGCGCGGCTTCAAGGCTTTAAACGATGCGGTCATCGTCGAGTCGACACGGAATCCAGGCCTCATTCGGCCACAACCTTTCGGCCTTCGGCAAGCGCGAGGTCGCGATGGGCCACGCTCACACGGTAGCCCGCGCCCTTCAGGTAATCGCCCGTGGCCTCAGCAATCGCAACGGAGCGATGCTGGCCGCCGGTGCAACCCACGCCGATGGCGAGCTGCTGCTTGCCCTCGGCCACGTAGCCGGGCATGACGGTGTCCAAAAGGGCCTTCCATTTGGTCATAAACTCGTCGGTTTCCTCACGGAACATCACGAAATCGCGCACCGGAGCGTCAAGGCCGGTTAGGGACCTTAGCTCAGGATCATAGTAAGGATTGGGCAAAAAGCGCACGTCGATAACCACGTCGGCATCAAGGGGCGCACCATGCTTGAAACCGAAGGAGTACACCGTCACCGAAAGGCCGCGACGCTCGTTGCCGTCGCCGAACTCGGTGCGGATAACATCGCGCAGTTTCTGGGGAAGCATGTTAGTGGTGTTGAGGACGAAGCCCGCCTGCTCACGAAGGCGGTAGAGCAAGGCACGCTCGGCCTGGATGCCTTGCGCGATGGTCTCGCCTTCCTTGCACATGGGGTGCCTGCGACGCGAACTTTTGTAGCGTGCGACGAGCTTCTCGTCGTCGGCGTCGAGGAAGATGATCTGCGGCTCGATGCCCTGATTCCTCACTTTATCGAGCTCGTCGTCAAGCTGACCGAAGTAAACGCCGGAGCGCGCATCGCACACGATGGCCAGGCCCGTTGTGCCCTCGGCCTCGCGTTCGGATTGGAAGAGCTTGACCGTCTGCCCAATCAGGGCGCTTGGAAGGTTGTCGATGCAGAAATAGCCAAGGTCCTCGAAGGCGTGCATCGCCTCGGTGCGGCCCGCGCCGCTCAAACCGGTGATGATGACGAAATTGACCATATCCTCTTTTTCGTTAAGGTCGCTCATACCCGCTCCTCACTGTTTCCATTTCCTTCTCATATTGCCTCAAAACCTCGAAAAGGTCTTCGGCAACTTGCGAAGGAAGCACCCCACTATCGCGAATTTCATCCAAGTTCGCAGCCTTGAGCTTGCTAAAAGAGCCGAAATGCTTAAGCAAGGCCTTCTTGCGCTTGGGGCCTATCCCCTCAACCGTGTCCAGCACGCTCGTGGTCATCGCCTTGCCGCGAAGCTCACGATGGAAGGTGATGGCGAAACGGTGCGACTCGTCGCGCACCTGCTTGACCAAATACAAACTCGGGCTTCCACCGGGCAAAACCACCGGCCCGCTTTCCTGCCAGGGAACGAAGAGCTCCTCATCGCGCTTGGCAAGGCCGCACACAGGGATGTCGTCGGCTCCGAGTTCCTTGAGCTGAGCCAAAGCGGCGGAAAGTTGCGGCTTACCGCCGTCGACGATAATCAGGTCGGGGCGCGCGCCGAACTTGACGTCAGCCAGCTTCTTCTTGTTGTAGCGACGTTCAAAAACCTCGCTCATCATGGCGAAGTCGTTGGCCTCATCGGTTTCCATGCGTATCTTGAAACGGCGATACTGCGCCTTATCGGGGCGGCCGTTCGTGAACACCACCATCGAGGCAACCGAATGCTTGCCATGGATGGTCGAAATGTCGAAGCACTCTATTCGCAAAGGCGGGCGATCGAGCGCGAGCGCGCTTTCAAGCTGCAGAAGGGCGTCGTTGATGCGCTTGTCGTCGTAGGCGTTTCGCACCTTGTAGCGATTAAGCGTGTGCTTCGCGTTCGTAACGGCCATCTGGACAAGGGCCGCCTTCTCACCACGCTGGGGCACCGTGCATCGAACCTTGGCACCATGCACGCTGGCAAGCTTCTCGCTCAGCCAATCGCAAATCACATCGGCGTCTTCAGGCTCCTCCTCGATAACAAGCTCATGAGGAATGGACTCCGTGGTGCCGTAGTAGCGCAGGATAAACATGCGCAGAAGCTCGGCATAAGGAACGTCCTTGCCCTTGTTGAACACGAACTCGTTGGCGTTGGTAATGCGCCCCTCGCGCACCACCAAAACGTTGATGCCCGCAATGGTCTCCTCGCGGAAGATGCCGATGACGTCGGCGTTCAGCCTTGTCTCAGAAACGGCATGCTGACGATCGGAGAGATTCTTCACCGTCTCGATGCGCGTCTTGATGCGCCCCGCGCGCTCGAAATCCAAGTCGGAGGCAGCATCCACCATCTCCTGCTCAAGCTCCGAGAGGAACTCGTCGTGCTTGCCGGACAGGAACCGCTCAACGCGAGCGACGTTGCGCGCGTAATCCTCGGGGGCGATCTTGCCGCAACAGGCGCCGGGGCCCAAGCCCACATGACAGTCGAAGCATGGCCGCTGCCCAAGCTCGAGCTCTTCAAAGCTGGAATTTTCCAGACGGCGCTTTAAACGGCGCCAATCGGCGCAGCTGCTCGCGCAAATGGGAACCACCCTGCGGGTGATGTCCACCAAATCGCGCGCTGCACGGCTGTCGGTGTAGGGGCCGAAATAGCGAGTGTCAGGCTTATGCGCTTCACGCGTGTACTTGATTGCAGGAAAAACATCGCCCTTCGTGATGCCGATGAAGGGATAGCTCTTATCGTCCTTGAAGTCGGCGTTGAAATATGGCGCATACTGAGCGATCAAGTTGCGCTCGAGAACCAAGCTCTCGTGCTCGCTTTCGCACACCACGTACTCGAAAGAATCGATCTGGCTGACAAGTAGCGGAATCTTCAGACGGTCGTCCTGAAAATTGAGGTACTGACGCATGCGCGCCCTGAGCTGCTTGGCCTTGCCAACGTAAATTACCTGTCCTTCCGAATCCTTCCACAAATAGACTCCGGGCAAGGTTGGCACATGGTTGAGCTGCTCCTTTAGATTCGCAAGGCGTTCCCCATCCATGGCAAAGGCTAGATTCTGTCATCAAGGTCGATGAACATAAGGTTCACGTTGTTGCGCAAGAAGACCAGCTGCGAACGTGTGATCTGCCCCGTCGCGTAAAGGTCCTGGGTCACCTCGGCCTCGATCTGCAAGCCGCGACGCTTGACCGCGTCGAGCTTGTCGGCGGACACGCTGGGCACCAAGGAAGCCGCCAGCGGATCGTTAGGATCAAGGCGGGCCAGGCGCCTCTCGTGCGCGATAAGGAACTGCGCCACAACCTCGCTAGGATAATCGGCCTTGTTGACCAAGGAGTTCAAAAACTCAATAGCGGCACGCTCACCGCACACGCGCACTGGGATGGATGCCTCGTTCTCCTCGGAGTCGACATCCCGGATGAAATCGATAAGGTTGCGCCTCATCATCGAGAAATACTCGCGGAACACGAAGTAATAGCGGCGCAGCTTGAAAAGCGAGTTCTTCTGCTTTGCCAGAAGATTCTTCTGCTTCATGATGTTGCGCAGATAGCGGAACGCCTCGTAACGGTCGAGCTCACCCTTGTCCAAGGCGGCGAAAACCGCCTCTGACTGCTTGTCGATGACGGCGATACGCAATTTGGTGACCGAAGGCGATTCGAGGTCCGCGTCGTCGCGAATCCTCAAGATGCGCTCGTTGTAGCCCGCCACCACGGTGCGCGTCTCGTCCTCGTTCTCGTAGGTTTGCTCCCCGATAAGACGCTCGATCACGGTACGCAGAATCTCAATGCGCGTCAGATAGAACTGCTCCTTGCCCTCCTTGTCTTCCTCGTCCATAGGAGCAAGGACGGGCAAAAGGAAGTTGGCTATAAGCAAGGTGCACAAAATAACGCCAGACGCTAGGAAGATGAGCAAATAGCGCTGCGGGAAAGCGGCACCCGTGTCGGTTAAGAACGGGATGGACATGATGATGGACAAGGTGATAGCGCCCTTCGGCCCGCCGGCTGTGGTAACCAAGGCCGCGCGCATAAGCTTCTTCGAAAGCTTGGGGCGTTTACCCGTCGCAGGGCTCTTAGCCACCAGCAACTGGCCTAGAGACCAGGCAAATCGAAGCAAGACGATGAGCAGGGTAAGCCCCAAAACAAGGGCGATCAAAACCCCGTTGGTGATCGAAGTATCCTCCCAAGTACGCGAGAAGGCACCGGGCAGCTGCAGGCCCAACAGCACGAAGACGATGCCGTTAAGCGCGAAAGCCAAGGACTTCCACACGCTTGAAAGCGAGATGTTCAGGCGAGACTGATAAGGCGAAATGCGACGGTCCTTCTTGTACGACCAGAAGATGCCGCAGGTCACCACGCCCAAGATGCCGCTCACGCCCACCGCCTCGCAAATGAGGTAGACCATGAAGGGAATCGAAACCTCGAACAGAACGTGGAAGGTGACGTTGTCGACGCCCAGGTTGCGTGTCAGGGAATGAATGCCCATGAACAAAAGACCGAGCGCCAGACCGACGAATATGCCGCCGAAGAAGGCGATGGCGAAGCTCGCCGCGGCCCCCACAAGGCTGAAGGCGCCCGTTACCGCTGCAGCAATGGCGAACTGGAAGCAAACAAGGCCCGAAGCGTCGTTGAGCAAGCACTCGCCCTGCAAAATAGCCTTTTCACGGAAGCCGAGCTTCGCCTCTTTGGAAAGCGAGGAAACCGCAACGGCATCGGTTGGCCCCAGGGCAGCGCCCAAGGCGAAAGCCGCGGCCAAGGGGATACTCGAAACGATGAAGTTGAGGGCATAGCCGACAACCAAAACGATCATGACGACCAAGCCCACGGCCAGCGACAAGATCGAGGGCAAATCCTGAAAGAGCCTTTTCGCATCGGCCTCGAGCGCGTCGTTGAAAAGCAAGGGCGCGATGAACAGTACCATGAACAATTCAGGGTCGACGCTGATATCGGACATGGGCGCGACGAAAAAGGCCGCGACGATGCCAAGGCCAATCTGGATGAGGGGCAGGGAAACCTTCGGAATAAGCTGATCCAAGAGCGCAGAGACCAAAACCCCCGCAAACAACATCAAAATCAGCCCGAAAGTCGCCATATGTCCCCTTTCTTTTCCGAATTAAAAATTATCTGTAAATCCTAAGACAAAAATGTGCGCGTTTTGTCACCAATCTACCGAGTGCACAGCAGCTTTGGTAAGTTAATTAAAAACGAAAACGAGGAGATTGCATGCAACATCGCGCCATGAACACAAAAAAGAACTTTTTATCGCTCGTCACCCTTTTCATCGTCGCTCTGCTCGCAACGCTGTCGATCTACGCTCTCAACGGCTGCAGCAGCTCCAGCTCCGAATCGAGCTCGAACGAAACCAGCCAGAGCGAGCAATCCGCCGAATCGGGCACCTTCAAGATCGACACCGATTACTACGCCATCGAACTCCCCAAGAAATGGGCCGATTACGCCGACGTCGAATACGACTCCGAGGGTAATGCTCAGGTGGTCTACAAGAACAACAGCTCCATCGTGCTTTTAACTTGCTCGCTCGGTGAAACCGATGACGAAAGCACCTCCGGCGACATCGGCAACGGCATGGTCTACTCAACCGACTTAAGCGACGGCAAGCGCCTTGACGTTTGGGCTCCCAATTACATCTACCTGTTCTGGGCAGATGCAACCAAGGCTCAGGGCGCCGAATCGTACGCAAGCCTCACCAACGATGAAAAGGAAGCCATCATCAAGCTGACCAGCGGTCAGAAGATCAAGATGAAGAAGCTCGCCAAGGTGAAGAGCGAGGAAAAGCTGGTAAACAAGTACAACATCCCCTACGAGTACCTGGGCAATTTGCTCAGCGACAACACGACCGTGAAGTAAGGAACCAATAGCGCATTTCGCCCTTAACCAGCCTGCTCACTCGTACACGTAACGAAAACGCACCTGCGGTCGAACCGGCTGCAGGTGCGTTTCTTATTGAGCAACGGGCTTTGCGAGTTCCAATCAAAAGGTGCCGGGGCCGATGGTGCCCGGCCGACCAAAGCCTTAAGCAATCCCAAACACATGAAGCAGGTACAAAAAGCCGATGATGACCACGGTGGCAACGACGTAAAGCAGGATGCCGTGGCCATCGCGCTTGAGCTCCTTTTTCACGTTTTCCTTGCGCTCGACCTTGTTAGGGTCCTTCTTGGTGCCGCGCGCAGCAGCCTTGGCGGCAGAGCCTTTCTTGGCCATCTGTTATTTCCCCTCTTCCTCAAGCATTCCGAGCAAGCCCTCCTCGCGGGAGAGCTGACGCTCTTCGCGGATTTTAGCGATGATCGGATCGACCTCCTGCAAAGGAACGCCCAAATAGGTGGCGATCTTGTAGGCGGGAAGCTCTTTGTCCTCGACCATGCGCAAGATGATCTCGTTGATGTCGAAGTGCATGGCGTGCTCCTATCTCTTAATTAAAGCGTTTAGACGGCTCCTTCCAATGGCCCGCAAACACAAACGCCGATGAACAAGGGCGCATACGCGAAAAAGCGGGCAAGCAGCAGGAAAACCGCCTTTGCCTTGAAATCTAGGCTAGCATATCCGCCGCATACGACCGGTAAGCGGCAAGCAAAACCGAACATGAACATATTCACCGTGCGCTCCCCTACCGTCCACCGGCGGATTTCATCAACGATTAACCGTCCGGAAACAAAGATAAGTAAAGTTTTAGGCGCTGATTATCCAACGAAGCCTCTGGAACGAAAAGATTTCAACTCCCTGGCTTAGGCTAAAACTCCGTTGCCTTGTTTTAGCGTGCGCCAAAATCCGATTTCTTCTTGAACCTGAGGTGGAGGACACTCTGGAGAAGCCCGTTTAGTCGGGTGCCGAAGGGGACAAACCGAAGCCCGTGCGAACAACGCGCGAACTTCGAATAAATCTCTCAGGCAAAAGGACAGAGGCAGCATGCTCCAGTTCTTGGACGCATCGCATGCCAGCATCCCACTCCTCCAGGGTTCCGACGACCCCCTACAAGGAGGAACCCATACCATGGAGCAACAACTCTACGAAATCGTAACCACCATCAATGGTTACCTGTCCAACTACGTGCTGCTATTCCTACTTATCGGCACGGGTTTGTTCTTCACCATCCGCACGCGATTCGCACAGGTCAGGTACTTCGTCGCCGGCGTTAAGAGCGTGTTCGGCGGATTCAACCTTCACGGCGGCAAGCAGGAAGGCGGCATCTCCTCCTTCCAGGCGCTCGCAACCGCAATCGGCGCGCAGGTTGGCACCGGCAACATCGTCGGCGCCTGCGGCGCTATCCTCATCGGCGGCCCTGGCGCCATCTTCTGGATGTGGGTCATCGCATTCTTGGGAATGTCCACCAACTACGCCGAGGCGGTTTTAGCCCAGCTCACGAAGAAGGTCGATGAAAACGGCAACGTCCACGGCGGCCCCGTTTACTACATCACCACGGCCTTCAAAGGCGCCTTCGGCAAGTTCCTGGCCGGCTTCTTCGCGGTAGCAATCATCTTAGCCCTGGGCTTCATGGGATGCATGGTTCAGTCCAACTCCATCGCATCTACCTGTGAGACCGCCTTCGGCATTCCCACCTGGGCAATCGGCATCGCAATCGTCATCGTCGCCGGATTCATCTTCCTCGGCGGCGTCGACCGTATCGCTTCCGTCACCGAGAAGCTCGTCCCCATTATGGCTATCCTCTACATCGTCGGCGGCCTGGTTGTGCTGATCATGAACGCAGCCAACGTCCCCGCCGCGTTCGGCCTCATCTTCAGCTGCGCCTTCAATCCTCAGGCCGAGGTCGGCGGCGTCACCTTCGGCATCATAGCCGCCCTTACCCAGGGCGCTAAGCGCGGACTCTTCTCCAACGAGGCCGGCATGGGCTCCACCCCGCACGCACATGCGCTTGCCAACGTTAAGAACCCTCACGATCAGGGCATCGTCGCCATCGTCGCCGTCTTCATCGACACCTTCGTCGTCGTTTCCATCACGGCACTCGTGGTCATCTCCGTCTTGTTCGTAGGCGACGGCGCCTTGGCTCAGGGCGCCTGGGAAGGCATCGACAAGACCAACGCGGCCCAGATCGCCTTCGGTACCTTCATGGGTGAGGGCCTTGGCTCGGCGTTCGTCGCAATCTGCCTGCTCTTCTTCGCCTTCTCAACCATCATCTCTTGGAACCTTTTTGCAAAGGTCAACGTCAACTACCTGTTCGGCCGCAAGGCGCTTAAGCCCTTCAGCCTTTTGGCCCTCGTCTTCATCTTCATCGGCTGCATCCTTTCCAACGACCTTGTCTGGGAGCTTGCCGACATGTTCAACCAGCTAATGGTCCTGCCCAACGTCATTGCGCTCTTCGCGCTTTCCGGCAGCGTGGCAGCCGTCGCCAAGCTCGGTCCCAACTTCGTTAAGGAAGACCACGCCCCCGCAGGAGACGACCAATCCTTCGTTCGCGAAATGGACGACCTGTCCAATCAGATTCACTAAGAACCGCACGAGCGCGCTCGTTCCCCTTCAAGCGCGCAAACCCCATAGCTTGGTGCGCGGATCCCCAAACATGCGCACCGCCCGCAGATGGCACCCGTGGGAATACCGGCAATGCAGCTAGTATTTAAGGCAACACCACGAGAGACCACTTGCGAACCTGCTGGAACCGCTCTCTTCCCCAAGAGCGGTTCCTCTTTTTTCGCACCAATCGCAAAGGAGCCCCGTTGATGGACGCCAAGCAAAAGCACATCGTTGCCCACGCGGTTAAGATGAACCGCATCGAGCGAGGCTTGAGCATCGATGAACTGGCAGGCATGTCCGGCTTGAGCGCCGAAGATTTAGCTGCAATCGAAGCCGAGGAATACGCCTTAACCGGCGTGCAGGTAAACGCCATTGCGGACGCCCTGGGCGTCGCCAATTGGGTCCTCATGGTTTAAAGAGCTTCGAAGAGCCACCAACGCTGAAAGGAACATAAATGACCGAGGAAAATTTGCGCCTTGCCATGGCCGAAGCCGTGGATAAAGTCCACATGAGCAACCCCATGGCCCCCTCCATCACCAACTTCGTCACCATCGACTTCGTTGCCAACGCACAGCTGGCTGTAGGCGGATCGGCGGCCATGGTGTACCTTCCCGACGAAGGCGAGCTTCTTGCCGGCGGGCAGGCGATGTATTTGAACATGGGCACCCTGATGCCCGTGTACGAGGAAACCATCCCTCGTACCGCGCAGGCTCTTCACGCGCACCAGACCCCCTGGGTGCTTGACCCGGTTGGCCTGGGCATTGGCAGCCTGCGCTCCAAGCTTCTGCTCGATTGCAAGGAATGCAAACCAAGCATCATCCGCTGCAACGCCTCCGAGGCTATCGCCCTGGCCGAGCACTGGGGCCTAATCGAACATCAGGAATCGGGCGTACGCGGCGTTGATTCCACCGACTCCGTCGAATCCGCCGAAAGCGCCGCATGCGCACTCGCTTCCTTCACGGGCGGTGCGGTTGCCGTCAGCGGCGAATGCGACTTGGTAACCGACGGCAAGCAGGTCGCCTACGTGCAGGGCGGCTCCGAGCTCATGACGCTGGTAACGGGCTCCGGCTGCGCCCTTGGCGGCGTTGCCGCAGTTTACGCTGCAGCGGCCGACCCCTTTGTGGCCGCCATGTGCGCAACTGCCGTCTTCGACCTTGCAGGCATCCGCGGCGCGATGAACGCCCATGGGCCGGCAAGCTTCAAGGTGCAGTTCATCGATGCACTCTACAACGCAAGCGCCAACGACATCGCAAACGTGCCCTTCACCTTGAAAGAAATCTAGATGAATACCCTAGTTGCCGTTGCGATTGCACCTTTCGGCGTGGGCGATGAGCTGAGCGCCGAGGTTGCCGAAGTGGTCAAGGTCATTCGCGAAAGCGGCCTGCCCAACAAAACCTACTCGATGTTCACCGAGATCGAGGGTGAATGGGACGAGGTCATGGACGTGGTCAAACGCGCAACCTTCATCCTGGCCGAAAAGGGCATCCGGACCGAGGTCATCCTGAAAGCGGACATCCGCCCTGGGCACCTGGACACCATGACCAGGAAGGTCCAATCGGTCGATCGGATTCTCGGCAATCAGGCTTAGCAATCTTGCCCGACGATCAAACCCAAGCAAAAGCTCCGCTCGGACAACAATCCAAGCGGAGCTTTTTTGAAGGCAATAAGCACTCGATGAACCCTTGAAAACCCTTAGTTGGGCACCTGGGATTCATCGAGTTTTTTATCCCAAGGAAGCAAAACCCCATCGGTGGATGGTGTGATGAAGAAGGCAGCGAGCTTGACCTTACCCAACGCTCCCCTGCTCGCACCGGATTCCTTAAGCAATCGACGGTACTCGGGAAAGATTGTCAGCCTGTTTTGAGCAAAGCCCAAAGGCGTAAGCCCCTGATGAAGAAGACTGCCGGGACGGTCGATATAGTAATACAAAGGCTCACCGACGACGAAGACATGCTCAACGTGGCTTAGGAACTGCGTCATCATCAAGTGATCCTCGCCGTAGCGGACCGTCTCGTCAAGACGAAGCCCGTTCTCCTCGAAAATGGAGCGCTTCATGAGCTTGTTCCACGAAACCGCGTAGAAGAAGTCTGAAGGGCGCACCGACATGCCCCGAACGTATTCGTCACGCGTGATAAGGGAATCGCGACCGCGTCCCTTCACGTGATAGCGCCCGTCGCACACGCGGTAGAAGTTAGCCACCACCATCTCGCACGGCCCCCAGGTCGTACCGTCGACCAAGCGCTCTATAGCATAGGGCTCCATCCAGTCGTCGGAGTCGTGAAAGGCGATCCACTCGCCCTTGGCCATGTCCAAGCCAAGGTTGCGCGCAGTCGAAGGGCCGCCATTCTCTTTTGCTGCGTACTCGATGCGGGAATCACCCTCGGCAAGCTCTTCGAGCATCTTCAACGAACTATCGGTTGAACCATCATCGATGAGGATGATCTGCAAATTCTCGTAAGTTTGACGCTGAATGCCGTGCACTGCGCGAAGAAGGGTCGCCTCGGAGTTGTACACCGGCATAATGATGCTCACCAAAGGCGTCTTGCTCATTGAGGCCTACTTTCTTCTTGGCGGAAAACGGTGCATATAACCCTAGCACCTAAACCAGAGCGAGGCGCAAATCCCCATAAACTGCCCAATCAAAGCAATCGGCCTTACGACCTGGCCATCCAATCCTGGAAATCAAGCAGCTCAAGATTCACAGTTGCAGGCTCGTCGGTGGCCACCGTGATCATATGCCCCTTGCACTCAAGGGACTCCGTGCAGGATTGCGCAAGGTAGCTCCTGTTGTCCCTCAAGGCCTCCTTCAAGGCCAAGCCATCTCGCTTGCACGTGGCCTCGGCCTCGGTCCACAAGCGAGCGAACAAGGAAGGGCCTGTCTTGCTGCTTAGAACAGCCTTACGGTCGATGTTGGACTTGCCGTAAATGCCCTCCAGGACGCGCAGATGCGAATGGTCGGTATAGCTGGGGATAGGCTCCACATCCACGCCCACCGGTGCAGAGGAACTTGCCACAATCGCAAGATAACCAGCGTGAGCAATGCTGATCTTTTGATCACGCCCCAAAACATAGGGCTTGCCAGCAGGGTCGATAATCAAATCGGAATCGCACACAATACCCAGGCAATCGGAAAGAAGGATGCCCGTCGCAAGGGCTAGAAGGCTGTCGTCGCCACGGCGTTTGTCGGCCAAAAGGCAATAACGCAGCGGCACCGCTTCAAGATGATGAGGAGCAAGGTCATGGCCCATCATCGTCCTGATGTCCAAGGCGAAGCATTCCACCTTCAAAGGCTCAGCTTTTTGCTCAACACCCTCACTGGACAAATGCAACAACGGGCTTTCCTTTCGACTCAAGATTCAAACGGGCCATTTCCCTATCAAAAGATGTCCCTAGTATAAACATTCTCGTAATTTAGAACCCGTTCACCCCGGAAGAGCAACACGCAACGGACATTTTGTGAATAACGGGTAATTTCAAAAAATTTGAGTTATAAAGAGTACAGCGAGTAAGGAGCCCCTCCTGATCGCATCGCTTTCTCAGCGATACAGATGCTAGGTCCCCAACTAGCATCTCCTCCTTCAAACCCATGAGTTCCCTCGCTCATGGGTTTTCTTTTGCCCTAGCAAACACTTCAAGACAACAAAAAAACGACAGGCTAAAAGAACCTGTCGTTCAACATTCAAAATGGTGGACCGTCGGGGACTCCCGGTCGCTTCGCTCCCTCAACGCCTTGGCGC